>NZ_JBVVOT010000006.1:0-332876 GCF_055807455.1 Bradyrhizobium sp. Kon58
AGACCCGCGACGTTGTTGACGTCGGCATTGGGCAGGCGCTTCTTCATGAAGTCGATATAGGCCGTCATCGCCGGATCGTCCTTCGGCGCCTCGACGAACGGCTTGAGCGAGCCGAGCGAGAGCACGCCCTTGCCGGCATCGAGGCCGGCCGGCACCATCACGGTGGCCTTGTTGGCGCAGCCCGAGGCGAGGAAGCGCGTCGCCTGCCAGCCGACCTCATGCGCCTTCCGGATCGCCTGGGCGCAGGCGCGCGGCGTCACCGAATAGATCATGAAGACGTCGGCCTTGGTGTTGGCGAGCGTCAGCACCTGGGAATCGACGGTGGGGTCGGCGACCTCGAAGCTCGACGCCATCGCGATCGCCTTGTCGGCGTCGGCGCCAAGTGCCTCCTTGACGCCGCGCAGATATTCCTTGCCGGCGTCGTCGTTCTGATAGAGCACCGCGAAGCGCGCATTCGGGTTCTTGGCGCGGGCATAGGCGACGTCGATGGCGGCCTCGCTGGTGTAGTTCGGTGCCCACGGCAGCGCCATCGACCAGGGCATGTTGGCCGGGTCGTTCCACTTCGAGGCCGAGCTGATCAGAAACAGCTGCGGCACCTTGTTGCTGTTGAGATATTTCGCGATCGCCGAGCTCGGCGCGGTGCCCATGGTCGCGAAGATGAAGGCGACGCCGTCGCCCTCGACCAGCCGCCGCGCCGCTTCCATGGTCTTCGGCGGCGAAAAGGCATCGTCGAGCGACAGGAGATTGAGCTTGCGGCCGTTGATCCCGCCCTTCTCGTTGACCTCGTCGAAATAGGCCGAGATCACCCTGCCGGTGATGCCGAGCGGCGAAGCGGGGCCGCTATAGGGCATGGTGTTGCCGATCTTGATCTCGGTGTCGCTGACGCCGGGACCATAGGATTTTTGCGCGGAGACAGGCGTGGACAGGCAGGCAGCCAGCGCTGCAGCCAGGACCAAAGCGGCTTTCATGGTTTCTCCCCGGTGATGATCGCCCCGCACGTCGGAAGGCGCGGCGTGCTGCTTTTTGCCAGCACGTCAGATCAGCGGAGTTCCACAAGGCGGTCTTGCGTCGAGTTGCTGATCAACTGGTGCACAGTGGCCGTCGCGGGCAGCACCATTGACGCCAATCAAGTTCGGATGCGGCGCCTCAGCCGCGCGTCCGCTCCATCTCGAGCTCGGCCTTGAGGTTGTCGAGATCCCTATAAATTGAAGCAATCGCAACGACGCGGCTGCCCTTGCGATACTTCAGCAGGCAGTCCTTGCCGGAAACGCTGCCGTCGATCGCGATGTCGTCAAAACTCTCGGCGTGGCCGACATAGTTGATCGGCACGTCATAGTGCTGCGACCAGAAGAACGGCACGGCCTCGAAACGCTCGCGCTTGCCGAGCATGTTGCGCGCCGCGGTCTGGCCCTGCCGCTCCGCCACCACCCAGTGCTCGACGCGGATGGTTTGCCGGGAATGCGGATCGGGCCAGCGCGCGATGTCACCGGCCGCGAAGATGCCGGCTATGCTGGTCTCCAGATATTCGCTCACGCTGACGCCCCGGTCGGCCGCAAGCCCCGCCTGCTCGGCGAGCGCAAGGCGCGGCTTGACGCCGATGCCGACCACGACCAATTCGGCCTCGATCACGCCGCCGCTCTTCAACGTGGCGCGCGTGCCGTCCAGCTTTTCCACCGTGTCCTCGAGATGGAAGTTGACGCCGTTCTCCTCATGCAGCGCGCGCACGAGGTCGCCCATCTCGGGACCGAGCACCTTCTGCATCGGCCGTTCGTCCGGCGCGACCACGTGGACCTTGATCTTGCGTGCCCGCAAGGAGGCCGCAACTTCGAGGCCGATGAAGCTGGCGCCGATCACCAGCGCACGCTTGGCGCTGCCGGCCGCCTTGATGATGGCGCGGCTGTCGGCGACGGAGCGCAGCGTGTGGACATGAGGCTGGTCGGCACCCGGAATCTGCAATCTGACCGGCTCGGCGCCGGTCGCGAGCAGCAGCCCGTCGAACGGCAGCCTGTCGCCGTTGCCCAGCGTCACGCTGCGCGTCTTCGCCTCGATCGCGGCGACATTCGTGTTGAGCCTGAGATCGATGCCGGCGTCCCGATAATAGTCCTCGCCCCGCAACGGCAGCCAATCCTCCGGCGCGTTGCCCGCGAGATAGTCCTTGGAGAGATTGGGCCGGTCCACCGGCATCGCGCTGTCATTGCTGAGCATGGTGATGGCGCCCGCAAAGCCCTCGCGACGGAGCGTCTGCGCCGCCGCGAAACCCGCCGCGCCACCGCCGATGATGACGAATTTCTCCGGCGTTGGCGCTGTCCGGTGAGGCGCCGGAGGCTTCGGCACCTCGCGCTTGCGCTGAACGACGATCTTGTCCTGATCACGCGAGACCTCCCACACCGCCAGCGCATTCAGCGCTGGCGGACGGGTCGCCTCGCCTGATCGCAAGGAGAAACAGGCGTGATGCCAGGGGCAGCGGATGGTGTCGCCCACCACCAGTCCTTCAGCGAGCGGACCGTGATAATGGCTGCAGGCCGGCTCGATCGCAAAGATCTCGCTGCCGGCCTGCATCAGCAGGACGTCTTCCTCGCCGACATGGCCGAGCAATTTGCCGTCCTTGAATTCGGCGAGCGTCACGCCTCGGCTCAAGTCGGGCCCGCTTGGCTTCTTGTCTTCGGTCATGGCGTTGCCTCCTTGAGCCGTCGCGGATCAATCGTCCGAATTGGCCAGCCCCAGCAGCTCCTGGCGTGTCAGCGCATTGTCGCGGAACACGCCGAGCATGCGGCTGGTGACGAGATCGGTCCCGGGCTTGTGCGCGCCGCGCGTGGTCATGCAGTGATGCGTTGCCTTGATGATGACCCCGACACCTTCGGGCCTCAGCACATCGTTGATCGTGTTGGCGATCTGCGCGGTCATCTTCTCCTGGATCTGAAGCCGCTTGGCGTAGATGTCGACGAGACGCGCGAGCTTGGAGATGCCGACGACGCGCCCTTGCGGGATATAAGCGACCCAGGCGCGGCCGACGATCGGTGCCATGTGGTGCTCGCAATGGCTTTCGAAGCGAACGCCGCGCAGGACGATCATCTCGTCATAGCCTTCGATCTCCTCAAAGGTCTTTTGCAGGATTTCGGTCGGATCCTGGGCATAGCCGGAGAAATACTCCTCGAAGGCGCGCGCGACCCGGTCCGGCGTGTCGCGCAGACCGTCGCGCGCGGGATCGTCGCCGGCCCAGCGGATCATGGTCCGGATCGCCTGCTCGACCTCCGCCCTCTCGGGCCGCTCGGTCGGCGCCTGCGCGACCGCGACACGTTCCAGCCTGCGCGTTTGCGTCTTCATCGAGAACCTCCCCTGCAACGAACCGCATACAGAAGGCGGCCCACAGCTTGGACGGCTGCGATTGGAAAAGGTTCCCGGGATCAGGAAAAATTGGAAGCTGCGAGAGCGGCAAGGCTGTGGGACGGGAAACCCGGCTCTATGAGGCCGCTTTCCGCACGTCGAGCACGGCTTGCGCCCATTCGGCCGGCCGCTCCTGCGGCAAATTGTGGCCGGCCCCTGCAAAGACGCGCCGCTCGAAAAAGCCCTCGAATTTGCGTGCATGGTGCGCGGTGCCGGAATTGACGCCGTCGCTGTCGCCGTCGATTGCGATGGTCGGCACCCGAACCGGCAGCTGCGCGGCGAGCTTCGCCTCGATCGCGGCATAGGCGGGATCGCCCGCGACCAGCGCGTAACGATGTCGGTAGGAGTGGATCACGACATCGACGAAATCAGGATTGTCGAACGAGATTGCGCTGGTCTCGAATGTCGCGCAGTCGAAGGCCCATCTCGGCGACCACATCGACCAGAGCTGGCGCGCAAAACCGCGCCGGTTGCGCTCCAGCGCGCGGCGGCCGCGCTCGTTGTGGAAGAGATATTGATACCAGAGCGCCGCCTCCTCCGGTGGCGAAGCCGGCTCCATCGAACGCGCGATGTTCTGGATGTTGTAGGAATTGCCCGAGACGAGGCCGATCACGCGTTCCGGATGCAGCACCGAGACCACGCAGGCCGCGCGCCCGCCCCAGTCGTAACCGCCGACGACCGCGCGCGATATTCCAAGCGCATCCATGAAGGCCAGCAGATCGGCGCCAAGCGCCGCCTGCTCGCCGGACCGCAACGTCGCAGCGGAGCGAAACCGCGTCGGCCCGTAGCCGCGCAGCCAGGGCACCAGCACGCGCGCGCCCGCTTGCGCAATGATCGGCGCGGTCTCGGCATAGGCGTTCACGTCGTAGGGAAAGCCGTGGCCCATGATGCAGGGCCAACCGTCCGGCGCGCCGTATTCGCGATAGGCGATGTCGAGGATATCGGTAGCGACCGTTTTTTGTTGCATTACGAGGAAAGCTATTTTTGCGGCCCGGACAACGTGATGTCACGCTCGGCGCGGAACACGTTGCTGTAGAGGTTGGCGATCCACTGCCGACCGATCTCGGTCTTGTTGAGGTAGCCGATCTCGGTCTGGATGTGCGGTGCGACGCTATTCCAATAGAACTGCGGATAGCGGTTCACGATGTCGGCCGGCGAATCGTAGCCGAGTTGGCGATTCATACCGACTTCCTCGAATTCGTAATAGAGCGCGTTGGCCTTGCGCAGATAGTTGGGGTCGCCGAGCTGGCCGATGAAATCGGCGGCGCGCAGGATCGAGGCGTCGTCGTCGTATTCCTGCCCTTCGCGGGCCGGGAAGCGGGTTCCCTCGATGGCGCGGGCGACGCGCTCACTGTCTACGCCCCGGATCTGCGGCAGCCGCCGCCGCACAAACAGCTTCGAGCGATCGACGTGATACATCATCAGACTGGCATCCGAAGCGCCACGCGGCAGCGCCACCTTGGTGCCGGAATCATCGATGATGAAGCCGTCTTCGTCATCCTCCGGAAACAGACCGCGGACATAGCCGATGTCATGCGCGAGGCAGGCGATCAGGACGTTGATGTAGTCCTCAGCCGCAAGATGCGTGTGGAGATTACGTCCCATCAGGATCGCCTGAGCGGCCAGCGTCACCAACATCGTATGCTCGATGTTGTGATAGAGTGCGTCGCTGTTGCCGATGCATTCCATCGCCGTGCGGGCCGAGCCTTCCAGCACTCTGGCGTAGGACTCGTCGAACCGACGACGCATGAACGAGCCCAGCAATTTCTCCAGGGTCTCCGCCGCCAGTTTCGGTAACGTGATCATGGATGCAGCCCCGCTTGTCGGTGGTGTTCCACGCCAACTCCCGACGTCTCATTCATGTCCTCGACGCAAAGGCCAGCTTAGCCCATCTTGGGCCGACTGGCCAAACCCGGGAACGAAAATACGGAAATATGTTGCGGTTTGTGCCCCGCGATATCGCGGTTGCGGTGCCGGCCCGACACACCCGGGCTGGGCGTCGCCGGGACGGCAAAACGGCAATCATTCCACCAGCAGCACGTCGACGGCGACGTCGAGCTTCTGCTTCGGCGAGCCGACGATGATGCCGTCGACCGGCGAAACGTCGGAAAAGTCGCGGCCGACCGCGAGCACGATATGGTCGCCAGCGACCATAAGATCGTTGGTCGGATCGAAATCGACCCAGCCAAGCTCCCCCCCGCACCACAGCGACACCCAGGCATGGGTGGCATCGGCGCCCTGCAGGCGCGGCTGGCCCGCCGGCGGAATGGTGCGCAAATATCCGCTGACATAGGCCGCGGGCAGTCCCAGCCCGCGCAAGCCCGCAATCATCACATGGGCAAAATCCTGACAGACGCCATGGCGCTTGACGAAGACCTCGTTGAGCGGCGTCGAGATCACCGTCGCCTTGGGGTCGTAGCGAAATTCGGTGCGGATGCGATGCATCAGATCGACCGCCCCGGCGAGGATCCCCGCGCCGGGCGCGAAGCTTTCCGCCGCATAGGCGCTGACCGGTCCCAGCACCGGCACCAGCGGACTCGCAAAGACATAGCCGACCGGCGAGGACGGCCCGAGGCTCGTCGCCTCGAAGGCGATGTCGCGAATGCTCTCCCAGCCCGGGCTGTCAGCGTCACGCGCCGGCGGCTGGCGCGACACCTTCACGCGAGAGCGGGAATCGATGCGCAGAGTGCGATGCGCGGCCTCGATCACGACACTCTCGGTCAAGGTGCCGAAGAAATCGCGCCGGACGCTACGCTCCGCGGGGCGCGGACGAATCTCGACCTTGTGCGAGATCAGCTCCTGGCCATGGCCGCTCCTCGGCTCCAGCCGCAGCGTGCAGCGGGCGAAGCTGACCGGGCTCTCGTATTCGTAGGTGGTGACGTGACGGATATCGTAGATCACGCCAGCCCCGTCAACTTTTCCGGCCGGCTGGCATTGGGGCCGTGCGGGAAGTAGTGCTGCCCGACCGCCTCGGCGAGGCTGAGCAGATCCTGCTCCAGGGCGAACAGCGTCTTGACCTCGATCCTCTCGGCCTCCGCGGTCGCGAGCATCGCCTGCAGCGCGACCGCAAGCCGCTGCGGCTTCTCGATGAGGCCGTGCTCCTTCAGGCTCGGCAGCGCGGCGATATGCTCGTTCAGCGCCGTCACCTGGAACGCCACCGAACGCGGATTGTAGCTGTCGAGCACGGCGAGGTCGCGCACCGGCGCCAGGATCGGCGCCAGCAGATAACGCGAGCGGTAGGTGATCTGGCAATCCACCAGCGTCAGCAGAATATCGAGATCCTCGTCGCCGGCCTCGTCATAGGCAAACTGCCGGGCAAAACGCGTGGTGTTGATGGCGCGCTCGGTGCGGCGGCCGATATCGAGGAAGCGCCAGCCGGCGGCGCGGTTCATGTTCTCATGCGCAAGGCCGGCAAAGCTCGCGAGCTCCTGCAAGGTCAGCTCGGCAGCGCTCAGCACGCTGTCGTCGTCCTCGACCTCGACGGCCAGCCGCTCGACCATTTCGGTGATGACTTGCCAGGCATCGGGCGACAGCCGCTCGCGCAAGGAGGTCGCCGTGCGCTGGGCCGCGCGAACCAGCGACAGTGCCGAGCCGAAACGCTCCGGGCTCTGCAGCGCCTCGGCAACGATGCGGCCGGGCGCCGCGCGCGAGGTCTGCGAGATCGCGCCCCAGGTCACCAGCAGGCGCTGGATACGCTCCGCCGATTGCAGCGAGGCCGCGGTGCCCTTGTTGGGCCCACTCGGCGAGCCCAGCGCCCGCACCAGCCGCAGCGTCGCCTCGGCGCGTTCGAGATAGCGGCCGAGCCAGAACAGATTGTCGGCGGCGCGGCTCGGCAGCACGCCGGCGATACGGCGGATGCGCACCTTGTCGACCGCAGGCAGCAGCGTCGCGGTCGAGACCTGCTTGTCCGAGACCACCCAGACGTCGGCGGAGCGCGCGCCGTCGCCCATCGACACCGCGCGCGCATCCGGCTGCTCGGCGATCCGGCAGAAGCCGCCGGGCATGATGGCCCAGCCGTCCGGCGTCGCGGCTGCGAACACGCGCAGCACGAAGGGACGCGGCGTGATCTGCCCCTGCTCCCACACCGGCATGGTCGAGAGCCGCACCACCTCCTGGCCGACATAGTCCATGCCGCGCGCAGCGATGGCGTCGCTCAAGCGCCGGCGGCCGGCGGCATCGAGCTCACTCGCGAGCACCGGACCGTTGCTGTCGAAACCGGGAACGCCGCGCCGATAGGCGCCTTCGATCGCGACCTCGTCGAGCCGCGACAACACCTCGTCGCGCGCCGAGCGCTGACCGCACCACCAGGTCGCGATGTGCGGCATCTTCAGCTCTTCGCCGAGCAGGCGGCGGCTGAGCGCCGGCAGGAAGCCGAGCATCGCGCGCGCCTCCAGCACACCCGAGCCCGGCATGTTGGCGACGACGACGCCGTCCTTGCGCAGAACGTCGATCAGGCCGGGGACGCCGAGCCGCGAGGAGGCTTCGAGCTCGAGCGGGTCGAGCGAATTGGAATCGACGCGGCGCAGCAGCACGTCGAGGCGCTTGAGGCCCGCAACCGTGCGGATGTGGATATGGTTGTCGCTGACCGCGAGATCGTCGCCCTCGACCAGCAGGAAGCCGAGATAGCGCGCCAGCGTCGCGTGCTCGAAATAGGTCTCGCTGAAGCTGCCCGGCGTGAGCACGCCGATCCGCGGCTCGTCGCGGTCGGCGCGCGCCCGAAGACTGTCGCGAAAGGCCTCGAAGAACGGCGCGACGCGCGGCACGTTCATCGACTTGTAGAGATCGGAGAAGGCGCGCGAGAGCACCAGGCGGTTCTCCAGCGCGTAGCCCGCGCCCGACGGCGCCTGCGTGCGGTCGCCGAGCACCCACCAGCGGCCGTCGGGCCCGCGGCCGACATCGGCGGCATAAAGCGAGAGATAGCGCCCGCCCGGCGGCGGCACGCCGCAGACGGGGCGGAGATATTCGGGGCTGCCCGCGATCGCGGCCGCCGGCAGCGCGCCTTCGGCGACGAGGCGGCCCTCGCCATAGATGTCGCGCAGCACGAGCTCGAGCAGCTCGGCGCGCTGGGTGATGCCGTCGGACAGCTGCTTCCAGTCGGCTTCGTCGACCAGCAGCGGCAGATGGCTGATCGACCAGGGCCGGTCGGCGCTCTCGCCGGGCGCGCGATAGGTGACGCCGGCCTCGCGGAGATGACGGTCGGCCATGCCGAACCGCCGCTCGACCTCATCGGGCGCAAGCGCGCCGAAGGCATCGAAGAAGCGGCTCCACACCGCGCGGGGCTTGCCGTCCGGGCCGAGAAACTCGTCGGGGATGCCGGGCAGGCGCCTGTAGTCGCGGACCCATTGCGCGAAACGGCGCTGGCCTTCGCGCTGACCTTGGCGTTGACCTTGCGCCTTACCCGCCTTGTCGTCCTCTTCGGCTGCGCCCTCGGCCATGCGCCTCTCCCTGCCCCCGCATCATACTCATTGCAGGAGCGGGGACCGCAAGTCGAGGGTCAGCGGAAACTCATTTGTGCGTTCCTCGGGCGGCGGCTGCATCGGGCCCGGCGTATGGCCGTGGTCCTGGAAGCGCGCCAGCCGCCGCGCCTCGGCCTCGTAGGTGTTGACCGGCTTGGTGTCGTAGCTGCGGCCGCCGGGATGGGCGACGTGATAGACGCAGCCGCCGAGCGAGCGGCCGTTCCAGGTGTCAATGAGATCGAATGTCAGGGGCGCGTGAACGGGAATGGTCGGGTGCAGGCCGGAGGCCGGCTGCCAGGCCTTGAAGCGGACCCCGGCCACGGCTTCGCCGGAGCGGCCGGTGGCGGTCATCGGCAGGCGGCGGCCGTTGCAGGTGATGATATGGCGGCCCTCGACGAAGCCTTCCGCCTTGACCTGGAGCCGCTCGACCGACGAGTCGACATAGCGCACGGTACCGCCGGCCGAGCCCTCCTCGCCGAGCACGTGCCAGGGCTCCAGCGCCTGCCGCAGCTCCAGCGTCACGCCGCCATGATGGATGCGGCCGAAAGCGGGGAAGCGGAATTCGAGCTGGGCCAGATACCATTCAGGCTCGAACGGATAGCCGGACTGCTTCAACTCGGTGAGCACTTCGAGGAAATCCTCCCAGATGAAGTGCGGCAGCATGAAGCGATCATGCAGCGCGGTGCCCCAGCGCACGAACTTGCCTTGTTGCGGCTCGCGCCAGAATTTTGCGATCAGCGCGCGGATCAGCAGCTGCTGCGCCAGCGACATGCGGGGATCCGGCGGCATTTCGAGCGCGCGGAATTCGACCAGGCCGAGGCGGCCGGTCGTGCCGTCCGGTGAATAGAGCTTGTCGATGCAGATCTCGGCGCGATGGGTGTTGCCGGTGATGTCGACGAGGAGATGCCGGAACAAGCGATCCACCAGCCACAGCGGCGCCTGAACGCCCGGCGGCGGCACGTGCGTGAGCGCGACCTCGAGCTCGTAAATGCTGTCGTGACGGGCTTCGTCGATGCGCGGTGCCTGGCTGGTCGGGCCGATGAACAGGCCGGAGAAGAAATAGGATAGCGCCGGATGCCGCTGCCAGTGCAGCACCAGGCTCTTCAACAGATCGGGCCGGCGCAGGAACGGCGAGTCCTCCGGGCTCGAGCCGCCGACCACGACGTGATTGCCGCCGCCGGTGCCGGTGTGGCGGCCGTCGACCAGGAAGCGGTTGGCGCCGAGGCGTGTCTTGCCGGCATCCTCATAGAGCCCGACGGTGATGTCGACCGCCTCGCGCCAGTTCTTTGCCGGCTGGACGTTGACTTCGATCACGCCGGGATCGGGCGTCACCTTGATGACGTCGACACGCGGATCGAACGGCGGCGGATAACCCTCGACATGGACCTGGAGCTGCATCTCCTCGGCCGTGGCTTCGAGCGCCGCGATCATCTCGAGATAATCCTCGATCTGCTCGACCGGAGGCATGAAGGCACAGAGCACGCCGTCGCGGACTTCGACCGACATCGCGGTGCGGACCGGCACGGAGGTGTTGAGCTCTTCGGGCTCGAGCCGCTCCGAGGATTCCGGACGCGCCGGAAGGCTGAACACCGGCAGCTTGCCGCGGGCCTCCATCGGATCCCGCTCGACGATGTAGGGATATTGATCGGGCGCGACATAGCCCAGCGAGTCCAGCGGCAGGCGCAAGCCGAGCGGCGAATCCCCCGGCATCAGGAACAGATGACTGCGCCGGAGCTGCCAGCGCTCGCTGCGCCAGCGCGGCGCCGCATTCCAGCGCTGCACCGGCAGCACGAAGCCGCGAGGGTTGTTGAGCCCCTGCTCGAACACCCGCGCCATCCGCGCGCGGGCCTCCGGATCGGACAATTTGGAATCGGACGGATCGACGTTGACGGGAAGCTCCGATTCCTTCTGCAGCCAGTACGCGGTGTCCTCATAGGCCGGCATGATGTAGCCAGGATCGAGCCCGAGCCGCAGCGCCGTGCCCTCCACGAACGCCTGGACGTCCTTGGCCTGCGCCGGCCGCGGATTTTCGATGCTGGCGATGAGGTCGGCATTCTTCCAGATCGGCACGCCGTCCTTGCGCCAGTACAGGCCAAAGGCCCAGCGCGGCAGGCTTTCGCCCGGATACCATTTGCCCTGACCGAAGTGCAGCAGGCCCCCGGGTCCGAAACGCGCGCGCAGGCGGCGGATCAGATCGTCGGCGAGCCCGCGCTTGGTCGGACCGACGGCGTCCGTGTTCCACTCGGCGCCTTCGAGATCATCGACGGAGACGAAGGTCGGCTCGCCGCCCATGGTCAGACGCACGTCCTGCGCCGCAAGATCGCCGTCGACCTGTTCGCCGAGATCGTTGAGCCGTATCCAGGATTCGTCGGAGAACGGCTTTGTGATGCGCGGCGCCTCGCGAATGCGCTTGACGCTCATGTCGAAGGCGAATTCGACCTCGGCAAAGCCGGCACCGCCGGAGATCGGCGCGGCCGAACGGTAGTGCGGCGTCGCCGCGACAGGGATGTGACCCTCGCCCGCCAGCATGCCCGAGGTCGCGTCGAAGCCGATCCAGCCCGCGCCCGGCAGATAGACCTCGGCCCATGCGTGGAGATCGGTGAAATCGTTCTCGACCTCCGGCGGCCCCTCGATCGGATCGATGTCGGGACGGACCTGGATCAGATAGCCGGAGACGAAACGGGCGGCGAGACCGAGGTGCCGGAAGGTCTGGATCAGGAGCCAGGCGGAGTCGCGGCACGAGCCGGCCGCGGAGGAGAGCGTCTCCTCCGGCGTCTGCACGCCCGCTTCCATGCGGATGACGTAGCCGATCCTTTTCTGCAGCTCCCTGTTGAGATCGACCAGGAAGTTGACGGTGTTCGGGGCTTCGTGCGGGATCGTGTCGAGATATTTCGCGAACAGCCGATCGGGCTTGACGGTCTCGAGATAAGGCGCGAGCTCCGTCTTGAGATCTTGCGTATATTCGAACGGAAAGCTGTCGGCATAGGGCTCGACGAAGAAGTCGAACGGATTGACCGTGGTCATCTGCGCCGTGAAATCGACCTCGATCTTGAGCTCGGTCGTCTTCTCCGGGAAGACGTAACGGGCGATCCAATTGCCCAGCGGATCCTGCTGCCAGTTCACGAAATGATTGGCCGGCGTGACCTTGAGCGAATAGCTCAGGATCGGCGTGCGGGTATGCGGCGCCGGCCGCAGACGGATGGTCTGCGGGCCGAGATCGATCGGGCGGTCGTATTTGTAGTGCGTGACGTGGTGTAATGCGACGTAGATCGACACGGGGTGCGGTACTCCAGCAGCTTTTTTGAGCAGAACACCGCTGGTGACCTCGATCAAGCACTAACAACGGGCAAAGGGTGCCTACGCAAGGTGCGGGCGGTCGCTTTCTTCCCTCTCCCCTTGCGGGAGAAGGTGGCGCGAAGCGCCGGACGAGGGGTATGTCTCCGCGAATTCCAGCGTGAGAGGTGCGCGCGGAGAGAGACCCCTCACCCGTCTCGCCGCAAACGCGGCGAGCCACCCTCTCCCACAAGGGGAGAGGGGAAGAATGCGCGTCCTCTCCGCGATGTCCTACGCCGCTGACGTCAGCCGTTGCAGGAATTGCGTCACCTCGCGCCGGAGCGTCTCGACCTCCCCATGGACGCGTTCGGAGGCGCTATTGACGCGGCTCGCCACACGGCCGGTGTCGGCGGCGGCTTCGCTGATGCCGGTGACGTTGGAGGACATTTGCGAGGTGCCGGCCGAGGCTTCCTGAACGTTGCGGGCGATCTCCCGGGTGGCGAGTCCCTGCTGCTCGATCGAGGTCGCGATCGAGGCGGTGATGGCGTTGATCTCGGTGATGGTCTGCGCGATCGCCTCGACGGCAGCGACCGAATTGGTGGTCGATTGCTGCATCTCGCCGACCTTGGCGCTGATCTCCTCGGTCGCCTTCGCGGTCTGGTTGGCGAGGCTCTTGACCTCGGATGCGACCACGGCGAAGCCGCGACCGGCCTCGCCTGCCCGCGCGGCCTCGATGGTGGCGTTGAGCGCCAAGAGATTGGTCTGCTCGGCAATCGCGCTGATCAGCTTGACCACGTCGCCGATCCGCATCGCCGCGTCCGCGAGCGTGCGGATCTCGCTGCCGGCACGATTGGCTTCGTTCACCGCCCGCCCCGTGCTCGTGCTCGAGCCCGCCACCTGGCGGCTGATCTCGGCGATCGATGATGCGAGCTGCTCCGCGGCGCTGGCGACGGTGGCGACGTTGCGCGAGGCCTGGTCGGACGCACTGAGCACGCCGGAGGTCTGCCGGCTGGTCTTCTCGGCCGCCGCCGCCATCTGGCCGGCGTCGGATTCGAGATCGGTCGCCGCGCCCATCAGAGTGCCGGCGACCTGGTCCAGATGCGTGCCGAACTGCTTTGCCAGGTCCGCGATCTCGACCACGCGACGGCCGAGGCTGTCGGTGCCGGAATTGATGACGGTGGCTGAACGGCGGAACGAGCCAGGTAATCCGCGCGCGAGAATCTTGCGGAAATATTTGCCGCGGCTCGCATAGTCCATCGACGCCGAGGCTTCCCGCAAATAGGCATCGGTGATGTCGAGCATGTCGTTGACCGACTTCTGAATGGCGCCGATCCGTCCGGCCTGGCGGATGCTGAGGATGCGCGCCTCGAGGTCGCCACGTGCGGCGTCGCGGCACACGTCTGCCACCTCGTCGACGGCCACCGCCGTGCGGTGCTGGCACCAGACGGCATATCCGAGCAGCACGACCGTGACGCCCAACAACGCCGTGCCGGAAATTCCGGTCGCCCCAGTCAGCGAGAGCACGAACGCAACGACGGCAAGAACGGATGCGAGCGCGGTCGCTCCCTGCGCCTTAGAGAGAGAGCACAAATTCATCGTAACCGACACCCCGTTGCTTGAGCAGCCCGACCATCGCCTCGAAGCTCGCATGCATGCCGTCCTTGGCATTGGCATGCCGCGCCTCTTCCGCGCACAGCGTCTTGTAGATCGGCTTGATACGCTCGAGCTGCGCGGGATCGGGCTTGCGACGGTTGGAGTGATAGCCGACGATATTGCCACGCTCGTCGAATGTCGGCGTGACGTGGGCGAACACCCAGTAATGACTGCCGTCCTTCGCGAGGTTGACGACGTAGGCGAAGATCTCCTGCCTGGATTGAAGCGTGTCCCACAACAGCTTGAAGACGGAGCGTGGCATCTCGGGGTGGCGGATCAGGCTGTGGGGCGCACCCATCAGCTCCTCCCAGGAGTACTTCGCCATGCGGATGAAGACATCGTTGGCGTAGGTGATGCGGCCCTTGAGATCGGTCTTCGACACGATCAGCTCCTCCTCACCGAGGAGATGTTCCACGCCGGTCGGCCGTATCGCACGCGTCATCGTCGACGAATCCTCACGAAGGGCGAATGCCCCACATGAGTGGAGCTCGCATCCTCCCAAGGGATTACGGCAGAAGATGTTAATCAGGTGTGACCGCGGGAACCCCCGTGATCACGTGACGGCTCCGTATCATTACTTAGGAGCGTCGCTTGCCGTGCAGGGTTACCGCCGACGCGCAACGAGGGGATTACATCGTCGCGCCCAGCACCCAGGGCGCGAACTCGGCGCCGCCGAAATCAAAACTCTCGCTCTTGGTCGGCTGTCCGGACGCGGTCTTGAGGATGAGATCGAAAATGCGCTGGCCGCACTGCTGGACGCTCTCCTCGCCTTCGAGAATGGTGCCGCAATTGACGTCCATGTCCTCTTCCATGCGCTTGTACATGGGCGTGTTGGTGGCGAGCTTGATCGAGGGCGCCGGCTTGCAGCCGAACACGCTGCCGCGGCCCGTGGTGAAGCAGACCAGATTGGCGCCGCCGGCGACCTGTCCGGTCGCGGCGACGGGATCGTAGCCAGGCGTGTCCATGAACACGAAACCCTTCTTGGTGATGGGTTCGGCGTAGCGCAGCACCTCGACGAGGTTGGTGGTGCCGGCCTTCGCCATCGCGCCGAGCGACTTCTCCAAAATGGTAGTGAGACCGCCGGCCTTGTTGCCCGGGCTCGGATTGGCGTTCATCTCGGCGCCTTCGCGCGTCGTGTATTCGTCCCACCAGCGCATGAGATCGACCAGCTTCTCGCCGACCTCGCGGCTGACGGCGCGGCGCGTGAGCAGATGCTCGGCGCCATAAGTCTCCGGCGTCTCCGACAGGATCACGGTGCCGCCGTGACGCACGATGAGATCGCTGGCCGCGCCCAGCGCCGGATTGGCGGAGACACCGGAATAGCCATCCGAACCGCCGCATTGCAGCGCCACGGTCAATTCGCTGACCGGTACGGACTCGCGCTTGACCTTGTTGGACTCCGCGAGTGCCTCGCGCACGAAGGCGATGCCGGCTTCCACCGTCTTGCGGGTGCCGCCGACCTCCTGGATGTCCATCGCGCGCAGGCGGCCGGCGAGCTTCTGCTCTTCCATCAGGCCGCCGATCTGGTTCACCTCGCAGCCGAGGCCGAGCACGATGACGTGGGAGAAGTTCACGTGCCGCGCATAGCCACCGAGCGTGCGGCGGAGCAGAGCCAGGGGCTCGTTCTGCGTCATGCCGCAGCCGGTCTTGTGGGTCAGCGCAACCACGCCATCGACATTGGGGAAGTCGGCCAGCGGATTGTCGCCGGTGAACGGATTCTTCTTGAAGACGTCGGCGACGAGGCTTGCGACATGCGCGCTACAATTCACCGAGGTGAGGATGCCGATATAGTTGCGCGTGGCGACGCGGCCGTCCGGGCGGCGGATGCCTTCGAAACTCGCCGGCAGATCGAAATTCGGCGTCGGCTTGACGTCGGCGCAATAGGCATAGTCCTTGGCGAAATCGCCCATGCCGCAATTCTGCACGTGCACGTGCTGGCCCGGCGCGATCGGCACCGTCGCAAAGCCGATGATCTGGCCGTAGCGGATCACCGGCTCGCCCAATGCGATCGGCTTGACCGCGACCTTGTGGCCGGAAGGAATGCGCTCGACCGTCGTCACGCCGTCGGCCACCAATGTTCCCGGCGGCAAGCTCGCGCGCGCGATCAGCACGCCATCATCGGGATGCAGGCGAATGACGGGGCTGATGGTCATGGGAGGTCTCCTTGGTCTTCTTTTCTTCACCTCTCCCCGTTCTTACGGGGAGAGGTCGGATCGCGCCCGGCGATGCATCGTCCGGGGCGATCCGGGTGAGGGGCAAGCGGCGCGCTCGATCGTTAGATTAGATCGTGTTGAGAGAGCCCCTCACCCTACCCTTCTCCCCGTAAGAACGGGGAGAAGGAAAAGGGAAGAGCTCAGGCCTTGCCGCCCGCATCCTTCCGGGTCGCGCTGACCTGCATCTTGGCGTAGGTCGTCATCAGACCGACCTCGTTCGAGAGCGTCACCAGCTTGAAGCCCATGTTGATGGCGCGCGCGGCACCTTCGGCGCCGCTGCAATGGATGCCGGGGTTGAGGCCGCGCTTGCCGCACTCCTTGATGATCTTCTCGTAGATCGCGAGGATTTCGGGCTCGGTGCGATCGAGCTTCGGCTCGAGGCCGTAAGAGAAGCCGAGGTCGGACGGGCCGATATAGACGCCGTCGATGCCTTCGACGTCGAAGATCGCTTCCATGTTCTCGACCGCGGTCTTGGTCTCCATCATCGGCAGCAGCACGATGTCGTCGTTGGCCGTCTTCTGGTAGGAGCCCGCGGTGCCGTACATGCCGGCGCGGATCGGGCCGTTGGAGCGCACGCCCTTCGGCGGGTACTTGGCATAGGAGACGAGGTTCCTGGCTTCCTGCGGCGTGTTGACCATCGGGCAGATCACGCCATAGGCGCCGCCATCGAGCACCTTGCCGATGATGCCGGGCTCGTTCCAGGGCACGCGGACCATCGGCGTGATCGGGTGCTTGTCCATTGCCTGGAAGCACTGCACCATCGACAGATAATCCTGCACCCCATGCTGCATGTCGACGGTGACGCTGTCGAAGCCGCATTGCGCGATCATCTCGGCCGAGAAGCCGGAGGGAATCGCGAGCCACGCGTTGACCACGGCCTTGCCCGACTTCCAGATTTCCTTGACCTTGTTCGCCACGTTGCCTTCCTTCTTGTTTTGGACCGTTATTGTTTAAGCCGTCGTTATTTGGACCTTCGTCACCATGACGAGCGTCGCGACAGCACAGCCCCGCTGTTACCGCGAACTGGCGCGCCGCGCTACGCTCGCAATGACGCAAGACCTATGCGGTCGCCCTCTGGATGCTCACTTCGCTGACGCCGACCTCGCGGGCCGTATTCACTATTGCCGCCCAGGTGTCATCCGGCAAGGGGACGCCGTTCTGGGTCCGCTCAGCCCTGGTTTTCCGCTCGGGATCGCCGGGAATCAGCACCTGATCGACCCCGGCCACCGGCTTGGTGGCACGGATGAAGTCCGCATAGCGCGACACCTCTGCGTCGAAGACATGGGAGGTATCGACCACTTTCGGATCGATGTAGAAGGCCAGCATGCCGTTGGCGAAGCGCCGACCGCCGGACGTGGCCCCGGTTCCGGTCAACGCCCCGCCGAGCAGCTCGCACATGAAGGCAAGGCCCGAGCCCTTGTGCTCGCCGAACGCTCGGATCGCGCCCGTTCCCTTGGTGTGGTCGCGCGGCCCGTCCGGCGTGTAGGGGCCGTAAAGCACGGCCGGCTCCTCGCTCAGTCTGCCGTCGGCATCGACCAGCGCGCCCTTCGGCAGCTTCTTGCCGCCGCGGCTCGCGACCAGCACCTTGCCCTCGGCCACGACCGAGGTTGCGAAGTCCAGCACGATCGGGTCTTGGCCCTCGCGCGGAATGCCGACGCAATAAGGCGCGGTGGAGAGCCGTTTCTCGACGCCGCCGAACGGCGCCACCAGCAGCGAGCCCGCGGCATTGACGAAATGCACCGAGATCAGCCCTTCTGCGGCGGCCATCTCGGCCCAATCGCCGACGCGGCCGATATGGCCCGCATTGCGTAGCGCGACTGCGGCAAGTCCCGCCTTCCTGCACTTCTCGATGCCGATCCGGACCGCTTGCGGCGTCACGGTCTGGCCGTAGCCGAACTTGCCGTCGATCACCGCGAGCGAAGGCGTGTCGAGTACCAATTCGGCGTTCTGGTTGGGCACGACCGCGCCGGACTTCTGCCAGCGAATATAGACGGGGACGCGGATCACGCCGTGGCTGTCATGGCCGGTCAGATTCGCCGTGGTTAGATAAGTGGCGATGCGCCGGGCTTCGTCGGGCGACGACTGCGCATGCGCGAAGACCTCGGTGACGAAGTCGATCAGCTTCTGAACCTGGATGGTGACCATGAGGGTCTGTTTGCCTCTACCTCGGCGCCGATTTTGCAGTGATCGGCTTGAGCGGCACTTGAGCGAAAAAGCGCGTCAATGTCCATTGCCGTCGCTACGCGCTTGCGCATATCTGCTTTCACTCCTCGGCACTTGCTTCCTCGCCCGCGCCAAGCCCTGCGAGACTTTGTTCGAGCTCGCCGAGCATCTCCTGCAACTCGACGAGCTTGCGTGCGCCAAAGCGTCGCGTGATCTCCGCATAGATCGCTTCGGAGGACGGCGCCACGGAGGCCATCAGCTTCACGCCCTTTTCCGAGATCGAGACCATGCTGCGGCGCTGGTCCGCCTTCGCGGTCTTGCGCTCGATCAAATTGCGCGCCTCCAGATCACGCAGGATGCGCGACAGGCTCGGTCCGAGCAGGAACGCGGTGCGCGCCAGTTCCGTGACCTCGACCGTGTCGATCGCCGCGAGCGCGCGCAGAATGCGCCATTGCTGCTCGGTCAGGCCATGCTCGCGCAACGAGGGACGGAATTGCCGCATCACCGCTTCGCGTGCCCGCAGCAACGACATCGGCAGCGAACGCGAGAAGTCGCGCATCGGCACCTGCCGCACGGCGGGCTCGCTTCCGTTCGCAGGATCAGCCGGTCTCTTCGTCATGACGCCCTTTCAAGCCGCGAAACGTTTGCAGTGCAGCAAGCCAATTTGCGATTGACGCATTCACTTAACATGTTAAGTATCTTCCCGCACCCCGATTTGTAAGATCACAAATGGCGCTTTCCAACGACGATATCCGAGCTTGCGCGAACCGTCTGCACCAGGCGGAAAAGACCCGTACGCAGATCCGGCAGCTCTCGCAGGACTTTCCCGACATCAGCATCGCTGACGCCTACGCGATTCAGAAGGCCTGGGTCGACGTCAAGCTCGCCGAGGGGCGCATCGTCAGGGGACACAAGATCGGCCTGACCTCGAAGGCGATGCAGAGCGCGCTCGGCATCAACGAGCCGGATTCCGGCGTGTTGCTCGACGACATGTTCTTTGCCGATGGTGGCCTCGTCCCGACCGAGCGCTTCATAGCGACGCGCGTGGAAGCCGAGCTCGCCTTCGTCATGAGCAAGCGCCTCGCGGGCCCCGACTGCACGCTGTTCGACGTGCTCAACGCCACCGACTTCGTGGTTCCGGCGCTGGAGATTCTGGACACGCGGATCGAGCGCGTCGATCCCCGGACCAAGGCGACGCGAAAGATCTTCGATACCATTGCCGATAACGCGGCCAATGCGGGCATCGTGCTCGGCGGACGGCCGATCCGCCCGCTGGATGCCGATCTGCGTTGGATCGGTGCGTTATGTTTCAAGAACGGCCAGCTCGAAGAGACCGGCCTTGCCGCCGGCGTGCTCAATCATCCCGCCACGGCCGTTGCCTGGCTCGCCAACAAGATCGCGCCGCTCGGCCTTGCGCTCGAGTCTGGGCAGATCGTGCTCGCCGGCTCCTTCATCCGTCCGATCGAGACCCGCAAGGGCGACACAATTCAAGCCGATTATGGCGCCTACGGCTCGGTGAGCTGCTACTTCGCCTAGACGAACAAGAAGACAGGGAGTGAAACCGCGATGCCGCATTTCACGATCGAATATTCAGCCAATCTCGACGACCGCCTCGACATCGGCGCGGCGTGCGAGGTCGTGCGCAAGGCGGCGGTCGAGACCGGCATCTTCCCGCTCGGCGGCATCCGCGTTCGCGCCGTCAGATGCGAGCATTATGCGATTGCGGACGCGCGGCAAGACTACGGCTTTCTCGACATGGTGCTGCGCATCGGCGAAGGCCGCGATCTGCCAACCCGCAAGCAGGCCGGCGAGCATGTCTTCCAGGCGCTCTCCCGGCATCTCGATCCCGTCTTCGCAAGCTCGAAATTCGCGCTCTCGTTCGACATGCAGATCAACGACAAGGACACGAGCTGGAAGCGCAACAACATCCACGACGCCCTGAAAGTGGAGGCCGCCCATGGATAAGCCCACGCCGAAAACCGATGTTTTCCAGGCCAATCGCGACCGCATCGTACCGCTGCTGAAGACGCTACGGGCCGACGGCATCGGCCACATGATCGACGGCAAGATCGTGCCGTCGATTTCAGGCGAGACCTTCGAGACCAAGTCGCCGGTCGACGGCGCGACACTCGCAAGCGTCGCCCGCGGCAATTCCGAGGATATCGATCGCGCCGCCACCGCTGCTTCGCTGGCCTTCAAATCCTGGCGCGACATGGGCCCAGCGATGCGGAAGAAGCTGCTGCATCGCGTCGCCGACGCCATCGAGGACAATGCCGAGGACATCGCGGTGCTCGAATGCATCGACACCGGCCAGGCCTATCGCTTCATGGCCAAGGCCGCGATTCGCGCCGCAGAGAATTTCCGCTTCTTTGCCGACAGATGCGGAGAGGCGCGCGACGGCCAGAACACGCCGAGCGACGAGCATTGGAACGTCTCGACCCGCGTGCCGATCGGCCCGGTCGGCGTGATCACGCCGTGGAATACGCCGTTCATGCTTTCGACCTGGAAGATCGCCCCTGCCCTCGCTGCCGGCTGCACCGTCGTGCACAAGCCGGCGGAATGGTCGCCGGTCACGGCGGCCATTCTTGCAAAGCTCGTCAAGGAAGCCGGCGTGCCTGACGGCGTGCTCAACACCGTCCACGGCTTTGGCGAAGAGGCCGGCAAGGCATTGACCGAGCATCCCGCCATCAAGGCGATCGGCTTTGTCGGCGAAAGCTCGACCGGCTCGGCGATCATGATTCAGGGCGCGCCCACGCTGAAGCGCGTGCATTTCGAGCTCGGCGGCAAGAACCCGGTGATCGTGTTCGACGACGCCGATCTCGACCGCGCACTCGATGCGGTCGTGTTCATGATCTACTCGCTCAACGGCGAGCGCTGCACGTCGTCGAGCCGCCTGCTGATCCAGGCCGGCATCGCCGAGAAATTCATCGAGAAACTCACGGCGCGCGTAAAAGCCCTGAAGGTCGGCCATCCCCTCGATCCCGCCACCGAGATCGGGCCGCTGATCCACGAGCGTCATCTGGCGAAGGTGTGCTCCTATTTCGACGTCGCCCGCCAGGACGGCGCGACGATCGCGGTCGGCGGCAAGGCCTATGATGGCCCCGGCGGCGGCCATTATGTCGAGCCGACCCTGGTGACCGGCGCTCATGGCAAGATGCGCGTGGCGCAGGAAGAGGTGTTCGGCCCTTTCCTCACGGTGCTGCCCTTCAAGGACGAAGCAGACGCGATCGAGATCGCCAACGACATTCGCTATGGCCTGACCGGCTATGTCTGGACCAACGACCTTGGCCGCGCATTGCGTGTCGCGGATGCGCTGGAGGCCGGCATGATCTGGCTGAACTCGGAAAACGTCCGCCATCTGCCGACGCCGTTCGGCGGCATGAAGGCATCAGGCATCGGCCGCGATGGCGGCGATTACTCGTTCGATTTCTACATGGAAACCAAGCACGTCTCGCTGGCGCGGGGCACGCACAAGATTCAGAAGCTGGGAATCTAACGCTCGCGGTTCCTCGGCGCGCGAAGCGCCAACGGGGAATGACCAGGTCTGGAGAGGGGAAACGCAATGCCCGTACCGCAACATATCTTCGAGCCGCCGTTCAACATCATCCGCTCCAGCCACGCCGTGCTGGACGTGACCGATCTGAAGCTCAGCCGTGAGTTCTATGAAAGCGTTGTCGGCCTGCATGTCGAGGACGCCGACGACAAGGTCGTCTATTTGCGCGCCGCAGAGGAGCATCAGCATCACTCGCTGGTGTTGCGCAAGGCGGCGGCGCCTGCCTGCAACCGCCTGGGCTTCAAGGTCGGCAACGAGAAGGATCTCGACAAGGCTGCCGCGTTCCTGTCCGAGAACGGCCTGGGCTACGCCTTCGTCGATCAGCCGTTCCAGGGCCGCACGCTGCAGTTCGCCGATCCCTTCGGCTTCCAGATCGAGCTGTATGCGTCGATGGACCGGCGGCCGCATCTGCTGCGCCGCTATGACCTCTACAGGGGCTGCCATCCGCAGCGGCTTGACCATTTCAACGTGTTCGCCGCCGAGGTGCAGGACACCGTCGAATTCTATGCCCGGCTCGGCTTTCGCCTCACCGAATACGCCGAGGAGGACGGACCGAACGGGCGCATCGCCGCTGCCTGGATGCATCGCAAGGGCAATGTCCACGATTTCGCCATCACCAACGGCAAGGGCCCGCGGCTGCACCACTTCGCCTACTGGACGCCGACGGCGATGAACATCATCCATCTCTGCGACGTGATGGCCTCGCAAGGCTTCGTCAAGAACATCGAGCGTGGTCCCGGCCGCCACGGCATCTCGAATGCGTTTTTCCTCTACGTCCGCGACCCCGACGGACACCGGCTCGAGCTCTACACCAGCGACTATTTCACCGGCGATCACGATCACGAGCCGCTGCGCTGGTCGTTGCGCGATCCGCGCCGCCAGACGTTGTGGGGCGCGCCTGCCCCGCGCTCCTGGTTCGAGCAGGGCTCGCCGTTCTCCGGGCAAGCCGTGCGTGAGCCGAAGTTCGTGGCCGACGTGCTGGTGGCGGATTAAGCAATGAACCTCCCTCGCCTCGCCACCTATTCCGTCAAGGGTGCCATCAGCTACGGCGCCGTCGTGGACGGCGGCATTGTCGACCTCTCCGCGCGCCACGCAAAAGACTATCCGACGCTGCGCGAGGTGATCGCGGCGGGAAAGCTCGCGAGCCTCGCCGAGGAGGCCGCCGGCCGCACGCCCGATCACGCGCTCGGTGAGATCATCTGGCTGCCGCCGGTGCCCGCGCCGGAAAAGATCATCTGCATCGGCGTCAACTATCCCGACCGCAATGCCGAGTACAAGGACGGTCAGGACGCGCCGAAATATCCGAGCATGTTCATGCGCTCACCGCGCTCCTTCGTCGGCCACGACACGCCGCTGGTGCGCCCGCGCGCCTCAGCGCAGCTCGACTATGAGGGCGAGATCGTGCTGGTGATCGGCAAGCAAGGCCGGCACATTCCGGAAAGTTCTGCGCTTGAGCACATCGCCGCGCTGACGCTCTGCAACGAAGGCTCGGTGCGCGACTGGCTGCGCCATGCCAAGTTCAATGTCACGCAGGGCAAGAACTTCGATTCCAGCGGCAGTCTCGGCCCGTGGCTGGTGCCCTACACCCAGGAATCGCAGATCGCCGACATCCGCCTCACCACACATGTCAACGGCGAGCTGCGGCAGGACGACCGCACCAGCCGATTGATGTTCCCGTTCCGCTATCTCATCAGCTATATCTCGACCTTCGCAACGCTCGTTCCCGGCGACGTCATCGTCACGGGCACACCAACCGGCGCCGGTGCGCGGTTCGATCCGCCGCGCTATCTGAAGCCCGGCGATGTTATCGAAGTCGCGGCCGAGGGCATCGGATCTTTACGCAACGGCGTCGTCGACGAAGCCTGAACACCGATTGAAATGGAATAATGCCATGACCACCCTCACCGGCGGCGAAGCGATCGTAAGCGGCCTTGTCGCCCACGGCGTCGACACCGTGTTCGGCCTGCCCGGCGCGCAGGTCTACGGCCTGTTCGATGCCTTCCACCAGGCTCAGCTCAAGGTGATCGGCGCGCGGCACGAGCAGGCCTGCGGCTACATGGCGTTCGGCTACGCGCGTTCCAGCGGCAGGCCCGGCGTGTTCAGCGTGGTACCCGGCCCCGGCGTGCTCAACGCCAGCGCAGCACTGCTCACCGCCTTCGGCTGCAACGAGCCGGTGCTGTGCGTCACCGGTCAGGTGCCGACGCAGTTTCTGGGCAAGGGCCGCGGCCATCTGCACGAGATGCCGGACCAGCTCGCGACCTTGCGCACCTATGTGAAATGGGCGGATCGGATCGAATATCCCGGCAACGCGCCGACCACCGTCGCGCGCGCCTTCCAGGAGATGACGTCGGGACGACGCGGCCCCGCCTCGGTCGAGATGCCCTGGGACGTCTTCACCCAGCGCGCGGATACGGCCGCCGCAAAGGTGCTGGAGCCCTTGCCCGCGCCGCAGCCCGACCCTGATATGATCAAGCAGGCGGCCGCGCTGATCAGGAACAGCAAGGCGCCGATGATCTTCGTCGGCAGCGGCGCAATCGAGGCGCGCGAGGAGATTCTCGAACTGGCCGAGATGATCGACGCGCCCGTCGTCGCCTTCCGCAGCGGCCGCGGCATCGTCTCCAATGCACATGAGCTCGGCCTGACCATGGCGGCAGCTTACAAGCTGTGGCCGACAACCGATTTGATGATCGCAATCGGCACGCGCGCCGAGCTGCCGGCGTCGGGCTTCCGCTGGCCGTATCAGCCGAAGGGGCTGAAATCCATTCGTGTCGATATCGATCCGGCCGAGATGCGCCGGCTCGCTTCCGATGTCGCTATCGTCGCCGACGCCAAAGCCGGCACGGCCGATCTCGTCGCAGCCGTGAAGAAGGCCGGCTATGCCAGGACCAGCGGCCGGCGGGGAGAGATCCGCGAGGCCACTGCGAGCGCGCAAGCCGAGATCCAGCGCATCCAGCCGCAGATGGCCTATCTCAACATCCTGCGCGAAGTGCTGCCGGCGAACGCGATCGTGACCGATGAATTGTCGCAGTTCGGCTTCGCCTCCTGGTACGGTTTTCCGATCTACGAGCCGCGCACCTTCATCACGTCAGGCTATCAGGGCACGCTCGGCTCGGGCTTCCCGACCGCGCTCGGCGCCAAGGTCGCCAACCCCGACAAGCCGGTGGTGGCGATCACCGGCGACGGCGGCTTCATGTTCGGCGTGCAGGAGCTTGCCACCGCCGTGCAGTTCAACATCGCCGTGGTGACGCTGGTGTTCAACAACAACGCCTACGGCAATGTCCGCCGCGACCAGCGCGAGCG
This sequence comes from Bradyrhizobium sp. Kon58, assembly GCF_055807455.1. Taxonomy (NCBI): domain Bacteria; kingdom Pseudomonadati; phylum Pseudomonadota; class Alphaproteobacteria; order Hyphomicrobiales; family Nitrobacteraceae; genus Bradyrhizobium; species Bradyrhizobium sp. Kon58. The sequence continues at coordinate 24,996 of NZ_JBVVOT010000006.1, forward strand.
TTTTGACGGCCGCGTGGTGGCGTCGGACCTGGTCAACCCGGATTTCGTCAAGCTCGCGGAGTCCTTTGGCGTCGCGGCTGCGCGCGTCACCGCGCCGGATCAGTTCAAGGCGGCGATGGAGAAGGCGCTGGCACATGGCGGGCCGTATCTGATCTCGGTGGAAGTGACGCGCGACTCAGAAGTCAGCCCGTGGGCGTTCATTCACCCGCCGAAGCCTTGACGTGAACGCCGCCCTGTAGCCGCGCTGCCGCGATAACCAGCAAGCCCGCGCCTGCGACCGCCCAGCAGGCGACCGGGGTCCAGTGCAATAGCGGCGCGTAGTCAGGCATTTTCTGCAAGCCGCCGCCGACCGCCGCCATTCGCGCGAAGGTCCCGAGTGCGAGCGCCGAGAAGACGAGGCCGGTCACCTTTCCTTCCGCGCCGGTCGAGCCGATGGCCAACGCAGCCGAGATCGCGCTCATCAGCATGCAGCCCCACGCCGCTCCGGCGAGAAACTGCGCGACGATCAGCGTGTTGAGGCTGCCGGCGAATTCGGCCGCAGCAATCGCGACGGCTCCAAGCAGTCCGGCCGCGCCCATCACGATCACGCCGCCACGATGCTTGACGACGAGGCTTGCCGGAAACATCGCAATGTTGAAACCGATCCAGAACACCGGCATCAGCCATTGCAGCTCATCCGGCTTGGCAAAGCGCAGATAGAACGGCGCGCTGTTCAGAGCGAAGTGCAGCTGATAGCCGAGCGCCAGCGCGACCATCGCGACGATGAAAATAATGGACGTCATGCCGAGCGGCTTTGCCGCCTCGGCCGGCAGGGGCGGCGACGTGTCCCGCACAACATCGTGTTCGATCCGAGACAGTCCCAACGCCGTGAGCAGCAGCACGACGCTGGAGATCACGAACGGCAGCCGCGCATCATGCTCGCGCATCACCACACCGAGATAGGGCGAGACTGCGCCGGCGACGCCATAGCCGAGCATCGCGAGCGCGGCGAGGAACGGCACCTGCGGCCGGGCGCGGTATTTGCCGAGCAGGGTCAGCGGCGGCGCGCGCAGTGCGGACGAGGCGATCGACCAGACCACGATCAGGGCAATGAACCACCCCTGCGCGGCCACGCCGCGTCCTGCGACGAAGGGCAGCGCGACGAACGCGCCGCAGGAGATCGCGGCCAGGAGCCCGACGAACAGGCCAAGCCTGCCGAGATGGGGCGCGATCTTGTCGGCGGCGATCCCCATCGCGGTGTCGGCAATGGTGAAGATCGCCTGGTCCAGCATCAGGATGAGGATGACGGCCGATGGCGCGATGCCGACTTCAGCCGCGAGCTTTGGCAGATAGATGACGTAGGTGGTCCAGCCAAGCGTGAACGCCAGTTGCAGCACGGCCAGATACAAGCCGGTACGGTTGGCCGCGCCAGTGCCGGCCGAGAGCTGTGTGGTCGCCATATCGCCGTCTCCCCCGCCGGAAGCTTAGACGAGCGGCGGCTGCGAGGAAACGCGTCAGCGGACCTTTCGGAACGTCAAATTAATCCGCTTCCGCCCCAGCAGCGCGTGCTCGCCGTCTGCGAGCGGCGCGACGCCGTGATAGGCGAGCCTGCTGGGCCCGCCCCAAACTACGACATCCCCATGCACCAAGCGGAAGCGGCGCGGCTTGTCGCTGCGTGCCAGGCCACCGAACAGGAAAGTCGCAGGCAGGCCGAGCGAGACCGAGACGATCGGGGCCGAATAATCCAGCTCGTCCTTGTCCTGATGCAGCGACAGTCGTGTGCCGGGCTCGTAGCGGTTGACGAGGCAGGCATCGGGCGCAAAGCCTGTAAAGCCGCCCTGCTCCGCGGCGCGCAACGCCAGATCGCGGAGCACCGGCGGCATCGCCGGCCACGGCGCCCCGGTTCGCGGGTCGATGGGATCATAGCGATAGCCGGTATGATCGGTGATCCAGCCGCGCTCGCCGCAATTGGTCATGGCGACCGACATCAGATGCCCGCCGGGCGTGGTCATGCGCCGGAACGGCGACTGCGCCACGATGGCGCGCACGGCTTCGATCAACTCGCTCTCGATCGGCTTGACGAAGCCGCGCAACAGCACAGCGCCGTCGGCGATCTGCTCGCGCGACGGCTGGGCTTCGGCAACGCTATCGAACAAATCCGCCATCAGCGGCAGCGTTTATTTCGCATCGTGGAAGATCACACCCAGCGTGTGGCGCTGGCCAGAGCGAATCCGGCTGACGCCATGGCGGAGATTAACGCGGTAGGTGCCGCGTGTCCCCTGGACCGGACGGTGATGCACAGCGAAGGCCACGGCGTCGCCCTGCGCGAGCGGAACCACCTCGGCACGCGACTGCATGCGCGGGCGCTGCTCGGTCAGCACGAACTCGCCACCGGTGAAATCGCGGCCGGGCTCGGACAAGAGGATCGCGACTTGGAGCGGGAACACGTGCTCGCCATAGAGATCCTGATGCAGGCAGTTGAAATCGCCCGCCTCGTATTGCAGCAGCAGCGGCGTCGGCCGCGCCTGCCCGGCCTGGTGGCAGCGCTGCAGAAACGCCGCGTGTTCGGCGGGATAGCGGATGTCGATCCCCATCGCCTCGTTCCAGCGATTGGCGATGCCCTGGAGATGCGCGTAGAGCGCCGGGCGCAATTGCGCGATCAGATCGGGCAGCGGGTAGGAGAAATATTTGTACTCGCCGCGGCCAAAGCCGTGGCGGCCCATGACGATGCGGCTGCGGAAGTTGGCGTCGCCGGGATAGAGCGCAGCGACGGCGCGGCATTGGTCCGGCGTGAGCAGGCCCTTCAGGAGCGCGCAGCCGTGGGTGTCGAGTTCGGCGGTGATCTGGGGCCAGTCCAGGGTATCGACATGGGCGGCGAGGTCGGCTGTCGGGGATTGAGGCGATTTGCGTGCTGTTGCTGTCATGGTTCTGACCTTCGCAGGACCGCCCCGTCCTCTACCACCCGATTTCCGTCTCTCTCTCCCCGTCATTGCGAGGAGCTCTTGCGACGAAGCAATCCAGACTGCCACCGCGGAACCAATCTGGATTGCTTCGCTTCGCTCGCGATGACGGTGCGGAGGCGTATCAGCCCCTCACCGGCAACGTCACCACGTCGTACCCATGCTTGATCGTGCGCTTCAGCACGGGGTCTTCCAGCTCGAAATCGAAACGGTCGGCGGGGCGGATACCGCCTTTCGCCGCAAACGTGCCGCCGAACATGGCGCAGCCGTCGGGAAATTTCCCTCCCTCGAAGCCACGCGCGATCAAGTCAGCGACCGGCAGCATCGCGTCGAGCGTGCCCTCCTGGTAGAGCACGCGCTCGCCCTTGATGGTGGCCCAGGAGCGCAGGATCATCCTGTCCCAATGGCCGATGACGTCCTCGAGCTCCCACAGCGTGGATGCGACCGGCTTGTCGCACATCTGCTTGGACACCGTGACGTTGTAGGCCTCGACCTTGCGGTCTGTGTGGTCGGAGCCGCAGCCGACGAAAATACGCCCCTGCCAGCCGATCAGCACGAATTCGACCTCGCCGCTGGAATCGCCGCCGGCGCACTCGATGCTGTCTTCCATCGTCAGGCGCCGTGCCGAGGCGCGGTAGTAGATCGGCGTCGACGCCGGCGGGGCGATACCCATCTCCTGCAGCTCGGCAATGTGCTTGTCGCGCGCGACCGGATCGCGGCCGGTCCAGCCGGCGATGACCATCTGGTCGATCGCCAGCGTCAGCGGCGTGGTGGTGTCCTGGGCGTCGACGGTGAAAGTCAGGTCAAACACGAATTACAGCCTCCATGCCGGCAGCAAGCTCGAAGATACGGCGGTCCGATCCGCCCGCGCCCGCCAGCATCAGGCCGACGGGAATCTCGCCCTCGCGATGCGCAGGCAGCGAGATGGCGCAACCGTCGATCATGTTGATCAGGGTGCAGTTGCGGAGCGCCCGCAGGTTTTCCCTGGTGAATGCCTTGTCGTCGGCAAGGTCCGAAATTTTCGGAGGCGTGTTGGCGGTGGTCGGCAGCACCAGCGCGTCATAGGGCGCGATGCGCGCATTGACGCGGGCGATCAGCGAGCGGCGCTCGTGGAGAAGATCGATGTAGTCCGCCGCGCTCTGCGCCTCGCCACGCATGATGCGCACGGAGACTCTGGGATCGTAGACGTCGCCCTTGGACGTGAGGAGATAGCGATGCCAGGCGTAGCTTTCGGAAGCCGCAAAGCCGCCCTTGGCGTTCATCGGTCCGATGTCGTGGAATTCGGCCATCTCGATGCGCTCGATGATCGCACCGTGATCGGCAAGGCTCTTGAGCGCCCGCTCGAATGTCCCGGCCACAGCCGCGTCGAGGTCGTCGAGCGCGATCGTGGTCGGCACCGCCAGCCGCATGCCCTTGACCGGGCGCGGCTTCAGCGGGGCGATCGGCTCGTTCGCGAGCACCGCATCGAGAATGGCACAGCAACTGACCGATCGTGCCAGTGGCCCGATGCTGTCGAGCGAGAACGACAGCGGCACAGCCCCGTCGAGCGGCACGCGCCGCTGTGTCGGCTTGTAGCCGACGATGCCGTTATAGGCCGCCGGAATCCGGCAGGAGCCGCCGGTATCGGTGCCGAGCGCGCCATGCGCCATGCCGTCGAGCACGGAGACCGCGGCGCCCGAGGACGAGCCGCCGGGCACGTGGCCCTCGGCCCGGTTCCAGGCGCCCTTCGGCGTGCCGTAATGCGGATTGATACCGATGCCGGAATAGGCGAACTCGGTCATGTTGGTGCGCCCGATCACGACGAAGCCGGCCTTGCGCAGCCGCGCAACCGTGGGGGCATCCTGTTCGGCCGGCGAGGAATCATCCAGCGCGCGGGAGCCGGCGCGCGTCACTTGCCCCTTGATGTCGAAGAGATCCTTGATCGAGACCGGGATACCGGCATAGCGCGACGGCGCCGCCTTCACCTTGCGCAAACCGTCCATCGCATCCGCCGCCACAAGCGCGGCGTCCTTGTCGACATGGATGAAGGCGCGCTGCCCCTCGCCGGCCGGATCGGCGATTTTGGCGATGCAAGCCTCGACCAGCTTGCGGGAGCTGGTGCGGCCGCTTTCGAGGTCTTCGGCGAGCTTCGTCAGTGTCGAAAAATCAGGCATGTCTGTCTCACGGAATATTTGCGCGCAATGTATAGCGCTGCCTCAGTTCGACACAAGCATTGTGCGCATGATGGCATGCATGCGCATTGCTGGACCGTTGACGCGCCATGGTCGATTGTCGCATCAAGATCGCAACAGCCGGGCTAAGCTTGGCCTTGGGAGGACCTGCCGAGATGGCCGAACCGCAGCGCGCGCGACCGAAACCGACGCCCGAGACCCAGCATTTCTGGGACGGCACCAAGGCGGGCGAGTTGCGCCTGCAGCGCTGCGACGCCTGCGCGCATGTCTATTTCCCGCCGCGCCCGTTCTGCCCGTCCTGCGCCTCGCGCAAGGTCAGCGTCTTCAAGGCGAGCGGCAAAGGCTTTCTCTACAGCTACGTGATCAACCACCGTCCCGCCGCGCCCGGCTTCACGCCGCCTTACGCCATCGCCGTAGTCGAGCTCGACGAGGGGCCGCGGATGATGAGCAACATCATCGACTGTCCGCAGACACCGGAGGCGCTCGAGCTCGACATGAAGCTCGAGGTCGCCTTCGAGGCGCTCGACGACAAGATCACCCTCCCCGTATTCCGTCCGGCGAAGGGGTAAGCCCATGCGCAGCAATCAGGTCGCCGTCGTCGGCGCGGCCGAGACCACCGAGCTCGGTGTCATCCCCAACGCCTCGCAGCTCCAGCTTCACGCGGATGCGGCACTCAATGCCATCGCCGATGCCGGACTGAAGCTGTCGGACATCGACGGCTTCGCCACCGCGGTCGAGACACCGCAGCAGGTCTGCCACTATCTCGGCATCAAACCGACTTGGGTGGACGGCACCTCGGTCGGCGGCTGCTCCTTCATGCTGCACGTCCGCCATGCCGCCGCGGCGATCGAGGCCGGCCTGTGCAAGACCGTGCTGATCACCCATGCCGAGAGCGGCAAGTCGATGATCGGCAAGGCGCCGCGCTCGATTCCCGCCGACAGCCTGCAAGGCCAGTTCGAGGCGCCGTTCGGCGTCTACGGCCCGCCCAGCATGTTCCCGATCCCCGTGCTGCGCTTCATGAAGACCTATGGCATCACGCACGAGCAGCTCGCCTCGGTCGCGGTGGTGCAGCGGGAATGGGCGGCGAAGAATCCGCGCGCGATGATGAAGGATCCCATCACGGTCGCAGACGTCCTCAACTCGCGCATGATCGCCTACCCGTTCCGCCTGCTGCAATGCTGCCTCGTCACCGACGGCGGGGGCGCGCTGATCCTGACCTCGGCGGACCGTGCCAAGGATTTTCCGCGCAAGCCGGTCTACATCATGGGCACCGGCGAGAGCGTGGAGACGCCGATGGTCAGCCAGATGGAGACGTTCAACTCCTCTCGCGCGTTCAAGACCGCGGGACCGCTGGCGTTCAGGGAGGCCGGTATCGCGCACAAGGACGTCGACCATCTCATGATCTACGACGCGTTTGCGCATCTGCCGCTGTTCGGCCTCGGCGATCTCGGCTTCATGCCGCACGAGGAGACCGGAAAGTTCATCGCCGACGGCAACACGCGGCCTGGGTCCAAGCTTCCGCTCAACACCAATGGCGGCGGATTGAGCTACATGCATTCGGGCATGTACGGCATGTATGCGCTTCAGGAGAGCGTGCGGCAGATGCGCGGCATTGCGCCGGCGCAGGTGGCGAATGCGAAGATTTCGGTGTGCCACGGCGTCGGCGGCATGTTCGCCGCGTCGGGCACGATCGTGTTTACGAACGAGAGGTAATGAGCTGCTCGCCTCTCCCTCTCCCAGTTCTTACGGGGAGAGGGTTGGGGTGAGGGGCTGCTTCCACACACTCGGACTCGCGGAGAGTCCCCCCTCACCCGGATCGCATCTTCGATGCGATCCGACCTCTCCCCGCAAGCGGGGCGAGGTAAGACAACAGGAGAATCCACATGACGAAATCACTGCAAGACAAGGTCATCATCGTCACCGGCGCAGGCCGCGGCATCGGGCGGGAGATCGCGCTGCTCTGCGCTGGCGAGGGTGCCAAGGTCGTCGTCAACGATCCCGGCGTCGCCGCTGACGGCGCCGGCACCAGCGCCGCGCCCGCCGAGGAAGTGGTCGAGGAGATCAAGAAGCGCGGGGGCACCGCCGTCGCCAATTTCGAGTCGGTGGCCGAAGCGATCCCGGCGAGCAAGATCGTGAAGACCGCGACCGATCATTTCGGCCGGCTCGACGGCGTGGTCAACAATGCCGGCATCCTTCGCGACATGATCTTCCACAAGATGAGCGTGGAAGCGTTCGAGGCCGTCATCAAGGTGCATTTGATGGGCTCGTTCTACGTCAGCCACGCCGCGGCGCGGATCTTCCGCGAGCAGGAGAGCGGCTCCTTCGTGCACTTCACGTCGACCTCCGGCCTGATCGGCAATTTTGGGCAAGCCAATTACGCCGCCGCCAAGCTCGGCATCGTCGGCCTGTCGAAGTCGATTGCGCTCGACATGGGCCGCTTCAACGTCCGTTCCAACTGCGTCTCGCCGTTCGCCTGGACCCGCATGATCGGCACCATCCCGACCGAGACCGAAGCCGAGAAGGCGCGCGTCGAGAAGATCAAGCAGATGGGCCCGGAGAAGATCGCGCCGGTCTGCGCCTATCTGCTCTCCGATGCCGCCAAGGACGTCTCCGGGCAGATCTTTGGCGCACGCATGAACGAGCTGTTCCTGTTCAGCCAGAACCGTCCGCTGCGCTCGGTCCATCGCAGCGAAGGCTGGACGCCGCAATCGATCGCGGAACACGGCATGCCGGCGCTGAAGGGCTCGTTCTACAAGCTCGACCGCTCCGCCGATATCTTCCCGTGGGATCCCGTGTAAGGATCTCGCCTGGCCGCATTTCCGGCATTTCTGCCCTGCGATCTCCGGTTATCTGAGTCCGGAGATCGCTCCGCTTTACGCCCGATTGCTGACGGATCATTTCCTCCCAACACAACTCTGGGAGGAAACCATGACAAGAATACTGACCAACTCCGACGACACGACTGCAAGCAGCGGCCTCGCCCGCCGTGCGCTGCTCAAGGGCGCCGCGACCGTCGCCGCATCCGCCCTGCTCGCCTCACGCGCGGACGCCCGCGACTTCGGCGCCAGCGCCGAGCCGCAGCGCTATCCCGACCCTGACATCATCGCCATCGATCCCCAGCGCTTCAAGGCCAAGGTCGGCAACACCGCAATCAAGCGGCTCTATACCGGCTGCCTGTGGGCGGAAGGGCCGGCGTGGAATGCGCAAGGGCAATATCTGGTCTGGAGCGACATCCCGGCCAACCGGCAGCTGCGCTACCTCGACGACGACGGCCACATCTCCGAGCAGTTCCACAAGCCGTCGAACGAGGCCAATGGCAATTCGTTCGACACCGAGGGGCGCCAGCTCAGCGCCGAGCGCACCCGGCTCGTCCGCTACGAGCACGACGGTTCGGTGACGACGCTGGCCGAGCAGGCCGGCGGCAAGCCACTCAACGGTCCCAACGACATGGTGGTGCATCCCAACGACAAGGCGATCTGGTTCACCGATCCCGGCTACGGCGCGATCAGTATCTACGAGGGCAAGCTTGCCAATACCGGCTCGCTGCAGCCGCATCAGAAGGAAGCGGTTTATCGCATTGATCCGCAGAGCGGCCAGGTCGCGAAGGTGGCCGACGAGCCGTTCAAGCCGAACGGAATCGCTTTCAGTCACGACTACAAGAAGCTCTATGTCTGCGACACCGGCATCACGCATTATCCTGAAGCCAAGAACGTGGTGTGGTCGTACGACATCGATGGGGCGAAGCTGTCGAACCCGAAGAAGCTGATCGACATGACGCTCGACGGCAAGTCAGGCTTCCCCGACGGGCTGCGCGTCGACACCGAGGGCAACATCTGGGTCGGCGCCGGCTGGGTCGGACCCGGCTATGACGGCGTGCAGGTGTTCGCGCCGAACGACGGCGCGCGCATCGGGCAGATCCTGTTGCCCGAGACCTGCGCCAATGTCTGCTTCGGCGGCAAGAAGCGCAACCGCCTGTTCATGACCGCGAGCCAGTCGCTCTATGCGGTGTATGTGGAAACGCAGGGCGCGCATTTCTGTTGAGGGGACACCGCCCTCTCCACTCGTCATGGCCGGGCTTGTCCCGGCCATCCACGACTTGACGCGCGGCACTGAGAACGTGGATGCCCGGGACAAGCCCGGGCATGACGACTGAGGATGTGGCCGCCGTGAACTACCCCGTGTTCCTCAGCCCCGCCGAGATCCCGTTGATCGTCAGCTGAATCCCGCGCAGCACCTGCTCATCCGGGTTCTGCGCGCGATGCTCTTTCAGCAGCTCGACCTGCACGTGGTTGAGCGGGTCGAGATAGGGGAAGCGGTGACGCACCGAGCGCTCCAGCAGCGGGTTGCCTTGCAGCAGCCGGTCCTGGCCCATGATGTCCAGCAGCGTCTCGATGCAGGAATGCCATTCGCGGCGGATGCGGCCGAAGATTTTTTCGCGGAGCGCCTCGTCGGGCACGAGCTCGGCATAGCGCGAGGCGATCGCGATCGAGCTTTTCGCCAGCACCATGTCCATGTTCGACAAGAGCATGCGGAAGAACGGCCATTCCTTGTAGAGCTCTTTGAGGAACGGCATGCCCTTGTCGGGATGCTCCGCGATCCATTGCTCGACGGCGCTGCCAAAGCCGTACCAGCCGGGCAGCATCAGGCGGCATTGCGCCCAGGAGAACACCCAGGGGATCGCCCGCAAATCCTCGATCGCGCGGGTCTTCTTGCGCGAGGCCGGACGGCTGCCGATGTTGAGCGTCGCGATCTCGTTGATGACGGTGGACGCCCAGAAATAATCGACGAAGCCGTCGGTCTCGTAGACGAGGCCGCGGTAGGCCTTGAAGGCGAGACTTGAAAGCTCGTCCATCGCGGTCAGATATTCGCGACGCGGCGCGCTCTGGCGCGGATGCAACAGGCTCGCCTCCAGAGTCGCGGCGGCAAGGATCTCCAGATTGTTGCGGCCAACTTCGGCGTTGGAATATTTCGACGAGATGATCTCGCCCTGCTCGGTGATGCGGATCTGGCCGTTCACCGCACCACCTGGCTGGGCGACGATGGCATCGTAGCTCGGGCCGCCGCCGCGGCCGACCGAACCGCCGCGGCCATGGAACAGACGCAGGCGCACGCCGTGGCGCTCGAACACATCGACGAGGCCGATCTCAGCCTTGTAGAGCTCCCAGCCCGAAGTGACGAAGCCGCCGTCCTTGTTCGAGTCGGAATAGCCCAGCATGACCTCCTGCACGCTGCCGCGGCTGTCGACCAGCCGGCGGTAATCGTGCAGCGAGAGCATGCGGTCCATGATGGTGGAAGACGCCTGCAAATCCTCGATGGTTTCGAACAGCGGCACGATGTTGATGGCGCTGCGCCCGGAGGGATGCACCAGCCCCACCTCCTTCAGCAGCACCGCGACCTCGAGCATGTCGGACATGCTCTTGCACATCGAGATGATGCATTGGGGGATGGCATCCGAGCCGAACTTCGCGTGCGCCTCCGCGGCCGCATGGAAGACATTGAGCTCGCCCATGGTCTCGTCGCTGTATTTGACGAATGGCGACACCAGCGAGCGCGTCGAGCGCAGCTCGTTGGTGAGCAGCGAGATGCGCGCGTCCTCGCCGAGCGCGAGATAGGACATGCCGGGGTTGGCGGCGTCCATCAGCTCGGCAATGGTGCGCTCGTGCACCGCCGAATTCTGCCGGATATCGAGCCGGGCCAGATGGAATCCGAAGCAGTCCACCGCACGGCGCAGCCGCCGCAGCCGGCCGCGGGCGATGACGCCGGCGTTGTTGGAGATCAGCGAGCGGTGCAGCACGTCGAGATCGGCCTTGAACTCCCCGACGCTGTCATACGGCGCGCCCTTGCCGACCGGCCGGCGCGTGATCTCGACCTGAAGCATTTCGGCCGTTGCGGTCAGGCGCGCATAGATGCCAGAGACCGCGAGGCGATACGGCTCGCCGCTCCGGTGCGGCGAGGTATCGGGCGAGCGCTCCGCCAGCGTGCGCAGCTCCTCGGAGACGTCGGCGAGATGCGCTGCGATCGACAGCTCGGAGCCGAGCACATGCAGCTCATTGAGATAGAATTGCATCACCCGGCTCGACTGCAGCCGCAGCGTGCCGCGCATCACGTCGGCGGTGACGAAGGGATTGCCGTCGCGGTCGCCGCCGATCCAGCTGCCCATGCGCAGGAACGAGGCGAGCTCGCCGGCCGCCTGCTCGCCGCCCTCCTCCAGCCGGTCCTCGAGCGTGTTGACCAGCCGCGGCACCTCGCGCAGAAACGTGTAATCGTAGAACGACAGGCCGTTGGCGACCTCGTCGAGCACGGTGAGCTTGGTCCGGCGCAGCAGGTTGGTCTGCCACAGCGTCAGCACCTCGCGGCGGAGCTGCTCGTCGCTGGCGGCGGCCTCCTCCGCCGTCAGCGCGACGCGCTCGCGACGATCGAGCAGGGCGGCGACCTCCATCTCGCGGTCCATCGTGCTCTTGCGGCGGACCTCGGTCGGATGCGCGGTCAGGACCGGGCTGACCAGCGCGCTCTTGAAGAAATTGCGCAGGGCATCGGCGCCGATGCCCGCCGCCCTGGCATGGGCAAGCGTCTCGGCCAGCACGCCGGAGCCGCCGCCTTTGTTGGCGCGCATCTGACGGATGTTGTTCTGATCCTCGGCGATGTTGGCGAGGTGGGAGAAATAGCTGAAGGCGCGGACGATCCGCACGGTCTCCGAAGTCGACATGCTGTCGAGGATCTGTTCGAGCTCGCGACGGGCGAGCCGGTCCTCATCGCGGTGGAATCGGATCGAGGTCTGCCGGATGCGCTCGACCAGATCGAACAATTCAGGCCCCTCCTGGTCGCGCACGGTGTCGCCGAGGATGCGCCCGAGCAGGCGGATATCGTCTCGCAGCCGCGCATCTGCCTCCAGCGCCAGGACGTCCTCGGGGCGGTTGGGGCGCTGATCGGCGCTGTCGGATGATATGGTCTGGAGGGACATTGGCTCGCTCCCCTTGTCGAGCTCACTTGATTGCCCGGCTCAGCCGAGTGTGCAAGTTTTTTGCCGCAGCGCAAGATGAAGTTGGGGGCGGCGCGGCAACATCACCGATCATGGGTGGGAATGCGCCTTGCTGACGGGCGCAGACATACATTCGCGGTCTCGCGGCGCGAGCGCCCGAGTTTTGCTGTCCGTTTCGCCCTCATCGCAAAGGAAGGGCGCAGGGAAGGCCGGGCGCCGGCTGGCACCCAGGGTCCGCACGCGAAAAACGCACGCGGGGGTGACCACAGGTGATGCCGGAACATCCGGCCTTCCCTGCGCAATGGTTTTACGGCTTATGGCGCGCTCTCCCCGGGGAGCGATGCACTATTGCCCCCGTCGCCTTGCGGATGAACGATGCGCGCACCCGGTCGGGCCGCACATCACCGCAAGCCTTGACGCACAGACCCCGGGCGTCAGGACCACACGCTTTTGCCGTCCGCGGACGTCCCTCCCCGGACCTCCGGAAGCTTGCGCGTGCTCGCTCCCGAAGCCGAAAAGAACCGCTGTGACCGCGCCGGGTCGTTCGCGCGGATCGCGATGGCTCACGGGGGTCGCCCGCCCTGCCACCTCGTCACGCGCCGGCGCTGCCGCGTCCATCGCGTCCCGGCTCACGTATCGTGACGATCGCGAAACGCCCTTTTTAGCGGGCCGGGATGCTTTGCGGTTTACCCGAAGAGATGAATTCGGTCAATCAGAATATTAGACGGTCTTGTGCTTGACGTGCATGTGGCGTGTTTTGCCCGTCAGGCAACGCGAGGGATGGTGGACGCGGTGCCTGAGCGTGTGTCGGCTCTGGTACTGTGAAGCTGCAATCTCCCACTCTGCCATTTCCAAGCGGCCCGTCCCCCACGGATTTGCTTGAATCGCGCATTTTGATAAGCACTCAGCATGGGAACGCTGACAGTCGAGAACCGAACTGTGAAATATCGATGGGCGAGCGATGTCGACTTTGACGGCATTCGTATGGAAATCCTTTCGGACGACGGGGGTGTGCTCTTTGATGTTAGCGTGCCCGATGACGGTCCAATCACCATCAACACGTTCGGCAAGGAAGTTGCAGCATCTCTGATCGATACAGCAATCCAAGTCGCGCGTCGTTCAAGGTAGAACGTTCTCGCATGCGCTCTACCCGTCCTACGAGCTGAGCAAGCGCCTCGTCCTTCGAGACGACCGCTTCGCGGTCTCCTCAGGATGAGGCTGAGCCACGTCGGGTTTCGTTGAAATTGCAGCGCGTAGGGTGGGTTGAGCCGTTACGAAACCCATCATGCCCCGTCATCGGCGGACGGATTGATGAGTTTCGCTCACGCTCTATCCTTCCTACGAACTGACAGTGTGCTTATCGCCTTCCCGTCAAATCATGCTCGCCATGCCGAGCGCGCGAAGGAGATCGTTCTGGATCGGGGCGACGGCCTCGTTCAGGCGCTCGACGCCGAAATCCATGCCTTCGGGCATCACGACCGTCCGCAGAGGCCGCCGTTCCGTGGCCTCGACCAGCTGCGCGATTGCATTCGCGACGCGCTGGGGCTGTGGCGGATTCTGCGGATCGTTTCCATCGTTGGAGTGCTGCTTGATCTGACCTGGGATCGCGGCAACACCGCCATAGGTTTTCAGCACGGCCTGGTCGGATGCTTCCGGGCTGGACGGAAGAAGGTTGCTCGGGAACGGGCCTGGCTGGACGATGACCGAATCGACGCCGAAGCTCGAAAGCTCGTAGCGATAGGCTTCCGCAAGCGCTTCGAGCGCGAACTTGCTGGCGGAATAGACACCGAAGAACGGGAAGACCACCCGACCCATGAGCGACGTGACATGGACGAGGACGCCGCTGCCGGCGGCCCGCATGTGCGGCAGAACGGCACGATCGGTGCGAACGGCGCCGAAGAAGTTCACGGCGAACTGCGCTTCGATATCCTTGACGGTATAGGCTTCCGTGACGCCGACGGGCATCATTCCGGCGTTGTTGACCAGGGCATCGACCCTGCCGTGCTGCCGGATGACATCCGCGGTCGCGGCGTTGACGGATTGTTCGTCGGCGACGTCCATCTCGAGGACCTGGAGCGCACGCCCTTCAGCCTTTGCCACTTCGACAAGCACGTCGCGAACACGGCTATTTCTTCCTGCGACATCGCGCATGGTAGCAACCACCGTGTGCCCCCGCCTTGCGAGTTCCAAGGCGGTGAGTTTTCCAAAACCACTGCTCGCACCCGTCACAACCACAACTTTTCCGCTCATCTCATGATCTTTCTCTGAAATCCAAGGGACGACGGGTGTATAGACAGACCTGTATGTCTTTGCAATCTCTAAGTTGACAGAATAGTCTGTCCAGTGACGCAAACGGCTGGGTTAAGGACGATCGATGGGCACGGTGCTTGATTTCGTGGACGTGGATATTCAACCGCTCGATGCGCTCGCCCCGCGCGAGCGCATTTTGAAGACGGCGTCCGACCTGTTTTACCGGTTCAGCATCAACTCTGTCGGAATCGACCGGATCATCGCCGAAAGCGGCGTGGCCAAGATGACGTTCTACAAGCACTTTCCCTCGAAGGCCGACCTCATCGCCACCTACCTGCGCTACAAGAGCGCCGTTTGGTTTCAGATGCTTTCGACCTCCACCGAGCGAGCCGGTCTCACGCCAGTGGAGCGCGTTCTCGCTGTTTTCGATGCACTCGAACAACCGCTCCTTGCGCCTTCGTTCCGCGGCTGTCCGTTCGCGAAAGGCATGGCCGAATTCGGCCCGGAGGCAAACTCGCCGGGCGTAGAGGCGACCATCGCAGCGTATTTTTTGAAGTTGCACGACTTCGTTGCGTTACTCATTGAGCCCTTGTCATTGAGCAAACCCGAAAGGGCCGTGATCCAGATCCTGTCGCTGTTCGAAGGCTCGCTCGTGATCGCACAGTCAACGCGTGATCCCGCCATCGTCGAGGCTAACCGCGAGGCAGCCAGAGTGTTGTTGGAACAAGGGATCGCATCGTCGTCTTAATCTGGAGCCCTTGCGAAACCCATCATGCTTCGACATCGGCAAACGGACTGATGGGTTTCGCTGACGCTCTACCCATCCTGCGAGCTTAGTTGGTGATCAAGCTCCCGGATGTGCTTCGCGGTCCGAATTAAACGTGATCACCAACTCCGATCTCGGGACAAAACTGACGCTTACCAGTGGTGATGGTGCCGCCAGCCATAATGATGGCCTCGGCCTCTGCCCCAGCCGTAATGATGACCACGGCCGCCGCGATGACCCCACCCGTGGCCACCGCCATGTCCGTGGCCGCCCTTGACCTCGATGGTGTCAGTCTGAGACGCGCCCAGTGCGCCCGGCTTGGCAACAGGCATCGCCGAAACAGAAGGTGAGGGTATCAAAGCAACGGCTCCCGCCACAACGCCGACCAAGCAAAGCCACTTCATGCAATCGCCTCCCGATAAGAATGAGATCAAGGGCCAGCCAGTCGCGGCACATTGCGGCCGCGTCCGCCCCCGTTCTTCAACAATGAGGTCGGGAAAAAGTTGCAATGAAATTTGACGCATTGCGGTTTCGCTGGCGCTCTACCCATCCCACGGCCCGAGCAAGCGCCTCGTCCTTCGAGACGACCGCTTCGCGGTCTCCTCAGGATGAGGCTGAACTGCGTCGGGATTAGTTGCAGGTGCAGCCACCCGTTCCGCCCTCATCCTGAGGGCCCGCCAGCGGCGGGCGTCTCGAAGGATGTGCCGCGGGGACGCTTACGAACTCCCCTAAGCCGGCACGATCACCTTGCCGATCGGCCAGAGCGCGATACCGGCGAGCTTGAGGTGGGCCCAGGCGAAGGGGATGCCGATGATGGTGATCGCGAGGGCCAGGGCGGTGAGCAGATGGCCGAGCGCCAGCCACCAGCCGGCCAGCACGAACCAGATGATGTTGCCGATCACCCCGAGCGGGCCGGTGCCGATATCGCTCATGCCGGTGACCTCATAGCGGCTGACCGCCCGCGAGCCGAACGGCATCAGCGTGTAGACCGCGATGTTGAACGCCGCCCGCGCCCAGGGCAGGCCGATGATCGTGACCGCCATGATGACCGCGGCGACCAGCCAGCCGAGCGCCATCCAGGCGCCGCCGATGAGGATCCAGAGCAGGTTGAGCAGGATGGAAACGGGAGCCATGGGATGATCCAGAGGTCGATGATCCCGTCTATATAGCACGATGAGCGAGGTTGCGGTCCATGAAGCCGCTCACGTATTCGCGGGCTCGTGTAGCCCGGATGAGCGAAGCGACATCCGGGTCTTATTATCCCAGGTATCGCTTCGCTCACCCGGGCTACGCACTACGCACCGTCAGATCTTCCGCCCCGCCTGCTCCCAATAGGGATCGCGCAGGCGGCGCTTGAAGATCTTGCCGGAATCTTCGCGCGGCAGCCCGGCGCGGATCTCGATGTGCTTTGGGACCTTGTAGTCGGCGAGCGAGGTCTTCAGCCGCGCGCGGATATCGCCGGCGTCGAGCGCGATGCCCGGCTGCGGCTCGACCACGGCCATCAGCGCCTCACCGAACTCGGCATCGGGGATGCCGAACACCGCGCAATCATGCACGCCGGGGACGGCATGCAGCACCGATTCGATCTCGGCCGGATAGATGTTGACGCCGCCCGAGATCACCATGTCGCGCTTGCGGTCGCAGATGAAGACGTAGCCCTCTTCGTCGATATAGCCGACGTCGCCCGAGGTGATGAAGCCGTCGCGATCGATCTCGGCGCGCTTCTCCGGCTTGTTGTGATAGGTGAAATCGGCCATCCCGACCATGCGCGAGTAGATCTCGCCGATCTCGCCCACGCCCAGCACGCGTCCGTCATCGCCGACGAAGCGCAGCTCGGCGCCGGGCGATATTTTGCCGACGGTGCCGGGCTTCCTCAGCGCGTCCTCGGAGGTCGCGAAGGTGACGGCGCTGGATTCGGTCGAGCCGTAGAATTCGTAGATCACCGGCCCCCACCATTCGATCATGGCGCGCTTGACGTCCGCCGGACAGGGTGCTGCGGCATGGATGATATGGCGCAGCGAGGAGACGTCATATCGCTTGCGCACGTTCTCCGGCAGCTTCATCAGGCGGATGAACATGGTCGGCACCATGAAGATGGTGTCGATCTTGTAGCGCTCGATCAGCTCGAGAAATTCCTCGGGCTCGAAGCGGGGCATCAGCACCAGTGCGCCGCCGAGTTTTCCGGCGCGGATGCCGAACGAGTTCGGCGCGGAGTGATAGAGCGGACCCGGCAGGATCGTGCGGGCGCCGGGCTTCAGCCCGTAGATCATCGCGCGCATGCGCTCGCCGGCAGCCGCCTGTTCCGGCGTCGGCGCATTGCGCCGTACGCCCTTGGGATGGCCTGTCGTGCCCGAGGTGTAGATCATGTTCATGGGCTGCGGCACGATCGGACCGTCATAGGGCTGGTGCTGCGCAAGCCAGGATTCGAAATCGATCGCGAAATCCGGCGTCTTCAGATGATCGGGATCGATCTTGTAGCTGGACAGGATCTCCGGCGGCGTCGGCACGCTGAGCACGGTGACGCCTTTCGGGATCGCATCGCGCAAGGCATGCAGCATGTCGGCATGCCCGATCAGCACGGATGTGCCGGTGTCGTTCAGGATGTAATTGATCTCCTCCGGCTTGAAGTGCCAGTTGATCGGCACGCCATAGGCGCCCAGCCGCATCGCGGCGTAAGCGGCTTCGATGAAGGCGATGTCGTTGCGCATCAGCATGCAGACGCAATCGCCCTGCCTGACGCCGATCTGGCTGAGACCGCTCGCGATGCGGTCGGCGCGATCAGCGACCTCGGCATGGGAGCGGCTGCGCTCGCCGGAGACGACGCCGAGGAAATTTGACGTTTCGCTCATTGTTGTTTTTCTTTGTTCTTCGAAGTTGCCCCTCATGGTGAGGCGGCGTGCAGCGCCATCTCGAACCATGAGAGCCCGTGGCCCATCCCTCGAGACGCCGCTTCGCGGCTCCTCGGGATGAGGTCTGAGTCAGTCCGCAAACCTCGGCGCGCGCTTCTCCAGATTGGCACGCACCGCCTCTGTCTGGTTCGCGCTGCCGATCAGCTTCTGCTGCTCGACGGACTCGGCGAGCAGCGCCGGGCCCGGATCGACCGAGAGATTGTTGAGCATGCGTTTCGCGGCGCGGATCGCATCGGGGCTTTTTCCCGCGATCTCGCGCGCGACTTCGAGGGCGCTCGCGTGCGGGTCGTCGCAGATGCGCGTGGCGAGACCGTAAGCCATCGCCTCCTGCGCCGAGAAGATGCGGCCGGTGTAGGTGAGATCGCGCAAGACGTCGTCGCGCACGAGCGAGGCCAGGATCGGCGTGCCCGCCATGTCGGGCACCAGACCCCATTTGATTTCCATCACCGACATCCGCGCATCGGGCGTGAGGAAGCGCATGTCGGCGCCGAGCGCGAGCTGGAAGCCGCCGCCGAAGGCGACGCCCTGGATCGCGGCGATCACCGGCACGGGAAGCTGTCGCCAGCCCCACACCGCTTGTTGCGCAAAATTTGCCTGGCCGTGCGTGCGTTTGGTGAGGTCGCGATTTTCGCCACCCGGAATTCCGTTGCCGCCCTTCTCCTTCATGGCGGCAAAACGCCCCATGTCGAGACCGGCGCAGAAGGCGCGGCCCTCGCCGGACAGCACCACGACGCGCACGCCTTTTTCCTTCGAAAGCCGATCCGTTGCGGCAACAAGCGCCTCGAACATGGCCTGATCCAGCGCATTCATCTTGTCCGCGCGCACCAGCCGAACATCGGCGACGCCTTCCGAGATCGAGATCGAGACGCGCTCTTCCATGGATGAATTCTCCCCTGGTTCCCTGCTGTTCTTGTTCGGTGCCGCTTTACAGGACGACGGCGTCCGGATTTAGTCAATTGATCAATTAACCGACAATCGCGACAGGGGAAACAGCCATGTTCAAGGAAAATCTTCTGGCGGGACGACGCATCCTCGTGACCGGCGGCGGCACCGGGCTCGGCAAGTCGATGGCGGCGCGCTTTCTGCAGCTCGGAGCGGAGGTGCACATCTGCGGCCGGCGCAAGATCGTCTGCGACGAAACCGCGACCGAGCTGATGGCCGAGTATGGCGGCCGCGTGACCAGCCACGGCGTCGATATCCGCAACGCGCTCGCGGTCGAGGAGATGATCGAGACCATCTTTCGCGACGGCCCCCTCACCGACCTCATCAACAACGCCGCCGGGAATTTCATCTCGCGCAGCGAGGAGCTGTCGCCGCGCGGCTTCGACGCGGTCGCCAACATCGTCATGCACGGTACGTTCTACGTGACGCAGGCGGTCGGCAAGCGCTGGATCGCGTTGAAGCAGCCCGGCAACGTCGTCTCGATCACCACGACCTGGGTGCGCAACGGCTCGCCTTACGTGGTGCCGTCGGCGATGAGCAAGTCGGCGATCCATGCCATGACGATGTCGCTCGCCACCGAGTGGGGCCGCTACGGCATCCGGCTGAACACGATCGCGCCGGGCGAGATCCCGACCGAGGGCATGAGCAAGCGCATCAAGCCCGGTGACGAAGCCGGCGCGCGCACCAAGGCGATGAACCCGATGGGCCGCGTCGGCACCATGGAGGAATTGCAGAACGTCGCGGTGTTCCTGATCTCCGGCGGCTGCGACTGGATCTCCGGCGAGACCATCGCCATGGACGGCGCGCAGGCGCTCGCCATGGGCGGCAATTTCTACCAGCTCCGCGACTGGAGCGACGACGACTGGAAAACCGCGCGCGAGAGCATCATGGCGCAGAACGAAAAGGATCGGGCGAAGCGGGGGTGAGGCTCTCTCCGTAGTCGTCCTGGCGAAAGCCAGGACCCATTACCACCGAATGTTTTTTGGCGAAGATTGGTCATGGCCAGTCTTCGCCAAATTGCGTTTTGTGGCTATGGGTCCTGGCTTTCGCCAGGACGACTGCGTTGAAGCCATGGCGTACCTTCCCCCGTCTTGTCATCGCCCGCGGATGACGCCACACTCCGCACCATAAAAACAAGACGTCACGGGAGAGACATGTCCACCACACAGCCATTGGCCAATCTCGCCGACATGGTGCGCGAGCGCGCGACGAGCCGCGGTGACGCCATCGCCTTCGAGTTCGAGGGGCGCGCCACCAGCTTTGCCGAATTCGACGTCAAGACGAATAAAGTGGCCAATGCGCTGATCGCAATGGGTGTGAACAAGGGCGAGCGCATCGCCTACCTCGGCAAGAACAGCGATGTCTATTTCGAGCTGCTGATGGGCGCCATGAAGGCCGGCGTGGTGATGGCGCCGGTGAACTGGCGGCTCGCGGGGCCCGAGGTCGCCTTCATCGTGAGCGACTGCAACGCGCCGGTGCTGTTCGTGGGACCTGAGTTCATCACCCAGGTCCGCCAGATCAAGGAGCAGTTGCCGGGCGTGCGCAGCGTCATCACCACCGAAGGCGGCGCGCCGGAATGGCCTGACTTTGCGGCGTGGCGCGATGCACAGAGTGGCGACGATCCCAAGGTGCCGATCGCGACTCGAGATATCGCGATCCAGCTCTACACGTCGGGTACGACGGGCAAGCCGAAGGGCGCGATGCTGTCGCATGCGAACTTCCTCAACCTCGTGCAGACCGGCAATGCCGAGGACAAGCCCGAGTGGAACCGGTGGTCGACCGACGATGTGTCGCTGGTCGCGATGCCGATCTTCCACATCGGCGGCTCCGGCTGGGGCGTGATGGGACTCTACCACGGCGCCCGCGGCGTGATCGCGCGCGAGTTCGATCCGACCAAGGTGCTGGATTTCTTCGAGCTATCAGGCATCACAAAGCTGTTCATGGTGCCCGCCGCGATGCAGTTCGTCGTGCGGCAGCCGCGAGCCAAGACGGTGGACTTCTCGCGATTGAAGTACATGCTGTACGGCGCCTCGCCGATCCCAGCGGCGCTGCTGAAGGAATGCATCGAGATCTTCAAATGCGGTTTTGTGCAGATGTACGGCATGACGGAGACGACAGGCACGATCGTCGCGTTGCCGCCGGAAGATCATGTCGAGGGGCTGGAGCGGATGCGCTCGGCCGGCAAGGCGCTGCCGGGCGTCGAGATCGCGATCCTCGATGTCGACGGCAAGCCGCTGCCGCCGCGCGAGGTCGGTGAGATCGCGACGCGCTCGGGCTCCAACATGGCCGGCTACTGGAACCTGCCGGAAGCGACCGCCGCGACGCTGCGCGGCGACGGCTGGCTGCGCACGGGTGATGCCGGCTACATGGACGAAGACGGCTATCTCTACATCCACGACCGCATCAAGGACATGATCATCTCTGGCGGCGAGAACATCTACCCGGCCGAGGTCGAGAGCGCGCTGTACGATCATCCCGACGTCGCGGAAGCTGCCGTGATCGGCATCCCCGACGACAAATGGGGCGAGGCGGTGAAGGCCGTCGTGGTGATGAAGCCCGGCAAGCAGGCGACCGCCACCGACATCATCAACTTCACCCGCGAGCGCATCGCGGGATTCAAAACGCCGAAGAGCGTGGAGTTCCTACCTGCGCTGCCGCGCAATCCGTCAGGCAAGATTTTGCGGCGGCAGTTGCGCGAGCCGTACTGGGCGGGGAAGGATAGAAGGGTGAATTAGGCCCGCTATATCCACATCGTCGTCCCGGCGAAGGCCGGGACCCATAACCACCGAACGCAGTTTGGCGAAGGCTCACGATTACCGGCTCACCCCAAACCCCTCCCTGGCTTATGGGTCCCGGCCTTCGCCGGGACGACTCCGGGGGAGAGACCTCGCGATAACTGCTAATGCTTCCCCGGCCCCATATAGCCGAACAAAAATCCCGCCACCTTGCGGATCTGGATCTCCTCGCTGCCCTCGGTGATGCGGTAGCGGCGGTGGTGGCGGTAGATGTGCTCGAACGGCTTGTGGCGTGAGTAGCCCATGCCGCCGTGGACCTGCATCGCGCGGTCGGCGGATTCGCAACACAGGCGGTTTGCCCAATAGTTGCACATCGAGACGCGGTCGGAGAGCGTGCGCTCGATCTGCTCCTCGGTGAGCTTGTCCATCTCCCAGGCGGTCTTGCGGATCAACAGGCGCAGCATCTCGGCCTGGGTCGCCAGCTCGACCAGCGGGAACTGGATCGCCTGGTTCTCGGCCAGCGCCTTGCCGAACGGTTTTCGCTCGCGCGCATACTTCACGCTCTCGTTGATGCAGTAGACCGCTGCCCCCAACGAACTCGCCGCCTGCCGAATGCGGTTCTGATGGACAAAACATTGCGCCAGCGACAGGCCGCGGCCGACCTCGCCGAACAGCGCGTCCTCGGGAACGAACACGTCGGTGAAGCTGACGCGGGGATGATCGGTCGGCATGTTGAAGGTCCACATATACTCTTCGATCTTGACGCCGTTGCTCTTGGCCGGGACCAGGAAGCAGGTGATGCCGCGCGCGTCGCCGTCATTGCCGCCAGTGCGCGCGAACAGCGCGCAATGCGTGGCGACGTGCATGCCGGTGGTCCACATCTTCTCGCCGTTGATGATCCAGCCCTTGACGTTGTCGCGGGTCGCCGGCACCGCGCGCGTTTCCATGTGGGTGGCGTCAGAACCGTGGTTTGGCTCGGTCAGGCCGAAGGTGATGCGGTACTTGCCCTTGATCGAGCCGTCGATCATCGCCTTCTGGTCGTCGCGGCCGTAGCGATCCAGCATGGTGGCGACGGGAAAGTTGCCGACGATGGAGTGCTCGTTCTGGAGATCGTTGTGCAGACCGAGCCCCTTGGCGGCAAAGTGCTCGCGGATCACCGCCATCCAGAGGTTGGAGCCATCCTTACCGCCATATTGCTTCGGCACCGCAAAGCGCAAATGACCGGCGGCATCGGCAAGATCCTTCGCCTTGCGCAGCAGCGCTTCCCATTCGTGCCGCGGCAGCCCGCCATTTTCGAAATCGGTGCGGGCCCATTCGCGACGATGATCGAAGAAGCGGATATTATCATCGGCCTCTTCCAGCGGCTTGACCTCGCGTTCGATGAAACGGTCGAGCTCCGCGAGATAGGCGACGAGATCGGCAGGCAATGAGAAATCCACGGCTCTCTCCCGGGTGTTTTTTCGTTTTGTGTTAAGGCGCTGGGCGCAGCTTTGCTTCGCACGATTAAGGTGAGAAGAGCGCGCGCAAGTCAAGCAATGGGAGGCGTGCCGAATGCGCAAGGCGCATTGCGCAATTCGATGGTGCCCTAGCGCGGAGGCGCGGTAGTATTCCGGCAATATTCCTTCACGAGAAACTGCGGGAGCGCGCGATGGAGCTGGAATTTTCCAAGGTGGAACGTAAGGGGCCGATCACGATCGTGACGCTGTCGCGGCCCGAGGTCTACAACGCGCTGCACACCGACGCGCATTTCGAGCTGCAAAAGGTATTTGACGATTTCTCCGCCGATCCCGAGCAGTGGATCGCGATCGTCACGGGTAGCGGCGACAAGGCGTTCTGCGCCGGCAACGATCTGAAATGGCAGGCGGCCGGCGGCAAGCGCGGCTGGGACAAGGGCGGCTTTGCCGGCCTCACCGCGCGCTTCGACTGCGACAAGCCGATCATCGCCGCGGTCAACGGCGTCGCCATGGGCGGCGGTTTCGAGATTGCGCTCGCCTGCGACCTCATCATTGCCTCGGAGAACGCGACCTTCGCGCTGCCCGAGCCGCGCGTGGGGCTGGCCGCACTCGCCGGCGGCCTGCACCGGCTGCCGCGGCAGATCGGGTTGAAGCGCGCCATGGGCATGATCCTGACCGCGCGCCATGTCAGCGCCAAGGAGGGCCTCGAACTCGGCTTCGTCAACGAGGTGGTGCCGCAGGGCGAGGCGCTCACGGCCGCGATGCGCTGGGCCGAGATGATCACCAAGAATTCGCCGATGTCGATCCGCGGCTCGAAGCAGGCGATCCAGAAGGGCCTCGGCGTGTCGCTGGAGCAGGCGATCGAGGAGCAGCGGGAGTATCCGGCGGTGAAGGCGATGGCGGCCTCGCAGGACTACATCGAGGGACCGAAGGCGTTTGCGGAGAAGCGGCCGCCGAAATGGGTGGGGAAGTAGGGCGGTCTCTCTCCTCGTCATTGCGAGCGCAGCGAAGCAATCCAGACTGTCTCCGCGGAACGACTCTGGATTGCTTCGCTGCGCTCGCAATGACGGAGGATGGGGCTGCGCCCTACCCGTCTCTTGAAAGCTCGCGCTTGTACGATGCATAATTCGGCTGGTCGACTGCAAGCTTGTCCATCGTCGTCTGCCACAGATGCTCGGCAAGGCCCGGCGTTGCCAGATCGACCTCGCCTTTGGCGATTCGCTCGGCGAGTGCGCGGTTCAGGTCGGTGACCGAACCGTCCATGCCGAGCAACCCTCGCAGCCGCTCCACCTCTTTCGCCTCGCCCCCCTCGTCCCGCGTCAACTGCCGTGTGACGAGATCGAGGATGTTGATGGCGACGCGCAGCTTGAAGGCCTGGTGGCCGGAGATCAGCGGCGTGATGTCGTTGCGGAGGAAATCGGCGACTGACTTGGTCAGCTCGATCGGGGTCGGCTCGTCCTGCATGGTCAACTCCCCCGCGGCGCCAGCAGCCGCAACAGATCGATCTCGGTCTCCGAAGCGCGACGGCCGATCATGGCGCGTTCCATCGAATGGTCCGGACTTTCGCGAAAGCGCTGCATCATGCCGCCGCACATGATGCCCCAGCGCAGCGTGCCCATCACTTCCCAGAATTTGACACGCGATGAATCGACCTTGCGCCCAGCCGCCTCATAGCCGGCGAACAGCTCCTCACGCGAGCCAAAGCCGCCGACTGGCTTGTCGATCTCGCCAAAGCGCCAGGAGTTCACGCAGACCCAGCCGAGATCCTCCATGGGATCGCCGAGATGGGCGAGCTCCCAGTCCAGCACCGCGCGCACGCCGTCGGCACCGATGATGAGATTGCCGTTGCGGAAATCGCCATGCACCAGCGTGGTCTCGGCCGACGGGCCCGGATCGTGGTCGCGCAGCCAGCGCAGCGCCAATTCGAACACCGGCTTGGGCCAGTCCAGACTGCGATAGTCGCGCTCGAACTCGGCGATCTCCGCCGTCGCGGACCGGCTGCGCAGCTCGGGCAATTTGTCCCGCGGCAGCCTGTGCAGCTTCGCGAGTACGCCGCCGATCTGCCTTGCGAGAAGCGGCCGCGCCGCCGCGAACTCGTCGTCGCGCAGGATCTTGCGCGCGATGGTTTCGCCCTCGACGCGCTGCATGATGAAGCCGGTACCGAGATCGTCGTCTGGCGTCAGCACATGCATCACGCGCGGCGACGGCACGCCGGCCTCGAATGCGAGCTGCATCAGCTGCGCTTCGGCGGCAAGACCCGCCGCGCGCGTCGGCGCCGCGCCATAGCCTTTCGGCGAGCGGCGCAAGATCGCACCGATCGGCCCGTCGGGATGCACGATGTCGAAGCGCCAGGTCTCCTGGCTGGCGCCGCCGGACAGCTTGGCCGCGCCGGTCACGCCGGTCGCCCCCTCGCACCAGCGCGCAACGCTGCGGGAAAGCTCAGCCTCGATCATTTGCCTTTGAACTGCGCAGGGCGCTTCTCCAGGAACGCGCCGACGCCTTCGCGGAAATCATCCGTGTCGCCGGCACGGAGCTGGCACTGGAATTCGAGATTGAGCTGATCCTCGAAGGAATTCTCCGGGCTGTCCCAGTACAGCTTGCGGATCAGCGACAGCGCGATCGTCGGGCCGCTGGCGAGGTCGCGCGCAAGCTTCATCGCCTCCTCCATCAGCACGCCGTCATCATAGACGCGGTTGACGAGGCCCCATTCCAGCGCCTTCTCGGCGGGAAGTCGCTCGCCCATCAGCGACAATTCGATCGAGCGCGCCTTGCCGATCAGCCGCGGCAAGAGCCAGGTCGAGCCGCAATCCGGCACGAGGCCGATACGGCGGAAGGCTTGCAGGAAATAGGACGAGCGCGCGCATAAAATCATGTCGCCGAGCAACGCGAAGCTCATGCCGGCGCCGGCCGCCGGACCGTTGACCGCAGTCACGATCGGGCAATGCAGATTGCGGATGCGGCGCAGGAAGGGATGAAAGCCGGTCTCGAGCGTCAGGCCGGCCTTGGTCTTCTTCGACTGGTTGTTGCGGCCCTGCAAATTGGCGCCGGTGCAGAACGCCCGCCCCGCGCCCGTCAGCACGACGCAGCGCACCTCGTCCTTCTTCTCCTCGACCGCGTCGAGCGCTTCCGCGAGACCGCCCAGCATGTCCACGGAGACCGCGTTCATCACCTCCTGATGGTCGAGCTTGAGGATCGCGACCGAACCATCGAGATCGAGCGTGACGTGTTTGAACTGCATGGTTTCCTCGTGAGTTGCGGCCTGTGTCAGTTTCGTAGACCGGAATTGCTTTTGCCGGGGCGCATATTTGATTTTTGGCGCGGTCTTGTCCATGGTGATCGGAGCATAGCAAGCAATCTTGCGCGCAGCGGCTGATGCGCGCCAAGCAAAAACAAGGAAACGCGCCATGAACCTTTTCGACCTTTCAGGCCGGGTCGCCGTGATCACCGGCGGCAATGGCGGCATCGGGCTCGGCATCGCACACGCGCTCGCCGGCCAGGGCTGCAATGTCTCGATCTGGGGTCGCAATCCTGACAAGAACAAGGCCGCTGCCGCGAGCCTGGCGGGGTTATCAGGCAAGGTCGACGCGCGGGTCTGCGACGTCACCGACCCGGCCTCGGTCAATGCCGCGATGAAGGCCACGCTCGACACATTCGGCCGGGTCGACGGCTGCTTCGCCAATGCCGGTATCGGCGGCGGCGGCCGTCGCTCCTTCATCGAGCGCACCGAGGACGAATGGCGCACGATGTTTGCGACCAATCTCGACGGCGTGTTCCACGCGTTCCAGGCGGCCGCAAAACACATGACCCAGCGCGCCGAGGCGGGCGATCCCTTCGGCCGGCTGGTGGCGACCTCGAGCCTCGCCTCGATCTTCGGCACCGCGCGCAACGAGCACTATGCCGCGACCAAGGCCGCAATCAACGCGCTGGTCCGCGCGCTCGGCGTCGAGCTGGCGCGCCACGGCGTCACCGCGAATGCGATCCTGCCCGGCTGGATCAAGAGCGACATGACCTCGGGCCTGATGGCCAACGAGAAGTTCGTGGCCAACGTGATGCCGCGCATTCCGGTGCGGCGTTTCGGAGAGGCCAGCGATTTCGGCGGCATCGCGGTATATCTGATGAGCAAGGCGTCGTCGTACCACACCGCGGATACGTTCGTGATCGACGGCGGCTATACGGCGTTTTGAGTCTCGTAGCCCGGATGGAGCGCAGCGCAATTCGGGATTTTCAAAAGTAAGCAAGACTCGGATTACGCTTCGCTCCATCCGGGCTACAAACTCTGAGGGGAATGGGCAATGTTCTCGCACATCATGATCGGCACCAACGACCTCGACAAGGCCAAGGCGTTCTACGACAATTTGCTGTCCACGCTCGAAGTGCGGCCGGCGCGCGTCGATGGCCACCGCATCTTCTACATCACCAAGACCGGCGTGTTCTCAGTGACGAAGCCGATCAACGGCGAAGCGGCGACGCCTGCGAATGGCGGCACCATCGGCTTTGCCGCCAACTCGCCGGAGCAGGTCAATGCATGGCATACGGCCGGCATCGCCGCTGGCGGCGTTCCTTGCGAAGATCCTCCCGGCATTCGCCAGGGCCCGGGCGTCAACCTCTATATTGCCTATTTGCGCGACCTCGACGGCAACAAGATCTGCGCGATGCATCGGATGGCGAACTGAGCCGACACGCACGGTCGTAGCCCGGATGGAGCGCAGCGTAATCCGGGGTTGCGCAACGCTCGCTCTGTCCCGGATTGCGCTGCGCTCCATCCGGGCTACGGCTCCTCAACAGCCCCATTCAAACAACATTTCAAACGCCCTCGCGATATTCCATCACGTGGCATGGCTCGCGTTGGAAAAATGCGCGCTCGCGCTTTGGCCGCGCTGCGACTATTCTCCGGCTCAACGCGATCTCAGCGCCCCCGGGAGGAACAATGACAAAACACACCTATATTCCCCGCACCACCAACTACACCCTCAATCCCGGCGACGAGCTCAACGACCTCAGGATGTCGGACCAGGTGCGGCCGCTCTACGATCACGTCAGGAAGTTCATCCGCGACACCGTCGAGCCGATGTCGATCGAGTTCGCCAAGGCCGGCGAAGGCAAAGAGGATCGCTGGAGCTTCACTCCGAAGCAGCTCGAGGTGCTGGAGAAGGCCAAGAACAAGGCCAAGCAGGAAGGCCTCTGGAACTTCTTCCTGCCCGACGACGAGACCGGCCAGGGCCTGAAGAATCTCGACTACGCCTATATCGCATCCGAGCTCGGCAAGAGTCCGCTCGCCTCGGAGAGCATGAACTGCTCGGCGCCTGATACCGGCAACATGGAGGTGCTGGAGCGCGTCGGCACCAAGGAGCAGAAGGAGAAGTGGCTGAAGCCGCTGATGAACGGCGAGATCCGCTCGGCCTATGTCATGACCGAGCCGAACGTCGCCTCCTCCGATGCCAAGAACATCTCGACCACCGCCAAACTCGTCGGCGACGAATGGGTCATCAACGGCGAGAAATACTACATCTCCGGTGTCGGCGATCCCCGCTGCAAGATCCTCATCGTGATGGTGAAGACCAATCCGGATGCGGCGCCGAGCAAGCAGCAGTCGCAGATCCTGGTGCCGCGCGACACGCCCGGCGTCGAGGTGCTCGGCCCCATGTACGTGTTCGGCCAGGACCACGCGCCGCGCGGCCACATGCACATGCGCTTCAACAATGTGCGCGTGCCCAAGGAGAACATCCTGCTCGGCGAAGGCCGCGGCTTCGAGATCTCGCAGCTTCGGCTAGGGCCGGGCCGCATCCATCACTGCATGCGCACCATCGGCAAGGCCGAGAAGGCGCTCGATTTGATGGTGCAGCGTGGCCTCACCCGTGAAGCCTTCGGCAAGAAGATCGCCCATCTCGGCGGCAACATGCAGATCATCGCGCAGGCGCGCTGCGAGATCGAGGCGATGCGGCTGATGGTGCTGAAGGCCGCCAAGGCCATGGACGTGCTCGGCAACAAGGAGGCTCGCGTCTGGGTCTCCATGGTCAAGGCCATGGTGCCGGAGCGCGCCTGCAAGATCATCGACCAGTCGATCCAGATGCACGGCGCCACCGGCATCTCGCACTGGACCCCGCTCGCCGAAATGTACCAGGACGTCCGCCATCTCCGCTTCGCGGATGGTCCGGACGAGGTGCACTGGATGGTGGTGGGACGCCATGAGCTGAGCATGGCGTGATCTTTCTTCCCCTTCTCCCCGCTTGCGGGGAGAAGGTTGGGATGAGGGGGAGTCTCCGCGAGGATGCTGTCAGTCGGACTCGCGGAGAGTCCCCCTCACCCGGAATTTGCTTGCGCAAATTCCGGCCTCTCCCCGCACGCGGGGAGAGGCGAAGGGACTACGACGCGGCAGCCTCGCCGATCTTGTCCTGCGTCCTGGTGTCGAAATCGCCGGCATCATGCCGCTCGTGGAGCTGGCTGGCGGGGTCGCCGGAAACGCGGTTGACCATGCGGCCGCGCTTGACGGCGGGGCGCTTGGCGATCTGGTCGGTCCAGCGCTGCACGTGCTTGTAGTCCTGCACCGAGAGGAATTCGCCGGCGCCATAGACCAGCCCCTTGGCGAGCGCGCCGTACCACGGCCATACCGCCATGTCGGCGATGGTGTATTCGCTGCCGGCGAGATATTCGTTGTCGGCGAGCCGGCGGTCGAGCACGTCGAGCTGGCGCTTGGTCTCCATTGCGAAACGGTCGATGGCGTATTCGATCTTGGTCGGCGCGTAGGCGTAGAAATGGCCGAAGCCACCGCCGAGATAGGGCGCGCTGCCCATCTGCCAGAACAGCCACGACATCGCTTCAGTGCGGCTCTTGATGTCCTTCGGCAGGAAGGCGCCGAACTTTTCCGCGAGGTAGAAGAGGATCGAGCCGGACTCGAAGACCCGGATCGGCTCCGGTCCGGAGCGGTCCATCAGCGCCGGGATCTTGGAATTCGGATTGATGTCGACAAAGCCGCTGCCGAACTGGTCGCCGTTGCCGATCTTGATGAGCCAGGCGTCATACTCCGCGCCCTTGTGGCCGAGCGCCAGAAGCTCCTCCAGCATGACCGTGACCTTCACCCCGTTCGGCGTCGCCAGCGAATAGAGCTGGAAGGGATGCTTGCCGACCGGCAGCTCCTTGTCATGGGTGGGACCGGCAATGGGACGGTTGATGCTGGCGAACTGTCCGCCGTTCTCCTTGTTCCAGGTCCAGACTTTCGGCGGCACGTAGGCGGGGGTGTCGGTCATGTGAGGGCTCCGGCGAAAAAGATGCGCTTGCATTAATTAGCCCACGGACGGCCGATGGCAAGCCCTGCCGGCCCTGCGTCCGGCGCGGGCCTCGCGACCGCGTCATGCATTCGACATCGCCGAGGACGACCTGCACCAGAGCCCGCATCTGTCGAGCCAGGCGTACGGCTTCGCGCAACACGGCGTGTGCACGCAAGATGCGACGCCAAATCCGGATTGGCATGGCGCGAGACGATGGTCTAGCGTCGATGAGCCTTCGCTCAAGATTGCAATGACAGCAACGCGAGGCCGCCGGGAGAGAACGATGAAATCGCCGATCTGCGACATGCTGGGCATCGATTTCCCGCTGCTCGCCTTCAGCCATTGCCGCGATGTCGTCGCCGCCGTCAGCCGCGCCGGCGGGTTTGGCGTGTTGGGTGCGACCGTGCACACGCCGGATACGCTGGAGCGCGAGCTGAAATGGATCGACGAGCACGTCGACGGCAAGCCTTACGGCATCGACGTTCTGATCCCCGAAAACATCTCGACTGCGGGCGAGAAGAACGTCACCTGGAAGAGCCTTGAAGCACGCGTGCCACAGGAGCACCGCAACTACACGCGCGATCTCCTGAAGAAATACGACATCGAACTCACGACCACCGAGGTCGCTGACAACCAGCCGCAGCCGTTCGATGGCAGGACCGCGCTGGAGCTGCTGGAGGTCTCGTTCAAGCACCCGATCCGCCTGATCGCCAAT
Source organism: Bradyrhizobium sp. Kon58 (assembly GCF_055807455.1). NCBI lineage: Bacteria > Pseudomonadati > Pseudomonadota > Alphaproteobacteria > Hyphomicrobiales > Nitrobacteraceae > Bradyrhizobium > Bradyrhizobium sp. Kon58. The sequence goes on from NZ_JBVVOT010000006.1 coordinate 56,121, forward strand.
GCTCTCGGCGTGCCGCCGAAGGCCATGATCGAGATGGGCAGAAAGCACGGCGTGCCGGTCGCGGCGCTGATCGGCGCCAAGGAGCACGCGCTGCGCCAGGTCGCGGCCGGCGTCGATATCCTCGTGGTCCAGGGCACCGAGGCCGGCGGCCATTGCGGCGAGGTCTCGACCATGGTGCTGGTGCCCGAGGTGATCAAGGCGATCAAGAAGATCCGCGACGTGCCGGTGCTGGCGGCCGGCGGCATCATGACGGGACGGCAGATGGCGGCCTGCATGGCGATGGGTGCCGCGGGCGCCTGGACCGGCTCGGTGTGGCTTGCCACCGTCGAGTCGGAAACCACGGAGATCTTTCGCGAGAAGATGATCGCGGCATCGTCGCGCGATGCGGTGCGCTCGAAGGGCCGTACCGGAAAGCCGGCACGGCAGCTTCGTTCGGTGTGGACCGACGCCTGGGACCGCGCAGCCGAGAGCCCCGGCGCATTGCCGATGCCGCTGCAAAGCATCGTCAGCCGCGACGCCTTCCACGCGATCGATCGCGCGGCGGCGGGCGGCAACACGAAAGCGCGCGATCTCGTGAGTTACTTCGTCGGCCAGGGCGTCGGGCTGATCGACAGCGTGAAATCGGCCGGCGCGGTGGTGCAGGAGTTCAAGGAAGAGTTTGCCGAAGCCGTCGAGCACATGAATGCGCTGGTGGCGGAGTGATTGCCACACACCGTCATTGCGAGCGCAGCGAAGCAATCCAGACTATCACCGCCGGTAGATTTCTGGATTGCTTCGCTACGCTCGCAATGACGAAACAACTGGTATCGTGAATTGAGGCCATGACCGACAAGACCAATATCCCCGAAGATCGCATCCCCGTTATCGTCGGCATCGGCGAGATCGTCGACCGCCCAAAGGAGATCACCGAGGGCCTCGAGCCGCTCGACCTGCTCGAACAGGCGCTGCTGCGCGCGGAAGCTGATGCCGGCGCAAAGCTGCTCGGCGAGGTGCAGTCGCTCGACGTCGTAAACTTCCTGAGCTGGCGATATCGCGATCCCGAGCAGCTGCTGGCGCAACGGCTTGGCATCACGCCTGCGCATTGCTATTACGGCCCGGTCGGCGGCGAGAGCCCGATCCGCTACGTCCACGAGGCAGCAAAGCGCATTGCGCGAGGGGAATGTAGTGTTGCCGCGGTGTGCGGCGCGGAGGCACAGTCGACGGCGACCAAGGCGGAGCGCGCCGGCACGAAGCTGCCATGGACGCCGTTCGCCCATGACGTCGAGGAGCCGAAACGCGGCGCGGCGTTCCAGAAACCGCTGGCCGTGAAGCTCGGCGTGTTCCGGCCCGTGACCGTCTATCCGTTCTATGAAGCGGCATCGTCCGCCCATTGGGGCCAGACGCCGCGCGAGGCGATGGCGGAGTCAGGCGTGCTGTGGTCGCGCTATTCGGAAGCTGCCGCGCAAAATCCCAGTGCCTGGTTGAAGCGGCGCTATGCGCCGGACGAGATCACGACGCCGACCGCGGACAACCGCCTGATCGCGTGGCCCTACAACAAGCTCATGGTTGCCAACCCGAGCGTGAACATGGGGGGCGCACTGCTGCTCACCAGCCTCGCCAGGGCGCGCGCGGCCGGCATCGCCGAGGACAAGCTCGTCTACCCGCTCGGCGGCGCCTCGGCCGAGGAGCCGCGCGACTATCTCTTGCGCGACCAGTTTTACGAGAGCCATTCGCAGAATGCCGTCTTGAAGGCCGTGATGGATCTCGCCGGCGGCGACGGCAAGACGTTCGACGCGATCGAGCTCTATAGCTGCTTTCCGTGCGTGCCCAAGATGGCGCGGCGGACGCTGGGCCTGGGTGCGGACGTGCAGCCGACCGTGACCGGCGGCCTCACCTTCTTCGGCGCGCCGCTCAACACTTACATGACGCATGCAGCCTGCGCGATGGTGCGGCGGGTGCGCGACGGCGCAAAGCTCGGCCTGCTCTACGGCCAGGGCGGCTTCGTCACCAAGCATCATGCGCTGGTGGTGTCGAAGGTGCCGCCGCGCGAAGCATTGGCACAGGAAACGAGCGTGCAGGCTTCGGCGGACAGCAACAAGCGCGCGGTGCCGGAGTTCGTCACGGATGTCTCGGGCAAAGGCAAGGTCGAGAGCCTTACGGTGCTCTACGGCCGCGGCGGCGATGTCGAGCACGGCGTGGTGATGCTGCGGACGGAAGATGACAGGCGCACGCTGGCGCGGATACCGGCGAGCGACGCGGCGACACTGGCGCATGTGCTGAACATGGACCGCACGCCGGTGGGCTCGCTCGGCGAGATCGCGATGGCCGCGGATGGCGTGCCGGAGTGGCGGGTGGCGTAGGGGTCTCCCTCGCCCCGCTTGCGGGGAGAGGGTGGGGGTGAGGGGGAGTCTCCGCGAGGACGGTAAGAGTTGGACTCGCGGAGAGTCCCCCTCACCCGATCGCTTCGCGATCGACCTCTCCCCGCAAGCGGGGCGAGGTAAATGAGGCTACCCCTTCGGCGCCTGCTGCTCCGACGCGGTCGCCGGCTTGCCCTTGGCACCGGCGCCGGTGACGCGGACCTGGTCGCCGTCGGAAAGGCCGTCCGGTGGTGCGGTGATGACGCGATCATCCGCTGCAATTCCCGAGGCAAGCTCGATCTCGCGGCCGAGATCGCGCGCGATGGTCACCGGCTTGAACAGCACCTTGTCGTCCGGACCGACGGTTGCGACGCGCAGGCCGCTGCCGTTGAAGATCAGCGCGCTGGCGGGAATGCTGAGCGGCGCGGCGTCGCGCTGCAGGCTGAGCTTCACGCTGGCGTAGCCGCCGGGCATCAGCTCGCCCGAGGAATTGTCGAGACCGAGTTGCATGCGCGTCGTGCCGGAGGCGACATCAACCGCCTGCGAGGAGGCCTCCACCGTCGCCTGGAAGGTCCGGTTCGGATACTCCGGCAGCACGATGGCGGCCTTGGCGCCGATCTTGATCGCGGGCACGTAGTTCTGGGGCACGTTGATGTAGACGCGCAGCTTGGTGATGTCGGAGACCACGAACATCGCCGGGCCCGAGCCGCCGCCTGAATTGATCAGCGCACCGACGTCGGTGTCGCGTGCCGTGACCACACCGTCAAACGGAGCGGTGATCTTCTTGTAACCGGCCAGCGCTTCGAGGCGCTCGACATTGGCCTGGCCCGAACGAACCGCCGCGTTCTTGTTGGAGAGATCGGCGGTACGCTCGTCGATCTCCTGCGCGGAGACGAAGTTGGAGGCGACCAGCGTCTTGCGGCGGTTGAGGGTGGCTTCCGACAGCCTGGCGCTGGACTGCTGGCTGGCGAGGTCGGCGCGGGCCTGAAGCAGTTGCTGGTCGAGGTCGGGCGCCTCGATCTCGGCGATCACCTGACCGGCCTTCACCCGCGCACCGATGTCGGCGCTCCAGCTTTTGAGATAGCCGGGAACGCGGGCAAAGATCGGCGCGCGATAATAGGCTTCGAGACGGCCCGGCAAGTCGATGGTCGCATTGAGAGCCTTGGCATTGGGCAGCGTCACCGCGACGCTGGGAACGGCCTGGTCATCGGTCCAGGCCTTCAGCTTGGAGCCCTGCTCCTCGCGGGCACGGATGCCGGTGCCCACGACCAGGCCCGCCGCGATCAGCGCCACCACGCCGAAGATGCCCAGTTTCCGGTGCGACACCGGGGAGCGGGGTTCAGTGGGCGACATGCGGGGTCTCCAGGGAGGCGGCGGCTTTGGCGCCTTGCTTCTTGTGTACCATGCTGAACACCACGGGAACAAACATCAGCGTGGCGAAGGTTGCAAAGATCAGGCCGCCGATCACGGCGCGGCCGAGCGGCGCATTCTGCTCGCCGCCCTCGCCGAGTCCGAGGGCCATGGGCGCCATGCCGATGATCATGGCGAGCGCGGTCATCAACACCGGGCGGAACCGGACGAAGCCGGCTTCCAGCGCCGCGGCGATGGGATCACCGAGCTCTTCGTAGCGCTCGCGCGCGAACGAGATCACGAGCACGCTGTTGGCGGTGGCAACGCCCATGCACATGATGGCGCCGGTCAGTGCCGGCACCGACAGCGTCGTCTCGGTGGCGAACAGCATCCAGACGATGCCGGCGAGTGCTGCCGGCAGCGCCGTGATGATCACGAAGGGATCGGACCAGGACTGGAAGTTCACGACGATCAGGAAATAGATCAGGACGACCGCGCCGAGCAGGCCGAACAGCAGGCCCGTGAAGGCGCTGTTCATGGTCTGCACCTGGCCGAGCAGCACCACGGAAGAGCCTTTCGGCACCTCTTTGGCGGTGTCGGCGATCACCTGGCGGATGTCGGTCGCGACCGCGCCGAGATCGCGGCCCGAGGTCGTGGCGAAGATCTGCACCATCGACTGGATGTCGTATTGCGAGACCACCGCGCTCGAGGTCGAGCGCTTGATGTCCGCGATGCCGCCGAGGATCGGCGACTGCGAATTGCCGGCCGCCGTGATCGGCAGCGTCTGAAGCGCGCTGAGCGAATCCATCTGGTATTGCGGCGTCTGCATCACGATCGAATAGGACACGCCGTTATCCGGATTGAGGTAGTAGGTCGGCGCCACCTGCGAGGAGCCGGCAAGGTTGACCACGAGACTGTTGGTGACGTCGCGCTCGGTCAGTCCGACATATTGCGCGCGGGTGCGGTCCACATCGATGTTGAAGGTCGGATTGTTCGGCGATTGCTGGATGCGCGCATCCGCGACGCCGGGAATCCTGCGGACCTTGGCCAGCAGATTGTTGGCATAAGCGAAGTTGGCGCTGATATTGGCGCCGCGGATCTGCAGGTCGATCGGTGCCGGCGCGCCGAAGTTCAGGATCTGGCTGACGATGTCCGCCGGCAGGAAGGCGAAGCTGACGCCGGGGAACAGCCGCGGCAGTTGCTCTCGCAGCACGCGCACATGCTCCTCGGTCGGCTTGTGGCCTTCCTTCAGCTTGATCTGGATGTCGCCATCCTGCGGGCCGATCACGCCGGTGTTGTTGTAGGTCATGTTGATGCCGGAGATCGGCATGCCGATGTTGTCGGTCAGCGTTTCGATCTCGCCCGGGATCAGCTTGCGGATCGCCTTCTGCACGTCGGCGAGCTGGTTCGCGGTCTCCTCGACGCGGGTGCCGACCTGGGTGCGGACGTGCATCAGGATGTTGCCAGCATCGACCGCGGGGAAGAAGTTGCGCCCGAGGAACGGCACCAGCGCGAAGGACGCGCCGACCACGCAGAGGAAGCCGATCACGAACACCGGACGGTGCGCGAGCGCGAGTCCGAGGAAATTGTGGTAGCCGCCGCGAATACGCTCGAAGCGAGCCTCGAAACCGCGCTGGAACCACACCAGGGGATTGCGCGACTTCGGCGGACCGTCCTCGTGATGGACATGCGGTTGCAGCAGGTAATTGGCCATGGTCGGCACCAGCGTGCGCGACAGCAGGAACGACCAGATCATCGCGAACATCACCGCTTCCGCCATCGGCACGAACAGGAAGCGCGCCACGCCGGTGAGGAAGAACATCGGCACGAACACGATGCAGATGCAGAGCAGCGAGACGAAGGCCGGCGTCACGATCTGGTTGGCGCCGTCGAGGATCGACTGCTCGACCGGCTTGCCCTGCTCCAGATGGTAGTTGATGTTCTCGATCGTGACGGTGGCGTCGTCGACGAGGATGCCGACCGCGAGCGCGAGACCGCCGAGCGTCATGATGTTCAGCGTCTCGCCGATCGCCGACAGCATGATGATGGCGCCGAGCACGGAGAGCGGGATCGAGACCGCGATGATCACGGTCGAGCGCCAGCTGCCGAGGAACAGCAGGATCATGACGCTGGTGAGCAGCGCCGCGATCACGCCTTCGATGGCGACGCCTTCGATGGCGCCGCGGACGAACACCGACTGATCGCCGATGAAGCCGATCTTGAGCGCGTCCGGCAGCTGGTCCTTGACGTCGATCACCTTCTGCTTGATGCCCGCGATAATGTCGAGCGTCGAGGTCGCGCCGGCCTTCAGCACCATCATCAGCACCGAGCGGTTGCCGTCGACATGGACGATGTTGGTCTGCGGCGGGTTGCCGTCGCGCACGGTCGCGACGTCGCGCACATAGACCATCGCGCCGTTGACCGTCTTGATCGGCAGATTGCCGAGCTCCTCGATCTTGAGCGGCGAGTTGTTGAGCTGGATGTTGTATTCGAACTGCCCGATCTTCTGGGTGCCGACCGGCGTGATCAGGTTCTGGGCCGCGAGCGCGTTGGCGACGTCCTGGCCGGACAGGCCCCTCGCCTGGAGCGCGGTCGGGTCGAGATCGATCTGGACCTGGCGCTGCTTGCCGCCGAATGGATACGGGATCGCAGCACCCGGCACGGTGACCAGCGGCGTACGCAGCTGGTTGATGCCGATATCGGCGAGGTTCTGCTCGGTCAGGCCGTCACCCGACAGCGCCACCTGGACGATCGGCACGGTGGAGGCGGAGTAGTTCAGGATCAGAGGCGGCGTCGCGCCCGGCGGCATCTGCTTGATCAGCGTCTGCGAGATCGCGGTGACCTGCGCATTGGCGGTGCGGATGTCGACGTTCGGCTGGAAGAAGATCTTGATGATGCCAAAGCCGTTATAGGAATTGGCGGTGATGTGCTCGATGTCGTTGACCGTCGTGGTCAGCGCGCGCTGGAACGGCGTGGTGATGCGGCCCGACATCTGGTCGGGCGGCAGGCCGGTGTATTGCCAGACCACCCCGATCACGGGGATGCGGATGTCCGGGAAGATGTCGGTCGGCGTCCGCAGCGCCGCCAGCGGTCCGATGATCAGAAGCAGGAGCGCGAGCACGACAAACGTGTAGGGCCGGCTCAGGGCAATACGGACCAGAGCAATCATTCGTTGGGCAATTCCAGATCAGGGACCGGAAACACCGCCCCCGCGGGTTCCTCGGCTGATTTACCTGAAGACCGCACAAATGGCCAACGACGCTGCGGCACCTGCGGTAACTTCCCTGCTATCGCACTGCGAAATCGCATTCCAGATATGCAGCTCAGGCCCGAAAGATGACAGAAGCCGCTGTTCCCCGCGTAAAAAAAGCGGCGCCCGCGGACGCCGCTTTCAGGAATTCCGTGCCTGCCAGCCTAGGCCGCGCGGACGTTGGTCAGGAACTTGCTGACTTCGGTCTTGAGCCGGTTCGAGTCGTTCGACAGCATCTGCGCCGCCGACAGCACCTGCGAGGAGGCCGTGCCGGTCTCGGTCGCGCCGCGCTGCACGTCGGTGATGTTGGAGGAGACCTGCTGGGTGCCCTGCGCCGCCTGCTGTACGTTGCGGGCGATCTCCTGGGTCGCCGCGCCCTGCTCTTCCACGGCCGCCGCGATCGCCGATGAGATCTCCGACAGACGCTCGATGGTCGACGAGATCTCCTTGATGGCGCCGACCGAGTCGTTGGTCGCCGCCTGGATGCCGGAAATCTGCTGGCCGATCTCACCGGTCGCCTTCGCGGTCTGCTCGGCGAGCGCCTTCACCTCGGAGGCGACGACCGCAAAGCCGCGGCCGGCTTCGCCGGCGCGTGCGGCTTCGATGGTCGCGTTCAGCGCCAGAAGGTTGGTCTGGCCGGCGATGGTGTTGATGAGCTCGACGACGTCGCCGATGCGCGAGGCTGCCTTGGAGAGTTCGCTGACGCGTTCGGTGGTGGTGCGCGCCTGGCCGACGGCGTCGCCCGCCATCCGCGCAGATTCCTGCACCTGACGGCTGATCTCGCCGACCGATGAGGCCATCTCCTCGGTGGCCGAGGCCACCGACTGCACGTTGGTCGAGGCCTCCTCCGACGCTCCGGCAACCGTGGTCGCCAGCCGCTGGGAGCGGTCGGCGGTCGAGGTCAGCGTCGAGGCGGAGGCCTCCAACTGGGTCGAGGCCGACGACACGGTCTGGACGATCTCGCCGATCATCGTTTCGAATTCGCGGGTGATGTTGTCGACGCGGCGGCCGCGCTCGATCTTGGCTTCGGCATCGGCGGCGGCAGCCTCGTCGGCGGCCTTCTTGGCGATCAGCGCGTCCTTGAAGATCTGGAGCACGTCGGCCATGGCGCCGATCTCGGTCTTCTCACCACGGTGCGGAACCTCGGCGGAAAGGTCGCCCTTGCCGAGTGCCTGCATCGGCTGGGTAATCGAGTTGATGCCGTTCGAGACGTCCTGCACCAGGTAGAAGCCAACGCCGGAGCCGACAAGGACGGCGGCGCCGAGAATGATCGCGACCAGCATGAAGGCATAATAGTAGCTGTTGGCGGCATCCTGCGCGGCCTGGTCGCCACCCTTGGTGTTGAGCTCGATGTCCTTGCGCAGAACCTCGTCGGCCTGAAGCCCGATCTTGTTGACCGTCTTGGTGTTCAGCTCATGCGCCTCGTGCGGGACCTTGCCGGCCTCCTTGCGCGACAGCGCCATGACCTCCTGGGTGCCCTTCTTGTAATCGTCCCAGAACCTGGACCATTCACCGTAGAGTGCCCGTTCTTCAGGCGAGGTAATCATGTCCTCGTAAGTTTTGCGGAATTTGGTGTTGGCCTCGATCACGGTCGCAAGCGTCTTCTCTGCCGCGAGCTTCTCGTCCAGCGTTTCCGACAGCATGTGCTCTCGGATGACGTTGCGGTAAGTGATGACGCCGGCACGCAGGTCGCCGAGCACGCGCACGCTGGGCATCCAGCTCGTGGTGATGTCGACGGTGTTGGCATTCATCGACCGCATCTTCATGACGGCGAGCAGGCCCATGCCGGCCATCGCGACCAGCAGGAACGCCACGACACTGATGATCTTGGCGCGGATGGAAATGGTGGCGAGCATATGGAGTCTCTTTGTGCTGGCGCGGCGGCGCGTCCGGAAATCTACGAATCAACCTAAGGGAGCAGCACCGACATCCAACACCAGAGCACCTGAGCAGACGTTAACGACGACTCCGTACGAGTACGGAAGCCTGAAACAAGTGAACACGACACTAAAAATGCCCTGCGCTCAGCGCATGAGCCTAAGCGCATCGGAGAAAAACTCGGGCCCGCCGAAATTTCCGGACTTCAAGGCAAGCAACATGTCGCTTTTCTCAGCACCGACCGCGCGCAGCACCGGGACGCCCGCCGCAATCTCTACTCCGACGAGAAATCCGGGGATCTTCAGGCGGTCGACCACGGCACCGGATGTCTCCCCGCCGGCAACGACCAGGCGCTTGACGCCGGCCTGCACCAGACCCTCGGCGATGTCGGCCATCGCCTGCTCGATGGCGTGACCGGCCGCGTCGCGACCGTGGCGCGCCTGGAGCGCTGCGACCTGATCCGGCGTCGAGCTCGATGCGATCAGGACCGGACCGTCCGCCAGTCGCGGCTTCGCCCAGGCCAGCGCGCGCTGCGCCTCGTCCTCGCCCGTAGTTATACGGTCCGGATCGAGATGCAGCACCGGCATGACACGCTCGGCATTGGCGATCTGCTGGAGCGTCGCCTGCGAGCAGCTTCCGGCAAGGCACGCCGCCGGTCCGCCGACCGCTGCCCCCGCCTCGCTGCTCGCCGCGCTCGATGCGATCTTGCCCGTCGACACCAGCGCCCGCGCCAGCCCAAGACCCATGCCGGAAGCGCCGACCGACAGCCGATGCTGGACAGCGACGAGGCCGATGGTCTCGAGGTCGCGATCGAAGACGGCGTCGATGATCGCCGCGCCAATGCCCTTGCCGGCGAGTTCGGCCAGCCGCGTCCGCACGGCATCCGCGCCGCGCGTGACGGTAGCGAGATCGACCAGGCCGATTTGCGTCTTGCTCTGGCGCGCCAGGACGCGGACCAGGTTGGAATCGTGCATCGGGTTGAGCGGATGGTCCTTCAGCGGGCTCTCGTTCAACGGCACGGCGCCGACGAACAGATTGCCCTGATAGACGGTGCGGCCGGTCTCCGGAAACGCCGGCGTCACCAGCACGGCCGCCTCGCCGCAATCGGCGCGCAGCGCGTCCATCACCGGGCCGATATTGCCGGCATCGGTGGAATCGAAGGTGGAGCAGATCTTGAACAGCACGTGGCTTGCGCCGCGGCCGCGTAGCCATGTCTCGGCCGCGCGCGAGCGCGACACGGCGATGCCGGCCTCGATCGAGCGGCTCTTTAAGGACACCACGACGGCGTCGACCTCGGGCAGCGCGAGATCGTCCGCGGGTACGCCGATGGTCTGCACCGTGCGCAGGCCCGCGCGCGTCAGCGTGTTGGCGAGGTCGGAGGCGCCGGTGTAGTCGTCGGCGATGCAGCCAAGAGATATTTTCGCTGCAACTGTCACGGCTTCACTCCCGCATAAGGCTTGAACCAGGCGAGGCCGTCGGTGGTCTTGCCGCGCGGATTATATTCGCAGCCGACGAAGCCGGCATAACCGAGCCGGTCGAGCTCGGCGAACAGGAACGGATAGTTCAGCTCTTCGCCGTCGGGCTCGTTGCGCGAGGGAATGCTGGCGATCTGGATGTGGCCGATCAGCGGCATCATCTCGCGCAGCCGCATCGTGACGTCGCCATGGATGATCTGGCAGTGATAGATGTCGAACTGGAGCTTCAGGTTCGGAAGCCTCAGCTCCTGGATCAGGTCGCGCGCGAAGCCGAAATCGTTGAGGAAATAGCCGGGCACATTGCGCGCATTGATCGGCTCGAGCACGATGTCGATGCCGTGCGGCGCGAAGAACTCGGCGGCCCACGCCACGGATTTGTAGAACGCCTCGATGGCAACCCGCTCGCCGCGGTTGGCGATGCCCGCCATCAAATGCAGCCGCTTGACGCCGGTCGCCTTGGCGTAGGGCAGCGCGGTCTCCAGGCTCGCCTTCAGCTCGGCGAAGCGCGACGGGAGCGCCGCAAAGCCCTTCTCGCCGGCATTCCAGTCGCCCGGCGGCAGATTGAATAACGCCTGGGTCAAGGCGTTGCGCTTGAGCCGCTCGCCGACCGCTTCGGCCGGATGCTCATAGGGAAAGAGAAACTCGACGGCAGTGAAGCCAGCTGCCGCAGCGGCATCGAAGCGATCGAGGAACGGCACCTCGGTGAACATCATCGAGAGATTGGCGGCGAAATGGGGCATGGGAATCCTCTTGTCTACTTGTCGCCGGGAAGCTTGACGCCGGTGACCTGCGCATACATCCGCGCCACCGAGGCATCGTCGTCGCGGCCCATGCCGGCTGCTGATGTCATCAAGAACATCTGGAGCGCCGCGGCGGACACCGGAACCGGGAATCTGGCACTGCGTGCCATGTCCTGGATGATGCCGAGGTCCTTGACGAAGATCTCGACCGCACTCCTCGGCGTGTAATCGCCGTCGAGCACGTGCGGCATGCGGTTCTCGAACATCCAGGAGTTTCCGGCGGAGGCCGTGATCACCTCGTAGACCTTGCGGATATCGAGACCCTGCTTGGCCGCGAACGCGATCGCTTCGCTGGCAGCGGCGATATGCACGCCGGCGAGCAACTGGTTGATCATCTTGAAGGCGGCGCCCTGGCCTGCGGCATCGCCAAGCTCGTAGAGCTTTGCGGCCATGGCATCGAGCGCGGGCCGTGCTTTCTCGAACGCAACCGGACTGCCGGAGGCGAGGATCGTCAGTTCGCCCTGCGCTGCGCGCTGCGCCCCGCCGGAGATCGGCGCATCCAGATAGTGCCGGCCGGTCGCCTCCAACTGCTTGGCGAGACGCCGCGCCACGTCGGGATCCATGGTCGCCGACGACAGGAAGACGCTGTCCTTGGCCATGGTTTCCGCGACGCCATCCTTGCCGAACAGGATGGTCTCGGTCTGCGCGGCATTGACGACGACGCTGACGACGATGTCGGCGCCCTTGGCGGCTTCAGCCGGCGTCTTGGCGCCGGCGCCGCCCTCCGTCACGAAACGCGCGACCGCATCAGCCGAGACGTCGCAGCCGGTAACGACATGACCGGCGCGCTTCAGCGAGGTCGCCATGCCAAACCCCATCGAGCCGAGCCCGATGACGGCGATGCGCTGATTCTGTGACGTGGAGGCGGACATACATCTGATCCTTGCGACGTTTCCCTGACGGCCGCCCTTTGCGGCAGCTTGGCAACCGAATAACACGGCTTGGCCGCGCTGCCAAAGCGTGAGACAAACGGACATGACGGCCATGAGCAACGAGACGCGGCTGCGCGAAGACATTTGCCGCTTCGGACGGTCCCTGTTCGAGCGTGGGCTGACGCCCGGCTCCTCCGGCAATATCAGCGTCAGGCTGGACGGCGGCGGCTGGCTGGTGACGCCGACCAATGCCTCGCTCGGCTTCCTCGATCCCGCAAAACTGTCGCGGCTGGACGATCAGGGCCAACTGGTTTCGGGCGATGCGCCGACCAAGGAAGTTCCGCTGCACAATGCACTCTACGCCACGCGCGGGAGCGCAAGGGCGATTGTGCATCTGCACTCCACCCATTCGGTTGCGCTGTCGATGCTGCCGGAGATCGACCCGCGCGCCGCGCTGCCGCCGATGACGGCCTATTATCTGATGAAATGCGGCGCCACCGCGCTCGTGCCCTATTACCGCCCCGGCGATCCCGCGGTCGCCGATGCGATCAAGGGGCTGGCGGGAAAATACTCATCCGTGCTGCTCGCCAATCACGGTCCGGTCGTCGCCGGGGACACGCTGGAAGCAGCGGTGTTCGCGACCGAGGAGCTGGAGGAGACGGCGAAGCTGTATCTCCTGCTGCGCGGGATGAACCCGCGCTATCTCTCGCCGGAGCAGGTGAATGATCTAGCGAAGGTGTTTGGGGTATCGCTGCCGGGGCATGGGCACGAGGAATGAGCGATCCAGCACGGCCTACACCGCTTGAGATAGTGGCGGCGGCCCGCGTTCTCCACGAAATTGGCTTACACCATCACTGGTGGTCTCCCTATACGAAGACATACGATGAACTGACCGCAACTGATCCGATCGGAAAGGAAGAGTTCGACGCAATCGTCGAAGCGGTGTTGCTGGCGGCGGCTAAAGCAAGGCATGGTCAGCGATCGTAGCCCGCATGAGCGAAGCGACATGCGGGACCACTTGCCCCGGATATCGCTTCGCTCATCCGGGCTACGGCAGTGTGCTTGTAGCTACAGCCCCAGATAGGCCTTGCGCACGTCCGGATTGCCCTTGATCTCGCTTGCCGCACCCTGCATCAGCACGCGGCCGGTTTGCAGGATGTAGGCGCGGTCGGCGATCTCGAGACATTCCGCCATGCGCTGCTCGACGATCAAGACGGTCATGCCGGCGTCACGGATGCGCTTGACGGCCTGGAAGATCTCGTCGACGAGCTTCGGCATGATGCCCTGCGAGGGCTCGTCCAGCATCAATAGCCGCGGGCGCGTCATCAGCGCGCGGCCGATCGCGAGCATCTGTTGCTCGCCGCCGCTTAGCGTCTCGGCGCGCTGCTCCAGGCGCTCGGCGAGACGCGGGAACAGCTGGAACACGAGATCGAGCGGGCTCTCACGATCGGGCTCGCCGCGGTAGAGATAGCTGCCGAGCCGCAGATTGTCGCGCACGGAGAGGCGCGGAAACAGGCGGCGGTTCTCCGGCACATAGGCGATGCCGGTGGCTGTGATGTGGTGCTGCGCCATGCCGTCGAGGCGCTTGCCGTCGAACGTCACCGTGCCCGAACGCGGGCGCTCGGCGCCGGCGATGGATTTCAGCAGCGTCGACTTGCCCGCGCCGTTGGCGCCGGCGACGCAGACGATCTCGCCCTTGGCGACTTCAATGCTGACCGCGGAGATCGCGACCAGGCCCTGATAGGCGGTCGTGACTTCACGCACCGACAGCATGACGATCTCCCAGATATGCGCTGATCACCTTGGGATCGCGGACGATTTCAGTGGGCTTGCCCTCGACCAGCACCTTGCCGAGGTCGAGCACGATGGCACGATCGACCAGCGGCATCACGATCTCCATTACGTGCTCTACCATCAGCACGGTAATGCCGGCGTCACGCACCTTGCGCACCAGCGCGACGCCGGTCTGCGCCTCGGTCGGCGTAAGACCAGTGAGGACTTCGTCGAGCAGCAGCAGCTTTGGTTCGGTCGCAAGCGCGCGCGCGACTTCGAGGCGGCGCTTTTCGGCGGGGACGAGGTCGCTCGCGAGCACGTTGGCGCGCGCGGCAAGGCCGGTGAACTCCAACACCTCATGCGCCTTGCGGCGTGCCTCGCGCATCACGGTGTTGCGCACGAGAGCCCCGACGATGACGTTGTCGATAACGGTCATGGTCTCGAAGCTCTTGACGACCTGGAAGGTGCGCCCGACGCCGCGCTGGCAGCGCTCGGCGGCCGGCATGCTGGTGACATCCTCGCCATCGAACCAGATCGAGCCTTGCGTCGGCGGCAGCACCCCGGCGATGAGATTGAACAGCGTCGACTTGCCGGCCCCGTTCGGCCCGATCAGGCCGACGATCTCGCCGCGGCCGACCGAGATCGAGACGTCGCTGTTGGCGACGAGGCCGCCGAAGCGCTGCCAGACGCCGCGGGTTTCAAGCAGCGGGGTCATCGCGTGGCTCCCTTCCGCTTCGCACGAGAGAACAGGCTCACCAGACCCTGTGGCAGGGCGAGCGAAATCAGCACGATCAGCGTGCCGTAGACGATGAGGTCGACGCCGCGGCCGGAGCCGCCGATATAGGAGCGCGTCAGCTCCGTCATCGGGATCAGGATGGCCGCCCCTAACACGGGGCCCCAGAGGGTGCCGATGCCGCCAAGCACGGCCGGCAACGCCATCAGCAGCGAGAACTGGAAGCCCATGACGCTTTCAGGATCGATATAGGCCAGAAACTGCGCATAGAAGGCGCCGCCAATGGCAACGAGGAAAGCGGAGACGGCGGCCGCGCCCATCTTGGAGTTGAACACGACGACGCCGAGGCTCTCGGCCGCTTCCGGATTGTCCTTCACCGCGCGCCACCAGAAGCCCCATTTGGAATCCTCCAGCCACCAGGTGACGAACCAGGCGAGGCTACACAGCACCAGTGCGAAATAGAAGTACGGCAGCTTGCTGCGCATGAACTGGAATTTCAGCCAGCTGTCGCCGCGCACCGGAATGGTGATTCCCATCGCGGCCCCCGCCCATTCCCAGTTCTGGAACAGCAGCAGGCCGATCTCGGCGATGACGATGGTCGCGATCACGAAATAATGGCCGCGCAACCGAAAGAAGGGATAGCCGAGTCCCATCGCGATCGCGGCCGCGACTGCGCCGCCGGCGAGCATGCCGAACCATGGCAGCACGCCGAACTTGGTGAACAGCAGCTCGGTGGTGTAGGCGCCGATGCCGAAATAGAGCGCATGTCCCAGCGAGATCTGCCCGCAATAGCCGGAGAGAATATTCCAGCTTTGCGAAAGCGCCGCATACATCAAGGTCAGGATCAGGATATTCTGGACGTAGACGTCCTTGATGAACAGCGGCGCGAGCGCCGCCAGGGCGGTCAGCACCGCGGCGATGATGAGGTCGCGGCGGCGCCGCGCGGCAAAATCCTTGTCCATCACATCGATCCGAACAGGCCGCGCGGCCGGATGAAGACGACCAGCAGGTAGACGGCGTAAATGCCGACCGATTTCAGCGACGGCGGCAGCACCAGCGCGGTGGTGGCCTCGACGAGGCCGACGATGATCCCGCCGGCGAAAGCGCCGAACACGCTACCGAAGCCGCCGAGCGCGACCGTGACATAGGCGATCAACGCAAAGGACGCGCCGACGTCGGGATAGATATAGAAGAAGCTCGCCATGATCGCTCCGGCGAGGCCGACCAGCGCGGCACCAAGCCCCCAGCCGAGCGCGAACACGCGGTTCTTGTCGATGCCGACGAGGGCCACCGCGCCGGGATCTTCACGGGTGGCCTCCAGCGCGCGACCGAAATCGGTGCGATGGATGAAGAAGTAGAGGCCGGCAAAGGCCAGGATCGAAACCAGCGCACCCATGAGCTGCGGCTCCGGCAGGAAGACGCCGGCGATCGAGATCGTCTTGCCGCCGAGCCAGGACTGCGGAACGCTGCGATAATCCGGCGTGAAGAAGAATTGCGCGAGGCCGCGCATCACGATGGCGAGGCCAAAGGTGGAGAAGATCTGCACCATGCCGGCATTGGCCTTGGCCCGCATGGCGAAACGCACGATCAACAAATAGACGACCGCTCCGAACACGAACAGCGCGGCGGCCACCAGCGGCGCCGACAGCAAGGGGTCGATGGCGAAGAACGTGAACAGGAAGAAGCTCACATACATCGCGATCATCAGGAACTCGCCATGGGCGAAGTTCACGACGTCCATCAGGCCGAAGATCAGCGCGAGGCCGACGGCGATCAGTCCGTAGAGCAGGCCCATGAGAAGGCCGCTCGCGAGACTTTGGATAATGGTTTGGGCTGTCACCGGTGGTCCCCCGCTCGAAATATCATCGTTTGCTCCGTCATTGCGAGCGAAGCGAAGCAATCCAGAATCTCGTCGCGGAGACAGTCTGGATTGCTTCGTCGCTTCGCTCCTCGCAATGACGAGGCACTTGCGACGATCTCGATTTGCTTCCCTGCTCCCGCAGCGCTTACTTCATCGGCCAGATCGCCTCGGCGATCGCGGCCTGCGGCGGGAAGATGGTGACGAACTTGCCGCCGACATATTGCAGCAGCACCGGGTCGGCATCGTTGTTCTGGCCCATCTCGTCGAACTTGACGCGCTTCCAGGGCATGATGGTCTGCTCGCCCGGGATGTCGGTGGCGGCGAGCGCGTCGCGGATCTTCTCGCCGTCGGTCGACTTGGCGCGGCTAATGGCGTCGGCGAGGATGATCAGGCCCATGAACTGACGCGAGGTGAGATCGTTGAAATCCTTGCCCGACCGCGTCTTGAACATCTCGTTGATCTTGCCGACCATCGGGCGCTTCTGCGCGAGGTCGAGCGAGAAGGTGCCGCGCGAGATCACGCCTTCGAGCTTGTCGCCGACGGCGTCGTAGAGCGCCTTCTCGGAGAAGCCGGCGTCCTGCGCCACGATCGCGTTCGGCTTGTAGCCGAGCTCCCCCATGGTCTTCACCAGCAGGATGCCGTCGGTGGTGTAGCTCGAGGGCATCAGCACGTCGGCGTTCGCGCTCTTGAGCTGCTGCACCTCGGCCGAGAGCGAGGGCGAGTTGGCGCGATACTTGATGTCCGCGACGATCTTGTAGCCGCGCTCGCCGGCGATCTTGGCCTGGGCATTGGCGGAATCGGTGCCGAAGATGGTGTCTTCGTGGAACAGCGACAGCGTCTCGATTTTGGTGCCCTTCTTCTTCAAGGCATCGAAGAAGTCGAACATCGCGGCCGAGTACATCTCGTCGTGCGGGGAGGCGCGGAAGTAATATTTGAGGCCGCGGCGATGCAGGCTCGGCGAGGAGTTGTCGGCGGAGACGAACGGGATCTGGTAGCGCTCGCAGATCTGGCTGACGGTGACGGCGACCGCGCTCTGATAGGTGCCGATGATGGCGCAGACCTTCTCCTGCGTGATCAGGCGCTCGGCTTCAGCACGGCCCTTCTGTGGATCGGCCTGATGGTCGGCGAACACGAGGCGAACTTTTGCGCCGCCGAGGCCCGGCAGGCCCTCGCCCTTCGCCAGCGGCAGATCGAAATCCGTGGCCTTGTTGATGACCTCGAGCGCGGTCTCATAGGCCTTCTGCGCGTCGACGCCCTGCTGCGCGCTGCCGCCGGAGAACGGATAGATCACGCCGATAACGACTTCCGAAGTCTGTGCGCGCGCTGCCAGCGGCACCAGCGCGGCCGTAGCGGTGGCTCCCAACAATACGTCGCGGCGAGTGATCGTCATGGCAAAGTCCCCTGTTACTGAATTTCGGCTGATCGAATGAAGCGATTGATGGATGCGGTAAAGCTCGAAGAAGCAGCAAACGCTGCCCGCTAAATCACGGCCATGGTCCTGTTCTTGAGATCCGTCACCAGCATCAGGCCCGGCGAATGCGTGATCGCGAACGGCAGCTTTGCAGCATTGATGACCGATTGCGGCGTCACGCCGCAGGCCCAGAACACCGGGATCTCGTCGTCGGCGACCGGCACGGGATCGCCGTAATCGGGCTTGGCGATGTCCTTGATGCCGATCAGATGCGGATGGCCGAGATGCACGGGCGCGCCGTGCACGGCCGGATAGCGCGAGGTGATCTGCACCGCGCGGATCGCATCCGCCGGCTTGAACGGACGCATCGACACCACCATGGGGCCGGCGAAAGGACCGGACTCGCCGCAGGCGATGTTGGTGCGATACATCGGCACGCGCACATTGTGCTCGATGTGGCGGATCGGCATGCCCTCGTCTAGCAGCGCCTCTTCGAACGAGAACGAGCAGCCGAGCACGAAGGTCACGAGATCGTCGCGCCAATGCTTTGTCACATCGGTCGGCTCGTCCACGACCTCGCCGTCGCGCCAGACGCGGTAGCGCGGCACGTCGGTGCGGATGTCGAGATCGGCGCCCAGCGCCGGGATGTGCGGACTGCCGACATCGGACATGCCGATAATCGGGCACGGCTTGGGATTGAGCTGGCAGAAGCGGTGAAAGGCGCCCGCATGTTCCGCCGGCAGGATCGCCAGATTGCCCTGGACGAAGCCGGGGGCGACGCCGGCGGTGGAGGCGACCAACCCCTCGCGGTAGGCAAGCCGCGCCTTGCGGCTCGGGAGCGTGTCGGGTGTTTCAGTTTGCTGCACTGCCACCAAAACAGTCATGGGATCGACCTGCCTATAAACTCGACAAAGACAAGCCAACACCACGCGTGCTATAAAGTCTAATCTTCCTTTCTAATCAATATCGATAAATTTTGTTTATCGGGCGGGAAAATCCTTCCAATGCTGGACTTCAGATCGATCGAGACGTTCCTTTGGGTTGTGAAGCTCGGCAGCTTTCGCGGCGCCGCAGCACGCCTCAACACGACCCAGCCGGCGATCTCACAGCGCATCGCCCAGCTCGAGCGCGAGATGGGGGTGAAGCTCCTGAACCGCGACCACCGCGTGGCCTCGCCGACGCCGAGCGGCCGGCAGATGATGGTCTACGCGGAGAAGCTGATCGGCCTGCGCGCCGCGATGATCGCCGAGATCGGCGATCGCTCCGCGATGCGCGGCGTGATGCGGCTCGGCGTCGCCGAAACCATCGTGCACACCTGGCTGCCGCGGCTGGTGAAGAGCATGAACCAAGTCTACCCGAACCTGTCGCTGGAGATCGAGGTCGACATCACGCCGAACCTGACCGCGCGCCTGCTCGCGCAGGAGATCGAGCTTGCTTTCGTCGTCGGTCCGCTCTCGGCTTCCGGGGTGCACAACCGCGTCCTCGCCGACTATCCGATCGGCTTTCTCGCCAGCCCCTCGCTCGGCCTCGGCCATGGACCGGTCACGCGGGCCGAGCTCGCGCGGTTTCCGATCATTACATTTCCGCGGAAGACGCGGCCCTACGAGGTCGTGCGCGAAGTGTTCGACCGGCCGGAGCTGCCACCGATCCGGCTGCATGCCTCCGCCTCGCTTGCGACCGTGATCCACATGGCGGTCGAGGGCCTCGGCATCGCCGTGATCCCCGACGCGATCGTCGAGAACGAGCTTGCAGACGGGCGGCTGCAACTGCTCGACACCGATCTCAAAATCGCGCCGCTGACATTCACCGCCAGCTGGCTCGCCTCGCCCGACGTCGTGGCGGTGGAGCGGGTCGCAGAGCTTGCATGTCAGATTGCGCAGGGCAGCCTTACAGTTGACGCGCCCGCGCCGGCGCGTCATTGAAACAGGCGCCGGACAATTGAGAGACTGACCGCATGAGCCGAGCCGCCACCAATTTGCAAATCGATTCCGCCCGCCTCTGGGGCTCCATCCACGAGACCGCGCAGTTCGGCGCGACGGCCAAGGGCGGCGTGCGGCGGCTGACGCTGAGCGCGGAGGACAAGCAGGTGCGCGACTGGTTCCGCAAGGCCTGCGAGGACGCCGGCTTAGAGGTGCACACCGATGCGCTCGGTTCGCAGTTCGGCCTGCGCAAGGGTCGCGACATGTCGAAGCCGCCTGTCGGCATCGGCTCGCATCTCGACACGCAACCTACCGGCGGCAAGTATGACGGCATTCTGGGAACGCTCGGTGCGCTCGAAGTGATCCGCACGCTGAACGACGCCGGGATCGAGACCGAGGCACCGATCTGCGTCGTCAACTGGACCAACGAAGAGGGCTCGCGCTTCGCTCCCGCGATGATGGCCTCCGCCGCTTACGTCGGCGACTTCACCACCGACGACATTCTGTCGCGCAAGGACGCCGACGGCACCACCGTCGGCCAGGCGCTCGACGGCATCGGCTATCGCGGCGACAAGCCGGTCGGTTTCCAGAAGCTCGGCTGTTTCGTCGAGCTGCACATCGAGCAGGGTCCGATCCTGGAGGCCGAAGGCAAGACCATCGGCGTCGTCGATTCCGGCCAGGGCGTACTCTGGTACGACGGCAAGATTTCCGGCTTCGAGAGCCATGCCGGGTCGACGCCGATGCCGCTGCGGCGCGATGCGCTGGCGACGCTGTCCGAGATCGTGCTGGCGATGGAGGCCATTGCGAGCAAGCACGGGCCGAAGGCAGTCGGCACCATCGGCGAGGCCGTGATCGCAAACCCGTCGCGCAACGTCATTCCCGGCGAGATCGCTTTCACGATGGATTGCCGCAGTGCGGATGGCGCGATCATGGATGCGCTCGATCGCGATCTGCGCGGCGCGATTGCCGAGATCGCCGCACGCCGCAAGGTCGAGGTGAAGATCGACCTGGTCTGGCGCAAGCCGCCGACGCATTTCGATCCCAAGTTGATTGCTGCCGTCGAGAACGCGGCGAAGACGCTCGGCTACTCCTCTCGCCGCATCACCTCCGGCGCCGGCCACGACGCCTGCAATCTCAACACAGTCATGCCGGCCGCAATGGTGTTCGTGCCCTGCAAGGACGGCATCAGCCACAATGAGCTGGAAGACGCCACGCAGCCCGATTGCGCCGCGGGCACCAATGTCCTCATGCACACGGTGCTGGCGATCGCCGGCGTCGCATCCTGACCGGAGAGAGAGTCATGCGCGGAGTTTTCGTCGACGCCAACGAAGCCCTGGCCGTGATCATGGAGCGGCTGGAGCTATCAGGCGATCCCAAGGTGCGGATCCACAGGGATCCCGACATCAAGCCCGAGCAATATCCTGAAATCCTCGACGGCGCCGAGATCGCGATCGTCGACCACACCGCGCTGCCGACCGATGTCGCAAAGAAGTGCGCAGGGTTGAAGCATGTCGTGTTCCTCGGCACCGGCGCGCGCAGCTACATGAACCCGGAGGAGCTCGCCGAGCTCGGCATCTCCGTGCACCTGATCAAGGGCTATGGCGACACGGCGGTCGCGGAATGCGCGATCGCGCTGATGTGGGCTTCGGCCCGCGTCATCGCGATGATGGACCGGGAGATGCGCGGCGGAAACTGGCTGCGCGAAGACGGCATGCAGCTCACCGGCAAGACGCTCGGCCTGATCGGCTTCGGCGGTATTGCCGCGGAGGTCGCGCGCATTGCCTCGGGCAGCGGCATGAAGGTCATCGCCTGGAACCGCTCGCCGAAGAGCTATCCGGGCGTTGAATTCGTCGATCTCGATTCGGTGTTGGTGAGAGCAGACGTCGTATCGCTGCATCTGCTGCTCAACGACGAGACGCGCGGCATGATCACCCGCGAGATGATCGCGAAGATGAAGCCGGGCGTCATCCTCATCAACACCGCTCGCGCGGCCGTGGTCGATGAGGCCGCCATGATCGATGCGCTGAAGTCAGGCCACATCCGCCACGCCGGCCTCGACGTCTTCAACATCGAGCCCCTACCCGGCGATCATCCGCTGACAAAACTGCCGAACGTGACGTTGTCGGCGCATTCGGCGTTCCGGACCCCGGAGGCGAGTGAGAACCTCATTCATGCGGCGTGGGAGCACTGCCGCAGAATCGTAAAGGGATAAGAGCACCAGCAATGGCCGACTATCGCACCATCAAGGCACAGCCGCTCATCGAAGCCATCAGAGCCATCGTCAAGGCCGGCGGCTCCACGGACCGCGAGGCCGAGCTCGTGTCCACCAATCTGGTCGAGGCCAACCTCAAGGGACACGACTCCCACGGCGTCGGCATGATCCCGCGCTATGTCCAGAGCGTCACCACGGGCGGCCTCGCCGTGAACCAGCACGTCAAGATCGTGCTCGACACCGGTCCGCTTCTCACCCTCGACGGCCTCACCGGCTACGGCCAGGTGATCGGCCATGAAGCGATGGAGCTGGCGGCCGAGCGCGCCAAGCGCAACGGCGTGTGCCTCGTCGGCCTCTCAAACTCGCACCATATCGGGCGCATCGGCCACTGGGCCGAGCAGTGCATCGACCACGGACTGGTCTCGATCCACTTCGTCAACGTGATCTCGCGCCCGATTGTTGCGCCCTGGGGCGGCAGCGATGGGCGCCACGGCACCAACCCGTTCTGCGTCGGCATCCCGCGGGCAGGCAAGGACCCCATCGTGCTCGACTTCGCCACCAGCAGGATCGCACAGGGCAAGACCCGCGTCGCCCACAACAAGGGCGTCGAGCTCGAGCCCGGCACCATCATCGACAACGAGGGCAAGCCGACCACCAACCCGCGCTACACCGTGATCCCGCCGCACGGCGCCATCCTGCCGTTCGGCGAGCACAAGGGGTCGGGGCTCGCGCTGGTGTGCGAAATCCTCGGCGGCGCGCTCTCCGGCGGGCAGGTGGTCAAGGGCCCGTCCGATGGCAAGTACAACGTCCTCAACGGCATGCTCTCGATCATCATCGACCCCGGCAAGCTCGGCACCGGTGACAATCTCGCGCGCGAAGTCGAGAGCTTCGTCGCCTGGCACACCGGCTCACCGCCCGCCGTCGGCGTCGACAAGGTGAAGATCGCCGGCGAGCCCGAGCGCGAGACGAAGCAGAAGCGGCTCGCGGAAGGCATCCCGGTCGATCCGACTACGTGGCGGGAGATCTTGGAGGCCGGGAAGAAGTTCGGGCTGGATCAGGCGGCGATCGAGAAGATCGCGGGATAGCTGGAGGCGAACGACGCTGCTCTTCCCTTCTCCCCTTGTGGGAGAAGGTGGCGCGAAGCGCCGGATGAGGGGTCTCTGTCCACGAAGAGAAATGCACAATTGAGAGGTCTGTCTCCGCGGAGACAACCCCTCACCCGTCTTCGATGCTTCGCATCGAAGCCACCCTCCCCCACAAGGGGGGAGGGAAAGCAGTCCTCTAATCCACCATATCCGCAACCGCCTTGCCGCAAGCCGTGGTGTCGGCGTTGCCGCCGAGATCCTTGGTGCGCAGCGTGCGCTCCGCCAGCGTACGCTCGATCGCATCGACGATCGACTTGCCGGCTTCCTTCTCGCCGAGATGTTCGAGCATCATCGCGCCGGACCAGATTGCGCCGATCGGATTGGCGATGCCCTGCCCCGCGATGTCGGGCGCCGAGCCGTGCACCGGCTCGAACACCGACGGGAAATTGCCCTGGGGGTTGATGTTGCCCGACGGCGCGATGCCGATGGTGCCGGTGCAGGCCGGGCCGAGGTCGGACAGGATGTCGCCGAACAAGTTGGAGCCGACCACGACGTCGAACCAATCCGGGTGCAGCACGAAGTTCGCGGTCAGGATGTCGATGTGGTACTTGTCCCACTTCACATTTGGATACTTCTTCGCCATCGCCTCCACGCGCTCGTCCCAATAGGGCATGGTGATGGAGATGCCGTTCGACTTGGTCGCCGAGGTCAGGTGCTTCTTCGGCCGCGACTGCGCGAGTTCGAACGCGAACTTCAGGATGCGATCGACGCCGATGCGGGTCATCACCGTCTGCTGCGTCACGAACTCACGGTCGGTCTCCGGGAACATGCGGCCGCCGACGGAGGAATATTCGCCTTCGGTGTTCTCGCGCACCACCCAGAAATCGATGTCGCCGGGCTTGCGGTTGGCCAGCGGCGACGGCACGCCCGGCATCAGCCGCACCGGGCGCAGATTCACATACTGATCGAACTCGCGGCGGAACTTGATCAGCGAACCCCAAAGCGAGACGTGATCCGGAATCTTGGCCGGCCAGCCGACCGCGCCGAAATAGATGGCATCGTGCTTGCCGATCTTATCCTTCCAATCGTCCGGCATCATCTGGCCGTGCTTCTCGTAATAGTCCCAGGACGAGAAGTCGAAATGATCGAAATGAAGCGACACCCCGTGCTTCTTCGCCGCGGTCTCCAGAACGCGCAGACCCTCGGGCATCACTTCCTTGCCGATGCCGTCGCCGGGAATGACCGCGATCCGGTATTGTTTCTTGCTCATCGAGAACGTCCTTGATTGCTCCGGCAGCCGCCGCCTTTTTGACCGCACTGCAATGGACCAAACGCGGCGGCAGTGCAACGCTGCACTGCAATGTTGACCATGGCGCGGCCGACCGCCTACTGATTTATTCCCGTTCCTCTCCTGCGAGTAACTCCCATGGATCTGCATCTGCGTGGCAAGCGCGTCCTGATCACGGGCGCGTCCAAGGGCATCGGCGCAGCTGCCGCCGAGGCCTTTGCCGAGGAAGGCTGCCATCTCCTCCTCGCCGCCCGCAACGGCGATCAGCTCAAGGCTCTGGCCGAGCACTTGCGCTCGGCGCACCAGATCGATGCCGCCACGAGCATCGTCGATTTGCGCAAGAACGAGGATTTGACGCGGCTCGCCAAGGAAGCCGTCGACATCGACGTCCTCGTCAATAATGCCGGCGACATTCCCGGCGGCTCCATCGACAAGATCGACGAGGCGACCTGGCGCCACGCCTGGGAATTGAAAGTGTTCGGCTACATCAACCTCACGCGCATGATCTATGGGCAGATGAAGGCGAAGGGCGGCGGCGTGATCGTCAACGATATCGGCGCGGCCGGCGAGAAATTCGACGCCAACTACATTTGCGGCAGCGCCGGCAATGCCGCGCTGATGGCCTTCACCCGCGCGCTCGGGGGCAAGAGCCTCGGCGACAACATCCGCGTGGTCGGCATCAATCCCGGCCCTGTGGGCACCGACCGTCACGTCACCTTGCTGAAGACCCGGGCAAAGCACCAGTTCGGCGACGAAAGCCGCTACAGGGAGTTCCAGAAGAGCTTGCCTTTAGGCAGGCCTGCGCATGCGCGCGAGATCGGCGACCTCATGGCGTTCCTGGCGTCGGATCGCGCCGGCTATACGTCAGGGGTGATCTATACGGTGGATGGCGGAATCAGCGCAGGATGGGGTTAACTCTATCCTCGCCATTGCGAGCGAAGCGATGCAATCCAGAACTGTATCTGCGGCAACAGTCTGGATTGCTTCGTCGCTTCGCTCCTCGCAATGACGGAGCCTAGAACAAGCACAGGAGTAAAATAGTTGTCTCAAGACCTGATCCGCGAAACCGCTTGCGCCGTCGTCGACAAGCTGCGGTCCGGCGACGTCTCGCCGCTGGAGCTCTTGGATGTGCTGGAGAAGCGCATCGGTGAAGTCGATGGCAAGGTCAACGCGCTGCCGACGCTGTGCTTCGATCGCGCGCGGGATAACGCAAAGGCGCTGATGCGGAAGCCGGCCGGTGCGCGCGGGCTGCTCGCAGGCCTGCCGGTGCCGATCAAGGACCTGACCGATGTTGCTGGCGTGCTGAACACCCAGGGCTCGCCGATCTTCAAGGACAACATCCCGGCGACGTCCGACATCCTGGTCGAAAATCTCGAGGCCAACGGCGCGGTCGTCTACGCCAAATCCAACACGCCCGAATTCGGTGCGGGCGCCAACACCTTCAACGAGGTGTTCGGCGCAACGCTCAATCCCTGGGATACGTCCAAGTCGGCAGCCGGCTCGTCAGGCGGCGCGGCCGTTGCGCTCGCCACCGGTATGGCCTGGCTCGCGCAAGGCTCCGACATGGGCGGCAGTCTGCGCAGTCCGGCAGCTTTCTGCGGCGTCGTGGGCATGCGCCCGAGCATCGGCCGGGTCGCGCATACTCCAAAATCAGCCGTCGATCGTAACCTCGGCGTCGTCGGTCCGATGGCACGCAACGTCGAGGATCTCGCGCTGCTACTCGATGCCATGAGTGGCGACTATGCAGCCGATCCATTGTCGCTTCCCGCGCCTGCGACCTCATTCCTGTCAACGGCACAATCAGGCAAGAAACCGAAGCGCATCGCCTACTCGCCCGATCTCGGCATCACGCCGGTCGATCCCGAAGTCAAAGCGATCACACGCAAGGCGGCTGAACGCTTCGCCGAAGCCGGCGCCATCGTCGAGGAGGCGCACCCGGACTGGCGCGAGGCGCACGAATGCTTCCACGCATTGCGCGCCTTCGATTTCGCGATCAGCAAGGCCAATCTGTTGCGCACCAAGCGCGACCAGCTCAAGCCCGAGGTGATCTGGAACATCGAGGAAGGCCTCAAGCTCACGATCGAGCAACTCGAACGCGCCGAGGCGCAGCGCGTCGGCATGACCGCGCGTGCGGTCGAGTTCTTCAAGAGCTACGATCTGCTGCTGGTACCGACCACGATCGTGCCGCCCTTTCCGATCGAGCACCGCTATGTCGCCGAATGCGCCGGGAAGAAGTTCGACAACTACGTCGAGTGGCTCGGCATTGTCTACGCCATCACGCTCGCCTGCTGTCCCGCGCTGTCGCTGCCGTGCGGCTTCACCGCATCGGGACTTCCGGTCGGCCTGCAGGTCGTCGGGGCTCCGCGCGCCGATGCGCATGTGATCGCCGGCGCTAAGGTGCTGGAGGATATTTTGGGCGTGCGCGGCACGACGCCGATTGATCCGCGGGTGAAGAACTAGCCTCTCGTGTCCCGGACGCGGCGCAGCGCTTCTTCAGCGGTGTGCTGCAGCGCCGGGATAAGAGAGATAATCACCTTCCGCTCGTCGCCTCCAGGCTGCGGCTATACCGCGACATCGCGAAGCAGAAGACAAAATAGATCGCGGCAACGAAGATGTAGACTTCGACGGAGAATTGCTGCCACGCCGGATCGATGATCGCGGTCTTGGCCGTCGTCAGCAAGTCGAAGATACCGATGATCAGGACGAGGCTGGTGTCCTTGAAGAAGGCGATGAAGGTGTTGACCAGCGGCGGGATGACGTGGCGGATCGCCTGCGGCAGGACGATCAGCCGGTTCTTGCGCCAGTAGGACAGGCCGAGCGCGTCGGCGGCCTCGTATTGCCCGCGGGGCACGGCCTGGAGGCCGCCGCGAATGACTTCGGCAAGATAGGCACCCGCGAACAGGATGATCGCGACCTGCGCGCGCAGGAGCTTGTCGATGTTGAATCCGTTCGGCATGAACAGCGGAAACATTACGCTCGCCATGAACAGCAGACTGACCAGCGGCACGCCGCGGATCAGCTCAACATAAAGCACGCTGAGCGAGCGGATCGCCGGCAGTTTTGAGCGCCGGCCAAGCGCGACCAGGATGCCGAGCGGGAAGCCGAAAGCCAGACCAAAGGTCGCCAGGATCAGCGTCACGGGCAAACCGCCCCAGCGGTCTTGCGAGACGAACGACAGGCCGAGTATGCCGCCCCACATCAGCACGCTGATCAGCGCGAGCGCTCCGATCCAGAGATAAGCCAGTTCGCGCCGCCATAAGGCGCGGCGGCTGGAGAGATAGAACAGGGCGATGAACAGCAGCACCGCCAGCGCCGGCCGCCACTGCTCGTCGAACGGATAGGTGCCGAACAGGATGAAGCGGTATTTTTCCGGGATGATCGCCCAGCATGCACCGACGCCGCGTACCGCGCGGCATGCGCTGGAATCGTTCGCCGGGGTGAGCCAGACCGCATTGGCGATGCCCCATTGCACGAAGCTGAAAAGGCCCTTTGCGAGCACTGCCAGCAACACGACCGAAAGGATGCCGTTCGGGATCGACGAGAACAAATTGGTGCGCAGCCAGCGTAGCACCGGATTGCCGATCTGCGGGCGGCGGGCGGCGCGCGGTACTTCCGGAATGTCGGCGATCGCCGTCATGGTCAGCGCTCCACCAGCGCGATGCGCGAATTGTACCAGTTCATGAAAAAGCTGATGCCGAGGCTGATGGTCAGAAACACCGCCATGATCAAGGCAATGGCCTCGATCGCCTGACCGGTTTGGTTCAGCGTCGTGTTGGCGATCGAGACCACGTCCTGATAACCGATCGCGACCGCGAGCGAAGAGTTCTTGGTCAGGTTGAGGTACTGGCTCGTCATCGGTGGCACGATCACGCGTAGCGCCTGTGGCAGGATGATCTGCCGCAGCATGAAGCTGCGGCGCAGTCCGAGCGCATTGGCGGCATCCCACTGGCCGCGCGGCACCGACTGGATGCCGCTGCGCACGATCTCGGCGATGAAGGCCGAGGTGTAGGTGACGAGCGCGATCAGCAGCGCGAAATATTCCGGCGCGAGCGTCAGCCCGCCGACGAAGTTGAAGCCGCGCAACTCCGGCCATTCGATCGTCCAGGATACGCCGAGCAGCACGGACACCGCCGCAGGCAGCCCAACGAGCAACCCGAGTCCAAACGGCCAGGCCGGCCGCGGCTTGCCGTCGCGCATTTGCTGCGCGATGAGCCGCCGCTGGATGACATAGAACACGACAAGCCCGAGCACTGCCGTGCCGAGCACCCAAAGCTGCGGCATCCCGATCGGAATCGCCGGCAGGATCAATCCGCGATTGGACAGGAACACGCCCTCGATCGGCCGCCATGCCGCGCGCGCGGCCGGCAGCGCCTGCATCAGCACGTACCAGAACAGGAGCTGGAGCAGCAGCGGGATGTCGCGGAGCATTTCGACATACACCGCGGCGAGCCGCGACAGCAGCCAGTTGGCCGACAGCCGCGAGATGCCGATCACCGTGCCCAGGATGGTTGCAAGCACGATTCCGATCACGGCGACGCGCAGCGTGTTGGCGATGCCGACGACGAAGGCCCAGAGATATGAGTCTCTCGGATTGTAGGTGAGCAGGCTGTCGGCGATGGGCATGCCGGCCTCACGGCCGAGGAAGGCAAAACCGGTCGTGATGCGGCGCGCGGAGAGATTGGTGACCGTGTTGGACCAGAGGAAGACGATGATCGCGACTGCGATCCCGACCACCAGGGCCTGCCAGAACAGGCCCTTCAGCTCGCGTCGTCCGAAAGCGCCGAAGAAGCGGCGGCGCGGCGGCGGTCTCGGAGCGTCTGACGTCACAGCACAAAAATCCTTCTCAAGACGGCGATTTCCGGCGGCGTACGTCAACTGTTGCACTAAACTCTACTTCGTGCAACAAATGTTTCATGGCCGAGCCCGCCAAATCCTCGCCGCTGAGCGAACTGCGCATTGCATTGCCATCGCTTCCGATGCGATTGCAGGAGGTCGGGCGTTTCGTCGCGGCCAACGATTACGACGCCACCACGCGTTCGATGCGCGATCTCGCAGCCGTTGCCGGCGCCGATCCCGCCGCCTTCACGCGGCTTGCCAAGGCGATCGGCTATTCGGGCTGGGACGAATTGCGCGCGGCACTGACGGAGGCGCGGCGGCCCTCGCAGATAGCGCCCTTCTCCGGCCGCGCCAGGAGCCGCCGTCACGGCCCGAACGCCGATGTCGCCCTCGTCACCGAAAAGCTCGAGGCCGAGGCCGCCGGACTTCCGCGCATCCCGGCGCAACCGATTGCGGAGGCGGCGCGCGCGCTCCACGACGCCAAACGGATCTGGATCACCGGTTACCGAAGCTGCCGCAGCGTCGCGGAGCTGCTCAACTACGAGCTCCGGCTGTTTCGTCCTGAACAGGTGCAACTCGTCGGTACGTCCGGCCCCGACGATCTCGACCTCGGCGCGTTCCGGCCCGGCGAAGCCGTCATCGTCATCGGTTTCATGCCGTACACTCATGCGAGCGTCCGCGTCGCGCAGGCCGCGTATCGTGCCGGCGCGGCCCTGATCGCGATCGCCGATAGCCCTTCGGCGCCGATGGCCGAGGGCGCGGACCACGTACTGCTGTTCGAGGCGGCCTCCTCTCCCGGCTTTTTCCCCAGTCTCACCGGCGCCATTGCGATCGCGCAATCGCTCGCCGCCGTGACGTTTTCGCTCGGCGGCACGGCCGCCAAGAAGCGCCTGGAAAATACCGAGGCGCGGATGGCTGCGGCCTCAACTTACGTTTCAGAGAAAGGTTGACCTATGGCCGCTCGCACCAGCCGCGTGCTGCATCGCTCGCTGCGCGAAACGCCGCCCAAGGCGATCGGCGGCGAAGGCGTCTATCTCTTCGCTGAGGACGGGCGCCGCATCATCGACGCCTCCGGCGGAGCTGCGGTCTCCTGTCTCGGCCACCAGCATCCGCGCGTGATCGCGGCGATCACCAAGCAGGCTTCGACCCTCGCTTATGCCCACACATCCTTCTTCTCGTCCGAGCCGGCGGAGGCGCTGGCGGAGAGGCTGGTCGGCCACGAGCCCGGCGGCCTCGCCTACGCCTATTTCGTCAGCGGCGGGTCGGAGGCGATTGAAGCCAGCATCAAGCTCGCGCGGCAATATTTCATCGAGCGCGGCGAACCGCAGCGGCAGCACTTCATCGCGCGGCGGCAGAGCTATCACGGCAATACGCTCGGCGCGCTCGCGGCGGGCGGCAATGCCTGGCGCCGGGCGCCCTACGCGCCGCTGCTCTCCGACGCCTTCAGCCACGTGACGCCGGCCTTCGCCTATCACGAGAAGCACGATGGCGAATCCGATGCGCAATTCGTTGTCCGGCTCGCGGCCGAGCTCGAAGCCGAGTTTCAGCGCCTCGGTCCCAATACGGTCGCGGCGTTTCTCGCAGAGCCCGTCGTCGGCGCCACCGCAGGTGCCGTGACGGCGCCGGACGGCTACTTCAAGGCCGTGCGAGAGATCTGCGACCGCCATGGCGCGCTGCTCATTCTCGACGAGGTCATGAGCGGCATGGGCCGCACCGGCACCACGCACGCCTGGGAGCAGGAAGGCGTGGCGCCCGACATCCAGGCGATCGCCAAGGGTCTCGGCGGCGGCTACCAGCCGATCGGCGCGATGCTGGCAAGCGGCAGGATCATCGACACAATCCGCTCAGGTTCGGGCGCCTTCCTGCACGGCCACACCTATCTGGCGCACCCTCTCGCTTGCGCCGCCGCGCTCGCGGTGCAGGACGTGATCCGCGAGGACGGCCTGCTCGACCGGGTCAAGGAGCGCGGCAAGCAGCTCGAGCAGCGGCTCATCGAGCGCTTCGGCAATCACCGCCATGTCGGCGACATCAGGGGCCGCGGCCTGTTCTGGGCGATCGAGCTTGTCGCCGATCGCGCCGGCCGGACCTCGTTCGATCCCGCGCTGAAGCTGAACCAGAAGATCAAGGCGGAGGCCTTCGCCAACGGTCTCGGCTGCTATCCCGGCGGCGGCACCGTGGACGGCGTCCGTGGCGACCACGTGCTGCTGGCGCCACCCTATATCACCTCCGAGGAGGAGATCGATCTGATCGTCGACAAGCTCGGCACGGCTGTCGACAACGTATTGCGTCGTGTCAATCGGTGAGGGGAGAATAGCATGATGAGGAAAGTGGTTATCGTAGCCGGCTTGCTCGCGGCATCGACGGTGGTCGCGTCGGCGGCAACGCTCGACACGGTGAAGAGCCGCGGCACGCTGATATGCGGCGTCAGCGCCGGTTTTGCCGGCTTCTCCGCGCCGGATTCGCAAGGCAATTACAAGGGTCTTGACGTCGATTATTGCCGCGCGCTCGCCGCCGGCGTGCTCGGCGACGCCAGCAAGGTGCGTTACGTCTCGCTGACCGCGCAGAACCGCTTCACCGCGCTCCAGTCCGGCGAGATCGACGTGCTCTACCGCAACTCGACGCAGACCTATCTGCGCGGCGTGACACTCGGCCTGCGGCAGGGACCGGTCAACTTCTACGACGGCCAGGGCTTTGTCGTGAAGAAGGACCTCGGCGTGAAGGAGATCAAGGATCTCAAGGGCGCCACCGTCTGTGTCGCGCAGGGCACCACGCATGAGGTCACGCTCGGCGATTACGGCCGCGCCAATGGCATCGACTGGAAGCCGCTGGTGTTCGACCGCGTCGACACCATGTACCAGACCTTCTTCGGCGGCCGTTGCGATGCCATGACCCAGGACGCTTCCGCGCTTGCCGGCGCCGTGACGACCGCGGCGCCGAACGCGGCCGACTACGTCGTGCTGCCGCAGACCATCAGCAAGGAGCCGCTCGGCCCCTTCACCCGCAATGGCGACGAGGTCTGGAGCGACATCATCACCTGGCTGCATTACGGCTTGATCGAGGCCGAAGAGCTCGGCGTCACACAAGGTAATGTCGACGAGATGGCGAAGTCGCAGACGCCCGCGATCCAGCGCCTGCTCGGCGCCTCCGGCGATCTCGGCTCGCGGCTCGGGCTCGACAACAAATGGCTGGTCACGGCCATCAAGGCCACCGGCAATTACGGCGAGATCTACGAGCGCAATGTCGGCAAGGCGAGCCCGCTCAAGCTCGAGCGCGGCCTCAACGGCCTCTGGAGCAAGGGCGGTTTGATGTACGCGGTGCCATTCAAGTAAACGTCTCTCGTGTCCCGGACGCGCGGCAGCGTGCAACGCTGCTGCGCAGAGCCGGGACCCAGCGGCCACAATGGGCCCCGGCTCTGCGGCGCAATACTGCGCATTGCGCCGCGTCCGGGGCACGAGACCTACCAGGTAGCAACGTTCAATGCCGACGTCTCCTCGCATCGCCCTCATCCACGCCCTCAAGCATTCCATCGCTCCGATCGAAGCTGCGTTCGCGAAGGCGTGGCCGGAAGCGCGGCTGATGAACCTGCTCGATGACAGCCTGTCGTCGGATCTGGCGCGTGACGGCAAGCTCAATGATGCCATGACCGAACGCTTTCTTGCGCTCGGTCGCTACGCCGCGGCGACGGACGCGGATGCGATCCTGTTCACCTGCTCGGCGTTCGGTCCCTGCATCGAAGCGGTCGCGCGCGCGCATGCGCCGATGCCGGTGCTGAAGCCGAACGAAGCCATGATCGAACGGGCGGTGACGATGGGCCGGCGCATCGGCCTGCTCTCGACCTTCGCGCCGACGCTGGCCTCGATGCCGCCGGAGTTTCCTTCCTCCGTCCAGGTCGTGCCGAAACTAGCCGAAGGCGCGCTTGCCGCGCTGGACCGCGGCGACCGCGCTACGCATGACCGGCTGATCGTGGAAGCCTCACGCGATTTGCGCGATTGCGACGTCATCGCGCTCGCGCAGTTCAGCATCGCGGCAACGGCGCCCGTCGTGGGAGAAGCTACCGGCCGCCCCGTCGTGACCACGCCTGACAGCGCCGTCGAGAAGCTGAGGAAGCTGTTGGCGGCAAAGGCTTAAGCGCCGGCCCTTTTCCGGTGCCGCGCGCCCTTGATCGCCGCCGCAAGCGCCGCCTTGGTTTCGCTGACAAAGTCCTCGACCAGGTCTTCGCGCGTGGCATGGGCCGCCTCGCCGGTGAACAGTCCCTGCTCAGCCAGCATCACCACGCCGTGCACCGCCGCCCAGATCTTGAGCGCCTGCCGCTCGCGCAAGTAATCAACTGCCGGAGCTTCCAGCGCCTCGATCACGAGCGCAAAGGTTTCGCGGGTCGCTTCATGCAGCTCGCTGCCTTTCGCCGCACACGACACCGTGCGCGAGGCGAACATCAAGCGATAGACACCGTTGCGACGTAAGCCGAAATCCAGCGTTGCCTGCGCCAGCAGCGACAGCTTCGACCGCTTCGACGGCCTTGCCATCGCCGCCCGCAAGATCCCGCTGAGCTGCCGAAACGCCTCCGCCGTCACCGCCGCAAGCAGCGCCTCGCGATCGGCAAAATGCCGGTAGGGCGCCGGCTGCGAGACGCCGAGCTGCTTTGCCAGCGCCTTGATGCTGATCGCCTCCGTCCCGCCTTGCTCGGCTTCGCGCAGCGCGGCCTTGATCAAGGCGTCGCGGAGATCGCCATGGTGGTAGGTATTCTCGGGCTTGCGGGAAAGTTGTGAACGCATGTTGCGCGGAGCCTATAAGTTTGCGCTTGACAGGGGAAGCCCGCCGCGAATGTAATATCCTATAACTTGAATAAGAACTCAGATGGGAGCGCGCGCCGCCTTCAGGCCGGAGCGCATACGACCGAGGAAGCCGCCATGACAGAGCGACTGAGGGTTCGCGTCGATCCGGACAAATGCCAAGGGCACGCGCGCTGCAAGGCGCTTGCGCCGGAGCTGTTCGAGCTGGACGAATACGGCAACGCCCACGAAGCCGGCGACGGCACCGTCCCATCCGGCCTCGAAGACAAGGCCTGGCTTGCCAAATCCAATTGTCCGGAAATCGCGATCGACGTGATCGAGGAGTAGCGCGCCCCGCTTCTGCCCGCGTGCCTTCCGCGACCACGAGCCCCCAAGGAATTTCGAGATGTCCGACGTCAGCCAGCCCACTGCCCATCCGCCCGTGACCGACTGGGTCCATGATTTCGACCACACCGATCCGCGATGGACGGAAGATCCCTTCCCGATCTGGGACGAGCTGCGCGCCGCAAGCCCGGTCGTGCATACCGAGCGCTTCCTCGGCTGCTACCTGCCGACGACCTATGAAGCGGTGCGCGAGATCGCCAACGACAGCGAGCATTTCTCCTCGCGTCGCATCATCGTCCGTGACGTTCGGCCGGAGATCACCAGCAGAAACTCCGCCCCGCCGATCACGTCCGATCCGCCGGTGCACAAGCCAGCCAAGCAATTGCTGCTGCCGCCGTTCACGCCGGACGCGATGAAGAAGCTGGAGCCGCGGGTACGCGCGATCTGCAACGAGTTGATCGACGGTTTTATCACTGAAGGCCGACTGGACGCGGCAGAGCGCTACACCAAGCACATTCCGGTTCGCGCGATCGCCCACATGCTCGGCATCCCCGAGACAGACAGCGATCTCTTCATCCGCTGGATCCACATGATCCTGGAACTTGGCATCAAGGACGAAAACACGCTGCTCCAGGCGGTGCAGGAGATGACCGTCTATTTCAGCGGCCATATCGAGGCGCGCAAGAGCAAGCCGACCGACGACCTCATTTCCTATCTGATGAATGCAAGGGACAAGGACGGCAATCCACTCGAGGATTCGCACGTGCTGGGCTCGCTGCGCCTGCTCCTGATTGCCGGCATCGACACCACCTGGAGCGCGATCGGCTCCTCGCTCTGGCACCTCGCCCGGACGCCCGCCGACCGCGAGCGCCTGATTGCCGAGCCTGGGCTGATCCCGACCGCGGTGGAAGAGCTGCTGCGCGCCTATTCGCCGGTGACGATGGCGCGCGAAGTGGTCAAGGAGACCACGATTTCGGGCTGCCCGGTCAAGGCAGGCAACATGGTTCTGCTGTCCTTCCCGGCCGCCAACCGTGACCCGAAAATGTTTCCGGATGCTGACAAGGTCGTGATTGACCGCCGCGAGAACCGCCATGCCGCCTTCGGCCTCGGCATCCACCGCTGCGTCGGCTCGAACCTTGCGCGCATGGAGATGCAGGTTGCGCTGGAGGAATGGCTGAAGCGGATTCCGGACTTCGCCCTCGATCCGGCAGGCACGGTGACCTGGTCCCAGGGAACCGTCAGAGGCCCCCGCCAGTTGCCATTTTTGCTCGGAAAGGCGATGTAGACCTCTCCAAACAGCGATACGGAGAGGCCGGACGTGACTGAGCAACTAACCCAACCGGCCTCCGACCACATTGACGTCGCCGACGCCAAGCGCCGGATCAAGGCGATCTTCATCGGCTCGATCGGCAATCTCGTCGAGTGGTACGACTTCTACGCCTACACCGCGTTTGCGCTCTATTTCGCTCCCGCCTTCTTTCCCGGCAACGATCCCGTCGTGCAGCAATTGAATGTCGCCGTCGTATTCGCGGCGACCTTCCTGATGCGCCCCCTGGGCGGCTGGCTGTTCGGCTATATCG
The DNA here is from genome assembly GCF_055807455.1 of Bradyrhizobium sp. Kon58. Classification (NCBI taxonomy): domain Bacteria; kingdom Pseudomonadati; phylum Pseudomonadota; class Alphaproteobacteria; order Hyphomicrobiales; family Nitrobacteraceae; genus Bradyrhizobium; species Bradyrhizobium sp. Kon58. The sequence continues at coordinate 91,894 of NZ_JBVVOT010000006.1, forward strand.
CCGATCATTACGGGCGGCGCATCTCGCTGACGCTGTCGGTCGTCTTCATGTGCTTCGGCTCGCTGATCATCGCGTTGACGCCGACCTACGCCACGATCGGCTTCGCCGCGCCGGTGATCCTGGCACTCGCCCGCGTCATCGAAGGCTTGAGTCTCGGCGGCGAATACGGCGCCAGCGCCACCTATCTCAGCGAGGTCGCCGACCCCAAGCACCGCGGCTTCTATTCGAGCTTCCAATACGTCACCCTGATCGGCGGCCAGCTCACCGCGATCATCGTCCTTCTGCTTCTGCAAAAGATCTTCCTCACGCCGGAGGAACTGAGAGCCTGGGGCTGGCGCATCCCGTTTGCGATCGGTGCGGCGCTCGCGATCTTTGCTGCGGTGATGCGGCGCGGCTTGCACGAGACCGAGGCCTTCGAAGAAGCCAGAAAGGTGGTGAAGCCGACCGGCTCGCTCACCAATTTGCTGCGCTATCCCCGCGAGTTGCTCCTGGTGGTCGGCCTGACCGCGGGCGGCACTGCGGCGTTCTACACCTTCACCACCTATATGCAGACCTTCGTCAAGCTTTCGGTGGGGTTGACCGAGGACCAGACCACGTTCGTGATCTTCGGCACGCTGATCTTCGCGACCATCCTGCAGCCGATCTATGGCGCCATCTCCGACAAGATCGGCCGCAAGCCGCTGCTGATCTTCTTCGGCGTCGCCGGCACGCTCGCAACCGTGCCCCTGCTGATGACGCTGAAGGAGACCAAGTCGCCCTTCATCGCGTTCATCCTGATCTGCTGCGCCTGGCTGTTCGTCGCCGGATACACCTCGATCAACGCCGTGGTGAAGGCCGAGCTGTTCCCGACCAATGTCCGCGCCCTCGGCGTCGGCCTGCCCTATGCGATCACCGTCTCGCTGTTCGGCGGCACGGCGCCGGCGATCGCGCTCTATTTCAAGAGCATCGGGCATGAGGAGTGGTTCTACTACTATCTCGCCGGCATCATCTGCCTGTCACTGATCATCTATTCCACCATGCGCGACACCAAGCACGCCTCCGCGATGCACCGACACGAGTAGCCGATGGCCGAAGACAACGAGCGCCCCGACAGCAAGCTGACGCGCACCAAGGAGAAATGGGCGCGCGAAGGCCGCTTTTTGACCGGCAAGATCACGCGCCCGGAAGATCAGCGCCTGCCGCCCGGCCAGCATCTGACAAAAGACTGGCCGGTGCTCGATCTCGGCGTCGTGCCGCCGGTTTCGCGCGAGCGCTGGCGGCTCGACGTCTACGGTGCAATCGAAACCCCCGTGTTCTGGACCTTTGCCGAGTTCGCCGCCCAGAAACAGGCGCGGTTCACCTCCGACATCCACTGCGTCACCACCTGGTCGCGCTACGACAATGAGTGGGAGGGGCTCGCTACACGCGAGCTGCTCGCGGCCTGCCAGCCGCGCGAGGACGCGCGCTTCGTCGTGCTGCATTCCCATGACGGCTACACCACCAACCTCGCGCTGGACGACTTTGCCGCCGAGGATGCATTGCTCGCCCATAGCTGGTCCGGTGAGCCATTGTCGGACGAACATGGCGGCCCGGTGCGGCTGGTGGTGCCACATCTGTATTTCTGGAAGAGCGCCAAATGGCTCCAGGCCATCGAGTTCCTGACCGAGGACGCGCCGGGCTTCTGGGAAGTCCGCGGCTACCATAACCGCGGCGATCCCTGGGCCGAGCAGCGCTATTCGGGCGATTAGGTTTAAGCAAGGACGGGGGGATGCCCATGCCGACGGAACGCTTTCAATTCACCGGCGAAGGCGGCCATCAGCTTTCGGCCGCGCTCGAACTGCCGGACGGCGAGCCTGCCGCCTTCGCGCTGTTCGCGCATTGCTTCACCTGCGGCAAGGACACTCTGGCCGCCAAACGCATCTCGGTCGCGCTCGCCGCCAAGGGCATCGCGGTGCTGCGCTTCGACTTCACCGGGCTCGGCTCCAGTGAAGGAGATTTCGCCAATTCGACGTTTTCCTCCAACGTGGCCGATCTCGTGCGCGCCGCCGATCATCTGCGTAGCGTCCGCAAGGCGCCGTCCATCCTGATCGGTCACAGCCTCGGCGGCGCCGCGATCCTCGCGGCGGCCGGACGCATCCCGGAGGCCAAGGCGGTTGTGACCATTGCGGCACCATCCGATCCCGCCCACGTCACCGGCCTGTTCAAAGAGCATCTCGACGACATTCGCACCCAAGGTGAGGTCGAAGTCTCGCTTGCCGGACGCCCGTTCCGGATCAAGCGCGAATTCCTCGACGATATCGCCGAGCACGAGCTGATGAAGGACGTCACCGGCCTGCACAAGGCGCTGTTGGTAATGCATTCTCCAGTTGACGATACCGTCGGCATCGACAATGCGACCAAGCTCTTCGTCTCCGCTAGGCATCCCAAGAGCTTCGTCTCGCTCGATCATGCCGATCATCTGCTGACCAAGCCGGCCGATGCGCTCTACGCAGCCGACATGATCGCGGCCTGGGCAAGCCGGTACATCGACACAGCCAAACCCGCGAAGGCAATGGATCTCCCGGAGGCGCCGCGCCGGGTCGTGGTGCAGGAGACCCGCAAGAGCAAGTTCAACCAGGTCATCTCTGTCGGTCCGCATCGCCTGATCGCGGATGAACCGGTCGCCGCCGGCGGCGAGGATGCCGGCCCTGGTCCTTATGATCTTCTGCTCGCCGGCCTCGGGGCCTGCACCTCGATGACCATGCGCCTCTATGCCGACCGCAAGTCGCTGCCGCTCGATCGTGTCACCGTCTCGCTGAAGCATTCCAAGATCTATGCAAAAGACTGCGCGGAATGCGAGACGCGCGACGGCATGCTCGACCAAATCGAGCGCGACATCGCGATGGACGGCGCGCTCGATCCCGAGCAGCGCAAGAAATTGATGGAGATCGCCGACAAATGCCCGGTGCACCGGACGTTGACCTCGGAAATCCGGATCGTGACCAGGGCCGTGGATTAGCGCGCTTGCGCTAGAAGCAGGACGCCATCGTCCGCAACGCCGCGGTGATCTCGCTCTCGCGCCAGGCCGCGAAGCCGAGCAGCAGGCCGTGATCGCGCGGCCTGCCCAGTGCCAAGCCGGACAGGGCGCGCGTTTCAACGCCCGCTTCGACCAGCCGCTTGACGGCCGCCCGATCGGCGCGACCGCGCTTGAGACGCGCGACGAGCTGAAGGCCGCCCGGGGGCACTTCGGCAGAGAGTACCTCGTCGAGATGACGCTCGAGTCCGTCGACGAGGTGATCGCGACGAGCGTGATAGATCCGGCGCATCCGGCGCAGATGCGCCAGGAAATGCCCGTCGGCAATGAACTCGGCCAGCGCGCCCCTGGACGTGGCTCGGGGCGATCAGCCCGATGTGCCGCTGTACGATCTCGAGAGTGTTGACCAGTGCCGGCGGAACGACGAGATAGCCGAGCCGGATGTCTGAGGTCATGGCCTTGGAAAACGTGCCGACATAGAACACGCGGCCATGGGCATCGAGTCCCTGCAAGGCCGGCACCGGCCGGCTGTCATAGTGGAATTCGCCGTCGTAATCGTCCTCTACGATCCAGGTCTTGCCGGGCCTGCTCAGGCCAAGAAACTCCGTGCGGCGCGAGAGCGACATCAGGCGGCCGGTCGGGTGCTGGTGCGATGGCGTCATGAAGATCAAGGTCGGGGCCGCCAGTCCCGGAATCCGCTGCATGCCCTGCTCGTCCAGTCTCATCCCGATCACGTTCGCACCGGACGCGCGGAAGGCGGCCGCGGCACCGGGATAGCCGGGATCCTCGACCCAGACGTCGTCACCGGGCGTGATGACGGCGGCCGCAATCAAGGTCAGCGCAGCCTGCGCGCTCGGCAGAATCAGGATCTGATCCGCCGTCGCGCGCACGCCCCTGCTGGTCGCGAGATAATGCGCCAGCGCCTCGCGCAGGCGCGTCCGGTTGACCGGTCCAAGCTCGCGCTTGGCCGCGCGCACGGCGCTGCGGCGCAGGCAGCGCGCCCAGACCTCGTTCGGAAACTCCCGGAAATCGCCGTGCCCGGGACGCAAGGGTCTTAGTCGCGCCTGATAAGACATCGGCCAGTCGGTCTGCGTGAGGCTCGAAGCCCAAGGCGAAAGCCGCGGCTTGCCAGGGCGTACGCGAGATGCGACGGCGCCCGCCTCTGCGATGCGCTCGCCGCCCTCGACCGTGACCATCGGACGGCGGCCGTGCGAGGCCTCGAGATATCCCTCGGCGGCGAGTTGCTCGAACGTATAGGTGACGGTGTTGCGCGAGACGCCGAGATCGCTCGCAAGCCGGCGGCTCGACGGCAGCGTGCGGCCTTTGCCGAGACGGCCGGTCGCGATCAGGCTTCGGAGCTGGCTCGTCAGTTGAGCCACCAGCCCCTCGTCGTCGGCCCGGTTCAGGTCGATCAGGGCGGAGATCATGCTTTCCGGAACTGGCACCTTGATCCTTTCCGATCTGGCACTTTTTCAGGTGCCAGTCGGAATGCTATCCGCCGGATAGAACTGCTTCAAGGATTTTGCGATGAACTCCCTCTCGCCCCGCGCGGCCGTCGGCCTATTCCTCATCGTCGTGCTGGCCTGGGGCGTGAACTGGTCGGTGACGAAGCAACTCGTGCAATTCCTTCCGCCGCTCTGGACCTCGGCGATCCGCAGCTGGATCGCTTTGGCAGCATTGTTCGTGATCCTGGGGCTCAGCAACAATCTGGTGATCCCCAAGCGGCGCGACATTCCGGTGGTCCTGAGTGTTGCGCTGCTGCACATGACAATATTCTCTGTCCTGGTGGCGGCCGGTGTGCGCTTCCTGCCCGCGAGCAAGGCCATTGTGCTCGGCTACACCACGCCGCTCTGGGTCGCGATCGCAGCGCCCCTGCTGGGGCAGGATACGCTGACTGCGCCAAAACTTGCCGGCGCCCTGCTCGGGCTGATTGGTCTTGCCGTTATCCTGAACCCCACGTCGATCGACTGGACCAACACCAACGTCGTGCTCGGCGCAGGCATGATCATCCTGGCCGCGATTTCATGGGCCGCGAACATCATCTATATCCGCGCGCATCGCTGGATCGCGTCCCCGCTCCAGCTCTTGATCTGGCAGGTGCTCGTGGCGACGGTCGTGCTGACGGGATCGGCGGCCGTCACGCACGGCCTGCCGCACGCGGAATGGTCGTGGAGGCTCGTGCTGCTGTTCCTGTATTCCGGCTTGATCGGGACGGCGCTGGCCTATTGGGCGATGTCGATGGTCAACAAGAGCATCTCAGCGCTGACGACGTCACTCGGCACCACCGGGACGCCACTCGTCGGTATCGCCACCGCCGCGATCCTGCTGGGTGAACCCATCGACATGAGCCTTGTCATCGCAGCCGCGCTGATCGTCATGGGCATCGGCCTCGCGACGCTGGGCGACCGGTTGCTCCGCCGTCAGGCTACGGCCAGCGGCTGAACACGCAGGCTTCCGCGCAGGCCAGCCGTCGTGCCGAGCAGGATGCCGGCGACGGCGACGAAGGAGCCCAGCGCGAGCGTCGACACGCCTGTGAGCCCTTGCCCGATCGAACAGCCGAACGCCATCACGCCGCCGATGCCCATCAGCGCGGCGCCACCCGCCGATCGCAGCATGTGGCGTGGCGAGGAATAGCCTTCGAGGTGGAAACGGCCCGTAGCAAGCGCGGTGGCCATACTGCCAGCGAAGACGCCGGCAACTGTCGCAATGCCGAAATTCGGCGTCAGACCAGTCGAGAGCATGGCATATTGCAGGCTGTCCGCGATTGGCGCGACGAAGGTGAGCGAAGTCACTGGGACGGGGTTGAAATCGTCCGCGCCGAGATAGCCAGTGACGAGCCAGCCGCCGGCGACGAGGAGACCGACGATGACACCGGCCGCAATCTGGCCGGGGGAACGCCGGAACGCCGGGTGCGCGAAAGCAAACAGGATCAGCGCAACGACGACGACAGCAGCAGCCATCACGCGCGAAACCGCTTCAGCCGGACCGAACGTCGCCAACAGCGACGGCAGCGAATTCACGTTGACTGTGGTTTGCGAGGCCTGGACAAGCGCGATGCGCGCTGGCGCGATCAGGCCCTTGAGCGTCATCTGCGCGGCGATGGCGAGCACGACCACCACGACGAAGGAGCGGAGATTGCCGCGACCGAGCAGCACCAGGGCGCGCGAACCGCAGCCGTTCGACAGAACCATGCCGTATCCAAACAGAAGTCCGCCGAGAAACAGCACTGGCACCGAAAAGGACTGTTGCAGGTAGATCGACTTGCCGAGATCGACCATGCCGTTGCCGGCGAGGAATTGGCTCGCTGCGACCGCAACCGCGATCGCCAACGCGTAGGTGCGCACCAGCCGCCCATCCCCCTTCGCCAGCCAGCCGCGCATGCTGCTCATCAGGCAGAAGCCGCTGAGCAGGCCGACGGCGCCGTAAACCAGGCCGATGACGAGACCCGCGAGGATGACAAGCTGGGTGGACGATTCCATGATCAAGGCTTCAGGATCACGCGATCCCGCGACGAGCCTGCAACGGCGACATAGGCCTCCTTCGCGCGTTCGAGCGGATAGACGGCGTTCGCCTTGATCGCGAACGGTTTCAGGTGCCCGCTCGCGAAGCCCGGGCCGAGGTCACGCAGCACAGCGCCTGTCGCGATCGACGAGAGGCCGAGCGTGTCGATGCCGACATAGGTGTGTTGCCCGCGGTAGAATTCGAGGATGTTGAACTGCACGATGCGGTCGATCGCGGCGATCAGGATCTGGCGGCCGCGAAGCGCGAGCGACTTGTGCGCCGCCTGGAAATAGGGATCGCCGACCGTGTTGAAGACGATGTCGGCACCTTTACTCCCGGTCAACTCGCGCACGCGTGTGGCGACGTCGGTCGCGGAAGCGTCGATCACCTCGATGGCCGCGTTGGTATGGCCCTCATAAGCTTCCGCCTTCCGCACCACGCCGATGACACGCGCGCCCTGCCAGGTCGCGATCTGCACCGCCGCCTGACCGACCTTGCCGTTGACGCCGAATACCAGCACCGATTCCCCGGGCTTTGGAATGCCGGCGCGGCGAAAGCCCTCCATGGCGGTGACGAAGGGCACGCCGATGCCGGCGGCCTCCTCCCAGGATACGGTTTTCGGCTTGTCGACAACCGCGTCAGATTCAACGACGAGATGGCTGGCGTGGGTGCCGTCGCGACGGATGCCGAGATCGCCGGAGGAGCCGAACACTTCGCGGCCGATCATACCGGCCGGCCCGTCAATCACTACACCCGCGTAATCGCGACCCGGCGTGCGCGGGAAGACGGCATAGGGCATCAGCCCGGTCGCGGCCTTGACATCGGACGGATTGACGGCGGCGGCCTTCACCTCGATCAGCAGATCGTTAGGGCCGCGAACAAGCGCGTGAGGCTCAACCACCGGCGCAACCGCAGCCGCGTTCTCGGCCTTCGCGGTGAGGCGCACACAGCGCGCATCGACGGCTTTGGGATCGGCTATTGACATGGAAAGACCCGCGATTTCTCGCCGGCCTTGTCGCCCTTGGAGAGACCCAAGTCAACCTGCCTCCCCTCATCCCGAGGAGCCGCGCCAGCAGCGTCTCAAAGGATGAAGGCCCGCGTTGCAGCATCCTGGCCTGCATGGTTCGAGACGGCGCTACGCGCCCCCTCACCATGAGGGGACCTAATCCTTGGGCCGCTTGTCGTAGAGGCGCTTGGCCTTGCCGAGCGAGCGTTCCAGCGTGGCCGGCGCAACCACGCTCACCCTGGAGCTGATGCCGATGGTGTTCTTGATGTGCGTCGAGATCCGGCTCGCATGATCGAGAAGGCCCCGGCCGTCCCAGCTCTCCGGCCGCGCCTCGGCAATGATGGTCAACTCGTCCATGCGGCCTTCGCGGGTCAGTTCCAGAATGAAATGCCCTCCGCACCAGTCGGTGGCGAGCAGAACCTCCTCGATCTGGGTCGGGAACAGGTTGACGCCGCGCAGGATGATCATGTCGTCCGAGCGCCCCGTCACTTTCTCCATCCGTCGCATGCCGGGCCGCGCCGTGCCCGGCAGAAGCCGCGTCAGGTCGCGGGTGCGATAGCGGATCACCGGAAAGGCTTCCTTGGTGAGCGAGGTAAACACCAGTTCGCCCTTCTCCCCGTCAGGCAGCACCGCACCGGTGTCGGGGTCGATCACTTCAGGATAGAAATGGTCTTCCCAGATGTGCAGGCCGTCCTTGCTCTCGATACATTCCTGCGCAACGCCGGGCCCGATCACCTCGGAAAGACCGTAGATGTCGGTCGCATCCATGTCGAAGGCGTCCTCGATCTCGCCGCGCATCGCATTGGTCCAGGGCTCCGCGCCGAAGATGCCGACCTTGAGCGAGCATTGACGCGGATCGAGCTTCTGGCGCTTGAACTCGTCGAGGATCGCCAGCATGTAGCTCGGCGTCACCGTGATGATGTCGGGCCGGAAGTCGTTGATGAGCTGCACCTGCCGCTCGGTCATGCCCCCGGAGATCGGCACCACGGTGCAGCCGAGTTTTTCGGCGCCATAGTGCACCCCTAACCCGCCGGTGAAGAGACCGTAGCCATAGGCATTGTGGATGATCATGCCAGTTCGACCGCCGGCGGCGCGGATCGAGCGCGCCATCACGTCCGACCATGTGTCGATGTCGCGTTGTGTATAGCCGACCACGATCGGCTTGCCCGTCGTGCCGGAGGACGCGTGCACGCGCACCAACTTTTCACGGGGCACGGCAAACATGTTGAAGGGATAATTGTCGCGCAGGTCCGTCTTCACGGTGAACGGAAATTTCGCAAGGTCCGAGAGCTCTCGAAAGTCGGACGGGTGCACGCCGGCCGCGTCGAAGGCGTTGCGATAGTGCGCGACGTTGTCGTAGGCGTGCTTCAACGACCAGGCCAGCCGCTCCGTCTGGAGCGCCTTGATCTCGTCGCGCGATGCGCGCTCATGCGCATCCATTTCGGCGCGATAGGTGTTACCACCTTCCTTGAGCCTCGTCAGAGCCATCCTCGTTTCCCCGCATCATTGCTTTTCTTTATTGATCCTGCGCCGGCAGCCAATTGCCGGGAATGACCCGCGAATGCCCGCGAAATTCGGCGATGACTGTATCGCCGGCGGTGACGCGCACGTCATAGATGCCGGAGCGGCCGCCGCGCGTGATCTCGCGCGCTCTTGCGACGAGGCGATCGCCGAGCTTGCCCGGCTTGATGAAGGTGATCTGGCCCTGCGCCGCCACGACGCGGTCGTTGTGCGAGTTGCACGCGAAAGCGAAGGCGGAATCTGCCAACGTGAAGATGAAACCGCCATGGGCGATGCGCTGACCGTTGACCATGTCCGGCCGCACGTTCATCGCCAGCGTCGCATAGCCCGGTCCGATCTCGACAATCTCCATGCCGAGTCCCTTGGAGGCATCGTCCTCCGCCCACATCGCATCGGCGCAGGCGCGGGCAACATCCTCGGGCGACAAGGCGGCTTTGACGTTCACGCGCTTCTCCTGTCCGATTGTTTGGACACGATGTTCTGCTGCCTGGCTAAAACTGTCAAACGTGATCGTAATCGACCACAACCCGCTCCGTCGATGGCTTGGCCTGACAGGTCAGGACAAAGCCAGCCTTCAACTCCCAGGGTTCCAGCGAGTAGTTGATGTCCATCGGCGCCTCACCCTCCACCAGTTTTGCACGGCAGGTCGAGCACATGCCACCCTTGCAGGCGAAGGGCAGATCGACACCGGCGCGTAGTGCAGCATCGAGGATCGCCTCGTCCTCGGCCACCGGCACGTCGCGGCGCTTGCCGTCGATGATCAGCGACGCGATCGCTTTCGGCGGCGCGTCCGGCGCAACCATCTTCTTCGGCCGCGGCTTGCCACCGAACTCGGAGACGAAGCGCTCGACATGGATACGCTCTTCCGCGATGCCGAGCCCTCGGCAAGTCGCCTCGATGTCCTCGCTCATGCCGGACGGACCGCAGATGAAGACGTGATCGACGCTTTCCGCCGGTACCAGCGAGCGCAGCAGCACCCTCACCTTGTCGCCGTCGAGCCGGCCGTGCAGGATCGGAATGTCCTGCTCCTCGCCGGAGATGACGTGGAAGATCGAGAGCCGGTCGATGAAGCGATCCTTGAGCTCTTCGAGCGCCTCGAGGAACATGATGTTGTCGGTCGTGCGATTGCCGTAGAACAGGAAGAACTGGCTGTCCGGCTCGCGCGCAAGCGTGCTCTTGACGATCGACAGGATCGGCGTGATGCCGGAGCCGGCGGCAAAGCCGACATGGATGCGGCCGGCGCCGGCCGGCGGGATCACGCCGAAGCGTCCCGTGGGCGTCATCACGTCCAGCGCGTCGCCACACTTCAGATCCTCCGCTGCCCAGCTCGAAAACGCGCCACCATCGATCTTCTTTACTGCGATGCGTATCTCGCCGTCGTCGGGGCCAGAGCAGATCGAATAGGAGCGGCGCACTTCCTCGCCATCCAGCGTGGTGCGGAGCGTGAGGTATTGGCCGGGGGTGAAGGCGTAGTCGGTCGCAAGCTCCGCCGGGATGGCGAATGTCAGCGATACGGCGTCCGACGCTTCGCGGCGGAGGTCGTTGACGGCCAGGCGATGAAAGCGCGGTGCGGCTGCTGACATGGTCAATGACACTTGAAATAATCGAAGGGTTCGCGGCAGGCCCTGCAGCGCCAGAGCGCCTTGCAGGAGGTGGAGCCGAATTCGGACAGCAACTCGGTATTCGCCGAGCCGCATTGCGGGCACATAACGGCTTGCTCGCCGAACAGCGCGCGGCGTGAATTCGAATCCTGCGGCGGCGCGATCCCGTAGGCGTGAAGCTTCCGGCGGCCCTCTTCGCTCATCCAGTCGGTGGTCCAGGCCGGCGAGAGCACAGTGCGGACCTTTGGACTGCGGAAACCGGCGCGCTCCAGCGCGACCTCGATTTCCAGCGCGATCATGTTCATGGCCGGGCAGCCCGAATAGGTCGGGGTGATCGCGACCTCGACATGATCACCATCGAGGATGACATCACGGAGCACGCCAAGATCGGCGATGGTCAAAACCGGGATTTCGGGATCGACCACGCTCGCCGCGGCATCCCAGGCCCGTTGGCGCAGTTCGCTATCGGGCTCCAGCACCGTTACCATGTCTGCCCCGGGAAAGTGCGCTGCATCGATTGCAGCTCTGCGAGAAGATGGCCGAGGTGCTCGCTGTGCCGGCCCATGCGGCCGCCCTGCTGCATCCAGTCGTTCTGCGGCAGCTTGAGCGTGGCTTCGCCGATCACATCCGAGAGTGTCGTCAGCCAGCGACCCCGCAAGGTCCCTGGGTCTACGGCGATACCGGCATGGATCAAGGCGCGCTCGCCATCGTCGACGGCAAACATCTCGCCGGTGAACGCCCAGAGATGATTGATCGCGGCCTGCGCGCGGGCATGGCTTTCGTCGGTGCCGTCGCCGAGCCGGATGATCCACTCCGAGGAATGCCGCAAATGATAGGCACTCTCCTTCTCCGACTTCGCGGCAATCGCAGCGAGCGTCGTATCGCGCGAGGTCATCATGGCGTGCCAGTAGAGATCAGCGAAGGCGGAATAGAAGAACTGCCGCACCAGCGTCTGGGCGAAATCTCCATTGGGCTGCTCGACCAGCAGCAAATTACGGTACTGCCTGACGTCGCGCAGATAGGCGAGCTTGTCCTCGTCGTTGTCCTTGCCTTCGGCCTTGGCTGCGTAGGTGTAGAGTTCGCGGGCCTGGCCGATGAGGTCGAGCGCGATGTTGGAGAGCGCCATGTCCTCTTCCAGCATCGGCGCATGTCCGCACCATTCCGACAGCCTGTGGCCGAGGATCAGCGCATCGTCGGCGCGGCGCAATGCGTAGAGCACCAGCGGCGTTTCGGAGACCTGGGTGTTGGCGCTCGCCATCACATGTGCCCCACTTCTTCAGGCACCTCGTAAAACGTCGGGTGCCGGTAGATCTTCGATTCCGCCGGCTCGAACATCATGCCCTTCTCCGCGGGATCACTTGCGGTGATCGCCGTCGACGGCACGACCCAGATCGAAAGACCCTCGCCGCGACGGGTGTAGATATCGCGGGCGGCCTGCAGGGCCATCGTGGCGTCGCTCGCATGCAGCGATCCGACATGCTTGTGCGCGAGCCCGTTGCGGCTGCGAATGAAGACTTCCCACAGCGGCGTGTTCGGCGTGGCCATCGTGATCTCCCTACTCTGCCGCTTGTGCAGTTCGACGCTGCGCGCGCTTGGCGGCATAGCTAGCTGCCGCCTCGCGTACCCAGGCGCCCTCGTCGTGCGCCTTGCGGCGCGCGGCCATCCGGTCACGGTTGCACGGGCCGTTGCCGGCGAGCACCTGCTTGAACTCGGTCCAGTCGATCTCGCTGTAACGCCAGTGCCCGTCCGCATCCTGAATCATGCCGGCATCGGGAATGGCGAGGCCGAGATATTGCGCCTGCGGCACGGTGGCATCGACGAACTTCTGGCGCAGCTCGTCATTGGAGAAGCGCTTGATCTTCCATTTCGTCGAGGTGTCGCTGTGCTGGCTGGTGGCATCGGGCGGGCCGAACATCATCAGCACCGGCCACCACCACCTATTCAGGGCATCCTGCGCCATCGCCTTCTGCTCGTCCGAGCCGCGGCACAGCGTCAGCATGATCTCATAGCCCTGGCGCTGGTGGAACGATTCCTCCTTGCAGACGCGGATCATCGCGCGCGCGTAAGGACCGTAGGAGCAGCGGCACAGCGGGATCTGGTTCATGATCGCGGCGCCGTCGACCAGCCAGCCGATGGTGCCGATGTCGGCCCAGGTCAACGTCGGGTAGTTGAAGATCGAGGAATATTTGGCTTTGCCCGCGAGCATGGCATCGACCAGCTCTTCGCGCGAAGTGCCGAGCGTCTCGGCGGCGGCATAGAGGTAGAGCCCGTGGCCGCACTCGTCCTGCACCTTGGCGAGCAGCGCGGCCTTGCGGCGCAACGACGGTGCGCGCGTGATCCAGTTGCCTTCGGGCAGCATGCCGACGATTTCGGAATGAGCGTGCTGGGAGATCTGGCGCGTCAGCGTCTTGCGATAGGCCGCCGGCATCCAGTCGTTCGGCTCGATGCGCTCCTCGGCATCGATGCGGGCCTGAAACTGCGCCGCCTTAGCTGTGTCCTCGAGGCTGCGGTCATCCGCCTCGGTCGTGTTCAGCGCCTGGGTATACATGCGCATCCTCCCATTTTATTGAGAGGCAATATATAACAAGAATTATCTCATGCAAGATATTTCTGTAACATAACGATCAGGCCTCGAATCTCCGTTCCAGGAGTTTTCGCGCCGGCGGCAATGGGCCCTTTTCATTGGTTCCATGGCCATCAAGCCATTGTTCCGATGGGGCAAGCAGCGCGCGATAGATGTCGCCGCACAGCGCGCGGGCGGCCTTGCCCGGCCAGTTCGCCGGAAGCAGGCTTTCGGGCAGCAGCGGATCGCGCAGCACGACGCGACGGTAATGGTGGATCAGGAGGATGCGCGCCGTGAAGGCGTCTGCTTCGGATAAGCCCGTGCCGCGCGCGATCGCGGTGCGCAGCGGCTCGAACGTCTTCATGAACTTGAGATAGGCGTCCGCGGTACGATCCAGCGGCCAGCTCGCACTGAGCAGCCGGCGACCGCTGTCATCCTCGGCCGAGACTTCCAGACGGATGGCGCCCGCGGCCTCGTCCGGCACTGGCACGCCTGACGGCGCGACCCACACGCCCGGCAGCGGGCTGCCGAAGCCGGCATTGCGGAGCGCCTCGCGCGAGACGTCGCGATCCTCGCCATTGCCGATCAGAAGCAGTTCGAAGCGGCCGGTCCAGTCGGATGGCGGCGGATCGTAGATATGGCGTGTCGCGGCCTCGAAGATCTGGCGGCCCTTGTCGGCCAGGCGATAAAAGCTGTTGCGGCCGACCTTTTCGCGCGTCAGCCAGCCATCGGCGGCAAGCCGGGACATCGCGGTACGCACCACGCCGCTGTCGATGTCCAGGCTCTCGAAGAATTCCAGCAGCGTGCCGAGCCATACCGAGCCGCCACGCGGCACGATCGCATCGCCGAACACCGTGATGACGATGGAGCCGGTGCGCGACGGCTCGCGTTTGAGCTGCTCGATGATGCGGGACAACGGATGCGCCATGCGCGAGGCATAGCGCGTTTGGTGCGGGCGCGACAATGGACGGGTGCGACGGTCTTGCTTCTCCCTCTCCCCGTCCTTACGGGGAGAGGGTTGGGGTGAGGGGCTGCTTCCTCAGAAACGGTGGGAGTTGGACTCGCGGAGAGTCCCCCTCACCCGGATCGCATCTCCGATGCGATCCGACCTCTCCCCGCAAGCGGGGCGAGGTGAAGAAGAGCCCTACCGATGCGGATCGGGATAGACCACGCTGCGCCAGCCGCTGCGGTCGAAGGGCCGCCAGCTGCCTTCCTTCTGCGCAAGGCGATCAGCCACCGCGAACACAGCGGCGGGATGATGGCCCATGCCGCAATGGCTGCTCTCGATCTCGATGCTCTCGGTCTGCGTGCCCGTCTTCTCCATACAGCCCTGCCAGGCGCAGACGCCGTCGGTGCGGCTGAAGATCGCCGTGGTCGGCACCGGCGGCGGAACGGCGAGATCGCCGCCGAACTGGGGATCGACCTCGTCGGACTTCCGCCCGCTTGCCCATTCATAGACGCGCCAGGCATTGGTCGAATGCGGATCGCCGGCAAACGGGCTGCCGAGCGTGATCACCTGGCGTACGCGGTCGGGCATCATCTTGGCGAGCTGGCGCGCATAGAGACCGCCGAGGCTCCAGCCGACCAGGCTGATCTTGCGGCTGTGCCTGTCGCTGAGCTCCTGAACCAGATCCACCATCGCGTGCTGCACGCCCTCGCGCAGGCCGTAATTGCGGCCCTGGCGCCAGCCGCTCACCGCATAGCCCTTGCCTGACAGAAACGTGCGCAACGCGCGCGTGGACCCGTCGGAGGCCACGAGGCCCGGCAGCACCAGCACTGGATGCCCATCACCGCGCGGCGCGAGGCTGAGCAGCGGCAGCGCGCCAAGGAATGCGCCGAACTCGTGGATCGCGCGCCCTTCCAGCAACATCAGAGTACGGGACGGCGGGCTCAGCGTCTGGGCAGTAGCGGTCATCAATGGATCCCTCGGAAGAAATGCTGAAAAGATCACCGGCTGCGAGGCCGGCAAATAGGTATGAATTCCAACACGCCAGCTTTTCGAACGTTCCGCAGCGCACCATGAATCAGCTAGGACGCCGGTTCCCGACATTCAAGCGGGTGAAACCCGAGGCCACAATAGGCCCCCGCGTTAATGCGGACGTCCGTGACGCAAAAGTCACAACAATCGAAGCAGGAATTCTACGGAGTAAAGCGCAAGGCCCGCGAGCCCGCCGATCAGCGAGCCGTTGAAACGGATGTATTGCAGGTCGCGGCCAATGTTGATTTCGATCAGCGAAATCAGCTGCGCCATGTCCCACGATTTGACCTGGTCGGAAATGAAGGTCGAAACGCCGCTCTTCTGGTCCGCGACGAAACTGCGCAGCACCGCGACCAGACCCTTGTTGATCTCGCCGCGCAGCTCGGCATCGCCGGCAAGCGCTTCGCCCGCCGCGACACACATTCCGGCGAGATGATGCTGCAGCACCTGCGTCTCGCCGCTTGCACTACGTTCGATGAAGGACCGTGTGTTGTCCCAGACGGTACGGGCGAGATCGGCGAGTTCGGGACGCGCGAGCAGATCGCGCTTCAAACCGTCGATGCGGTCGATATAGGCCTGGTCGGTGCCGAGCCGGTCGACGAAGCTCAGCACCATGCGGTCGAACTCACCGCGGAACGGATGCTTGGGATCGCTGCGCACCTCATTGAAGAAAGCGGTGGCGGAGGCCACGATCTTGTTGACCAGAAATTTGTCGGCCCGGTAGAGCCTGAGCAGGGTCGGCAACTCCGCACGCACCTTCTCGCGGATCATCGCCATCGTCTCGGTCTGGTTCAGCGTCTCGTGCATCACGCGCAGGAGATCGTCGAACAGGATCTGGTGACGCCCCTCGGAAACGAAGCCGCGCAATGTGCCAGCCGCGAGCGGCGCGAGGTCGATCGCCTGGAGCTGCGAGGACATGCGGCGAAGGATGAAGGTCATCAGGCCCGAGCTTTCCGTCGCGGAGACGGCCTCCGGCAGCAGGCGCAACGCAAAGCGCGCAAGGTCGTCACTACGCTTGCGGTCGCGCAGCCAGTCGGCGACGAAGGAGCCGAAATCGATCTCGTTCAGCTTGGCCTCGACCGGACCAGCCTCGAGGAAATGGACCTGAATGAACTCGCCAAGTTTGTCGGCGATGCGGGCCTGATTGCTCTGGATGATCGCGGTGTGCGGGATTGGGAGGCCGAGCGGACGCTTGAACAGCGCGACCACCGCATACCAGTCAGCGAGCCCGCCGATGGTCGCGGCTTCGGCGAAGGCCGCGATGAAACCGAACACCGGATGCACGGGCAGCAGCCATTTCGCGACGACGAACAGGACGAGCGTCGAGGCCAGCACCAGCGTCGCCAGCGCTTTCACGCGGCGCAATTCGGCCGCGCGTTCTGCGTCGCCAGGAGTGTCGAAAGAGAAGGCGCCTGATGGAGTCATCACAGCATCACCCTATCCGTCATTGCGAGCGAAGCGAAGCAATCCAGAGTCTTTCCAAGGAGGCAGACTGGATTGCTTCGCGGAGCCTGTCATCGGGCCGCGCTTCGCGCGGACCCGTTGGCTCGCAAGGACAGCTACGGCGGAAAAACAAAAGGCCCGCCGAAGCGGGCCTCAAATTCAGTTTGTACCCAGGACGCCGTATCAGGCGGTCTTGTTGTAGACCTTGGCAAAATTGTCCTGAGCGGACTTCGCACCGTTGGCGGCGAGCTTGCCGAAATAGTCGGTGGTCGCCTTGGCGCGCGAGACGAACGCTTCGCCGCGGGCGCGGAGCAGGCCGGACTGGATCTCGACAGCTTCGCTGAACGACTTGGCGGACGCGAGCTTGTCGATACCCGCGAAGAATGCCTCGGCGTCCTCGTAGATCGCCTGCTGGATGTTGCGGCTGATCTTGCCGGCTTCTGTGACGGACTCGGTCACCGCGTTCTCGACGGCGGCGGTCACGCGCTCGGAGCCAGCGAACACTTCGGCAGCACGGTCCTTGGCGGTATTGGCGGACTTCTTGACGAACTCGCGGGCGGCCTCGGGAACTTCCAGGTTCTGGATGTTCTTGAACGCGTCCTTGAAGCCTTCGAAAGCGGTGTTGGTTTCGGTGGTCATTGGGGTCTCTCCATCCTCATTGGGTTGAGCTATGGGCTCACCCCGTCCGGTTTTGGCCCGGGGCAGGGCTTATATGGCATAGTTAATTGTGCGATGCAACATCCATATTGCAGTGCGATATCACGAAATCGTGAACAGCCTTAATGAGAGGCAATCTGGCGCCTCCCTGACCACCCGGTTCCCAGACACCCGCTCAGAGGTTCTCAGGGCTGGACGGCGCCGGGCAGCCCGTAGGCCTCCATCTGCGCCTGGACCTGCGCGATGTTGTGCCCGAGCACGACGATATCGTGGGTCTTGCCGTCGACGTCGCGGACATGATCGCGCAGCAGTGCCTCGGCCTTGAAGCCGAGGCTCTCGAACAACGTGATCGCCGCCTGCTGATCGACCGTCATCTGAACCGAGAGCTTCTCGAGGCCGGCGCCGAGCGCGAGTGCGAAGGTCTCCTGCGACAGCGTCCGACCCACCCCCTTTCCGCGCACATCGAGCGAAACCACCATCCGGATCTCGCCGACATGGGGCGACCAGGAGTGCGGGTCACGCACCAGCGTGCCGCAGCCGACCACCGTGCCGTCCCTGACCGCGAGCAGGCTCGTGATCGCGCCGCGCTCGATCTCCTTGACCCAGGCGGAGAGCACCTTCGGCTCACTGATGTTGCGCGGCAGGAACAACAGGTCGTGGGTCGGCAGCCCCTTGCCGAAGGCGAGCACCGCGGCTTCGTCCGCAGGCGACATCAGGCGGATCTCGATATCGCCCGCGTCCGTCTTCACATGACGCGGATAGGAACGCTGCTCACTCATGTCGATCTCTTCCCCAGCCAGGAATCCAGTTTCGGCCATAGCCGCTTCACCGCATTGGCGCCGGCGACCAGCGAGACGTGACCGCCCTTCAGCATCACCTCCTCCTTGTCCTCCGATCCGATCTTGGCGATCAGGTGCTTTGCCGCCTCATAAGGCACGATGTGATCATGCTCCGCCACCGCATGCAGGAACGGCACCTTGATGTCCTCGAGCTTCGCAGCACGGCCGCCGACCGACATGGTATCGTTGAACAGCTTGTTGTCCCACATCAGGTCCTTGGTGATGGTGCGGAAATATTCGCCGGCCAGCGGCAGCGTGTCGGTCGCCCAGCGGTCGAACATCCGGTAGGATTTGACGAACTCGTCGTTCCAGATGTTTTCCCAGAGTTGGATCTGGCTGACGGTGCGCGAGGCCGGGCGCAGCATCTCGAACGACGACAGGATCATCTCGGGCGGCACGTTGCCGACGCTGTCGACGAGGCGATCGACGTCGAAGTAGCGACGGTCGGAGAAGTTCGAGAACAATTTCATCTCGCGAAAGTCGATCGGCGTGGTGAAGCAGATCAAATTCTTCATCGGCCCGTCCCTGTGGATCGAGCCGTAGAGCAGCGACAGCACGCCGCCGAAGCAATAGCCGATGACGGAGACGTCCTGTTCGCCGGAATCCTGCTGCACGCGGCGGATGCAATCCGGGATGAAGTCGAGGACATAGTCCTCCATGCGGAGGCTCTTCTCCTCCGGCCGCGGCGCGCTCCAGTCGAGCATGTAGACGTCGTAACCGCGCTTCAACAGGAACTCGATGAAACTCTGGCCGGGCACGAGGTCGAGAATGTAACCGCGGTTGGTGGTCGCCATCACGATCAAGATCGGAATTCGGTAGATCTCGTCGGACATCGGACGATAGTGGTAGAGGCTCATCGTGCCGCGCGAATGCAGCACGTCCTTCGGGGTCGAGCCGAGCGTGGGACCCGACGTCGAGAAATATTCGACGCCTTTGATGCTGCGCTGGATGGCGCGCTGCACCTCGGACTGGATGCGCTCCGGGATCCCTGCGAAATCTAATCCGGCGGGTGCATTCATGTCTGCTCTCCGCCTTCAGACGGCGGGCGCTTGGTGCGCGGCGGGCGCAATGCAGTGTCGGAGCCCTGAGAAATGCCGGAACTCGCCGCCATCTGGCTCAGCATCGACTTGATCTCACCGATCTGTCCTTCGATGGACTGCAGCCGTTCCGCAAGGCCGGTGACCTGGTCCCGGCTCGGCAGATTCATGGAGACCAGATATTTTTCCATGAGGTCGCCGAGCTGCTTCTGAGCACCTGCAGCAACACCGCCGGCCCGGTTCACGGCTTGTGAAAACTCGGGCGACGACATGGCCTGATTGGCGAAGGAATTGAACCCCTTCTCCATCTCGCCAACCATCTTCTGCCACATGGCAATGGGGTCGTTGCTCTTGTCGGTCATCGGCGTCCTCCTGAACTCGAGAGCTTCGATGCCCTTCCTTTTTTGCCATACCACACCGTTGCGCGGTGCCGGTCAACCGGCAAGCAGCGGGTCCGGTGTCGCGGACGCGGCTTCATTGCGAGGCGAAACCGTGCGATACAGCATTGATCAAAAGCCGAAGGGAACGCAGCCGTGAGCGCCTATCATCCGCCGCAAACCGTCCACGCCAACGGCATCGACATCTGTTACGAGACTTTCGGCAACGACAATGCCGAGCCGCTGCTGCTGATCATGGGGTTAGGCGCCCAGATGATCCACTGGGACGATGCGTTCTGCGAGCAGCTCGCCGCGCACGGCTTTCGCGTCGTTCGGTTCGACAATCGCGACATCGGCAAGTCGAGCCATCTCACCGGCGGCAAGCGTCTGACGCCGCTCGAGTTGTTGAAGCTTCGGTTTCTCAGGATTCCCGTGGCCGCGACCTACAAGCTGATCGACATGGCGAAAGACACGGTCGGGCTGATGGACGCACTCGGCATCAAGTCGGCGCATCTGGTCGGGGCGTCCATGGGCGGCATGATTGCGCAGGAAGTGACGTTGTCGTTTCCCGAGCGCGTGCGCTCACTCACCTCGATCATGTCGACGACCGGCAATCCGCGCGTGCCGCCCCCGACACGTGAGGCCGCCGCGATGCTGATGGCTCCGCCGCCGCGCAGCAAGGAGGAGTTCATCGTCCGCTACGGCCAGACCTGGAACGTGTTGCGGGCCGGGTCCTTTCCGGAGGAAGAGGCGCTCGATCCCGGTCGTGCCGAGCGCGTGTTCGCGCGCGGGCTCAATCCGGCCGGCGTCGGCCGGCAGCTCAGGGCGGTGCTCGCCTCCGGCAGCCGCAAGGAGCGACTGTACGGCGTCAAGACACCGACGCTGGTCATCCATGGCACCGTCGATCCGCTGGTCCGCCCCGAGGGCGGCAGGGACACGGCACAGTCAATTCCCGGCGCAAAGCTGCTGATGATCGAAGGCATGGGCCACGCGCTGCCGATGCGGTTCTGGCCGGAGATCATCGGCGCCATCGCCCAGCACGCACATGGCGCGGCGGCGCGTGCGGCGTAAACCGACCCAGAAGGTCTCCTCACGGTGACCATGTGAGCTGCCGGTTACTCTCTTAACGCAAGCCGGCACGGAAGCTATACAGCCTTTCCTCGATTGCCAAGAACCTCAATCCGCAAGAAAGAGGCTGCGGCCTCTCGGAGTTCACATGCATCTCATCGTCCGGTCGGCCGCAATCGTCGCTGCTTCAGTCCTCACGCTGTCCCTCGCCAGCGGCGCCGCGATGGCGGGTAGCGCGCAAGAAGAAGCCAATCGCAAGACTGTCCTTGCGTTCTACGAGAAGGGGCTCAACCAAAAGGACGCCGATGCAGCCCTCGCCCATGTCGGCGACCGCTACGTCCAGCACAATCCTAACGCGGCCGATGGTCCGGACGGCTTCCGAAAGTTCATCGGCTTCCTCCGCGATAAGTTCCCGAACTCGCACAGCGAGATCAAGCGCAGCTTCGTGGATGGCGACTACGTCATCCTGCACGTTCACGCGGTTCGCGAGCCCGGCAGCAGGGGCAACGCGATCGTCGACATCTTCAAGCTGGAGAACGGCAAGGTGGTCGAACACTGGGACGTGGTGCAACCAATCCCGGAAAATCCGGCGAACAACAACACGATGTTCTAGCTCGGAGCCGTAGCCCGGATGGAACGCAGCGCAATCGGGGTTCTTGCGCGGATCGCCCGTCCCGGATTTCGCTGCGCTCATCCGGGCTACAAATAGCCGCCTAGCTCTTCCTGGCCAGCCAGATCACGTGGCGCGCGCCACCGCCTCTTCCGGTGGCGCGAATGTTGACTTCGTTGACGTCGAAGCCAGCAGTCCCGAGCCGCTTGGTGAAGGCCGGGTTGGGTCCCGAGGACCAGACCGCGAGCACGCCTCCCGGCCGCAGCGCCGTCTTCGCCGCCTTCAACCCGCTCGCATTGTAGAGCGCATCATTGCCCTTCCGGGTCAGCCCTTCGGGCCCGTTGTCGACGTCGAGGAGAATGGCATCGAAGGCCGACGGCTGCGCCCGGATGGTTTCGCCGACGTCGGTTTCCCGGATGCTCACCCTGACGTCATCGAGACTGTCGCCGAACACCTGCGCCATCGGGCCCCGCGCCCAGGCGACCACCGCCGGCACGAGCTCGCAAACCACGATCTTCGCCTTGCCTCCCAGCACGGTAAGCGCCGCACGCAGCGTAAAACCCATGCCCAGGCCGCCGATGAGGACGACAGGCTTTGCGACCGTCTCGATCTGCTTCGCCGCGAGTGTGGCGAGCGCGGCCTCCGAGCCCGACAGGCGGTTGTTCATCAGCTCGTTGGTGCCGAGCTTGATGGAAAACTCCTTGCCTCGCCGCATCAGGCGAAGCTCTTCATCGGAACCGGGGATTTTGGCGGTGTCGATCTTTTCCCATGGAATCATGCGAGAGCTTTAGCACGATCGGCCGCCGGATTATCCACCTGCCCACACGTCCAGCACATACCTGTTCTTGGCGCCCATCTCCTCGATCCAGCGGGCAGCCGTGGCGGCATCGCTGCCGCTCTTCTCGCGATGGATCGCGACCAGCGCCGCCTTCACGTCGGGCTCCATGTTGCTGCCGTCACCACAGACATAGACGATCGCGCCCCGCTCGATCAGCGGCCAGACCTTGTCTTTCTGGGCCGCGAGGACGTGCTGCACATGGGTCTTCGGGCCCTCCGCGCGCGAGAATGCCGTGAACAGCTCGGTGATGCCGCTTGCGGCCAGCGCTTTCAGCTCGTCCGCGTAGAGAAAATCCTGATCGGGATGCCGGCAGCCGAAAAACAGCATGGCCGGGCCGAGCGCGGCGCCCTTGGCCTTGCGCGCAGCGCGCTCCTGGAGGAAGCCGCGGAACGGCGCCAGTCCCGTGCCCGGGCCGAACATGACGATCGGCACGGATGGATCGTCCGGCAGCCGGAAGCCGGCCTTGGTCTCACGCACGGTTGCATGGATCACGTCGCCCGCGCGTCGATTGGCGAGATAGTTCGAGCAAATACCCTTGTAGGTGCCGCGGCCCGAGGCGGCCGGCCCTTCAACCACGCCGACCGTGACGCTGCAACGAACCGAGTCCACCGACGGCGAAGACGAGATCGAATAATAACGCGGCGCCAGCAGCGAGAGCATTTCCAGATAGACGTGGAACGGCAGTTCGCAGGCCGGATATTCGAGCAGCAGATCGAACACCGATTTCCGCCTGGCCAGAATTTCGCTGCGATAGCGCTCGAGCGGCTCGGGCTCCTCGCCAACGAAGGCCAGCAGCTTCGGCTTGGTCACCGGGCAGCGCGTGTGCTCGGCCATGATCTTGATCTGGTTCCGCGTCGCCACTTGCTGGAGCTCGACGAACTCGCTGAGTAGGCGGCCGACCGACACGGCATCGCCGACAGGCAATTGCGCGCGGCGGCCTTCGGCGACCTGAAGCCTGATCTGGTCGGCCGGCAGGAAGCCAAAGCGACGGGCGACCGAATCCACCAGCGTCGGATCGTTGCGCGGAACCACGCTCAGATGATCACCGACGCGGTAATTGATGTTGGACGGCAGCTGCACCTCGATGTGGCGCGTCGAGCGCTCCGACGGATTGGAACCGGCCTTATTCTGAAGCTCGTCATTGACCAGCACCCTCATGGCCACCGCGCCGCCTTGGGCGACGATGGTGTTGACGGCGGTCACCGCGACCGGCTCGATCGCGTAGAGCGGATCGTCTTCCGCGGTACGGGTGAAATTCCAGTCGATGCCGAACTCCTTGGTCGCGATCTGGGCGGCCGCCGGAAACCATTTCTGGAACTGGCCGTCGAGATCGCTGCGCGCATCGCCTTCGCCGCGCGGATAGACCGCGCGCGCACCATGCTTCGACAACTGCTCATCGATGAAGCGCGGCACCGACTGGTAGGTCGCGGCCCAGTCACTATTGCCGCAGCCGAACACCGCGTAGCGCACGTTGGCAAACGCATCCTTCGGCAGTTCGTCGCCGAGCCATTTGACGAATTGGGTCGCATTGTCCGGCGGCGCACCGTTGTAGGAGGCGCAGATGATCAGCACGCCGCCCTCCCGCGGCAGCTTGCCGACGTAATCGTCGAGCGGCCCCAGATGCACGGCAAAGCCGTTGATCTCGGCAAGGTCGGCCATCCGCGTCGCCAGCTCCTCGGCGGTGCCGAGATTGGAGCCGTAGAGCACCAGCATCGGCGTGTTGTGGCCGGGACGCGCGGTGGGCTGACGTGGGGCCTTCGGCGCCGACGACACCGCCACAGGTCCACCATAGGCGCCGCGCTCGCGATCGGCGCGCGGACGGACCTTGATCTTGAAGCCTTCCGGCTTCATCGTCAGCGTTTCCTTCAGATGCATCTGGTAGCGCTGGTGGTCGATCAGCTTGAAGCGCTGGAGGATCATGCCGAGCGCGAGCGCGGCCTCGTGCATGGCGAAGCCGCGGCCGATGCAGGCGCGCTGGCCGTTGCCGAACGGTTTCCAGGCATTGATCGGCCGCTTGGCTTCCGCCTCCCGGCTGAAATTCTCCGGATCGAACGCGTCCGGGTTCGGACCCCAGACCCAGGGATCGCGATGCAGCGCGGTCACCAGGATGGTGGTGAACGTACCCTTCCTGAGCTTGTACTTGCCGCCGCCGATGGTCTCGTCGTTCAGCGGCGAGATGCCATATGCCGGCGCCGGCGGCCATAGCCGCAGCGCCTCCTTCAGGATCTGCGTGATGTAGGTGAGCTGCGTGACCTGCTGATAAGTTGGCCGTACATTGACGTCGGGACCGAAGACGCGGTCAACCTCGTCATAGGCCTTCTTGAGAATGTCGGGGTGCTTGAGCAGCGCATAGAGCGTGCAGGACAACAGGCCGCTCGTGGTCTCGTGGCCTGCGATCAGGAACGTGTTGATCTGATAGCGGATGTTGACATCGTCGAGCTGCTCGCCGGTCGAACGATCGACGCCCGTCATCATCGCCGCAAGCATATCCTTCTTGTCGTCGGTCGCCTCGCCTCCCTTGCGGCGCTCGGCAATGATCTCGTCGACCATCTTGTTCATGAAGTCGACGTCTTCAGCCATCGTCTTGCGCCGCTTCTGCATCCAGAGCTGCTCGAACGGCAGGCCGCGCGTCATCATGATGGTTTCGAGCGAGCGCACCAGCGACTCGACGAAAGGATGGTAGTCGCGCCGGTAGAACGAATTGAAGCGGTAGTCGAAGCCGCACAGGCCGATCGTATCCAGCGTCAGTGCCGTCATGTCGTGGACGACGTCGATCTCGTCGTCGGCGTTGAGCCGTTCCCATTTACCGACGAGCTGCTCGGCAATGTCGACCATGCTCGGGTGATAGGACTGCATGGCGCGGTTGCCGAAGGGCTGGAGCAGGATGTTGTGCGCCTTGCTCCAGTTCGGCTCCCTGGTGTCGGCCGTGAACAGGCCGTCGCCACCGACCGCGCGTACCCGCCGCAGCGCGCCGCGCACCGTCTTGTCGAAGCGCTTCTCGTCCGAGAGCTCGTCGACGAGATCGTGGCCGGAGACGACCACGATCGGCGAGCCCATCATGTCGAGCCAGAAGATCGGCCCCAACTCTTTGGCAAGCCGGGTCAGATGCTGCACCGGTGCGGCCGAATCCAGCGACAGCATGTTGCCGACCACCGGCTTGGTCGGCGGCTGCGGGATCGGGTCCAGACGGTTCTTCGATGACATTAAAAGTGCTTCCCCTGCCTCGGTATTCAACGCCGTCGTTGCGAGCTAGCCAAACCGCCTTCTACGCCATTCGATCAGCTTGGCGCTGACCTCCTCTGGCTTCTCCTGCTGCGTCCAATGGCCGCTGTCCTTCACAAGATGTTTCTCCAGATCAGATATCAGCGTCTCCATGCCGTCGGCCGCCGACGGCGGCAGCACAGCATCGTTCTCGGCCATGATCATCAATGACGGCACGTGCACGTGATGGTCCAGGCCTTTCGCGCGCTCCCAATTGCGGGTGAAGTTGCGATACCAGTTGATGCCACCGGTGAAGCCGGTTTTCGTGAACGTATCGACGAACACCTTCTTCTCGTCGGCCGACAGGATCGGCGTACGCGGATCGTGCTTTGCATCGTAGGCTGCGATCATCTGCGGGAATGCCAGATTGGTCTTCGACGAGGCGCCGACACCCGCGATCGGCGGCCCCTCCGGTTTCTCCGCCGGCCGCGCCAGCGGCTTGCGCATGAAGGCGTCGAACGTCTGCTCGACGCGGCTGCCGAAGATCCTGTCCGGCTCACGCGCGGGATCCTGAAACTGGACGATGTACATCTGATCGCCGAAGCGCTGGCGGAACAGCGCGATCGGATCGATCGGCGCGCGGTCCCAATGCGGCGTGTTGACGCCGACCACACCGGCGACGCGCGAAGGATGCCGCAGCGGCATCTGCCAGACGACGAATCCGCCCCAGTCGTGGCCGACGAAGATCGCCTTGTCGATCCCGAGATGATCGAGCAGCCCGACCAGATCGCCGGTCAAATGCTCCATGTCATAATCCTCGACCGGCTCTGGCCGGTCGGTCGCGCCGTAGCCGCGCTGGTCTGGCGCAATCACCCGGATGCCGACTTCGCTCAGCGCCTTGATCTGGTGGCGCCAGGAAAATGCGAGTTCGGGCCAGCCATGGCACAGCACCATCGGCGGCTTGTCTGTGACCGGGCCCGCCTCGTAATAGCCCATGCGGATTCCGTTCGTCTGCACGAACTTGAGCGGTGGCATTTCAATCATCGAAACATTCCTACTCAGCGGCGCCCTTGATGTCCGCGGCGGGCAAAGCATAGGCCGCCTCCAGCGCGGCGAATTCTTCCGGCAGCATGTCGCACATCACCTGCACGTGCGGAATGATGTTGGCGCCGACGATGAAGCCGAAATCGAGCTGGTCGCGATAGCTCTGCACGGTGATGTTGAGCGCCTGTCCGTGCGTCGAGATCGACACCGGAAAGATGTGCAGCAGCTCCGCGCCCGCGGCGTAGAGCGTCTGCCGCGGCCCCGGCACGTTGGACACCGTGATGTTCGCAGCCGGCGGCAGCACATTCGACAAATCGGAGCGGCTGTAGAGCAACGCCATGATCTGCACGACGATCGGCGCGCCCAGCATCGAGATGTTGGAGATCTGCGGCATCAGTGCCCGCAGCGGATGCGACATCTCCTTGGACTTGGTCGATTGCGCGATAATGGCTTCCAGGCGTGCTTTGGGATCGTCGATGTTGGTCGCGATCGAACAGATCATGCCGAACACCTGGTTGTTGGCCTCGGTGTTGCCCTCCTCGCGAAGCGAGATCGGCACGGCAGCGGTCAGGGACTTCGCCGGCAGCGTTCCGTGTTGCTGGAGGTAGCGCCGGACCACGCCGGAGGCGAGCGCCAGCACGACGTCGTTGAGCTTGCCGCCGGCCTGCTTGGCCAGCGCCTTGGATCGCGACAGCGAGATCGAAACGCCGGCGAAACTGCGCTCGGACGAGATCGACTTGTTGAGCATGGTCGGCGGCGACACCATGCTGGCAAGGCTCTCGCGCGATTTTGGATCGGATATCTTGCCGAGCACGTCCGAGACGCTCTTGACCATGGTCGGGATGTTGCCGGCAAAGCGCACCGCACTCTCGATCTGGTACATCGCATTGTCGAACAGGATCGAACCGATGTCGCTCTTGCCGGTGCGCGGCAGTTGCAGGTTCTTCGCGGCCGCCGATGCATCGAGCGGCTGGGTGAAAAGCTGCTGGTAGGAATCGACCAGGTTCGCTGCGATGTCGCGCGGCTCCTGCCCGGGCTTCGCTCCCGCGGTCGGCGCATCGACCTTCCGCGGGATCGGCGAGATATCGTAGATCATGTTGGTCAGCGCCGCACCGGCGCCGCCGTCGATGGCGGCATGATGCATCTTCGAATAAAGCCCGACCTCGTTGTCCTTCATGCCCTCGAACACGTAGAACTCCCAGAGCGGGCGGGCGCGGTTCAAGAGCTTGGCGTGCATCCAGCCCACGATGCGTTCGAGCGTGGCGCGGTCGCGTGGCTGCGGCAGGCTGGCGCGGAAGATGTGACGGTCGATGTCGAACTGATCGTCCTCGACCCAGGAGGGATGATCGATGTCGAGCGGCGCCTTCTCCAGCCGCGCTTTGAGGATCGGCGCGATGTGCAGGCGCGAGACGATCATCGCCTTGAAATCTTCGAAGAAGTCGCCCTTGTAGTCGTCCGGCAGGCGAAAGATCGCCATGCTCCCGACATGCATCGGCATTTCCGGCGTTTCCAGATAGAGAAACGACGCGTCCAGCGACGACAGTTTCTTACCGTCAGCCATAGTTCCCTCCCGAGTATTTGACGGGCGCCTTAGGCGGCGCTTCTCGTCAGGCCGATACTGCCTGTTCCGGCGGGGCATATGCAATGGCAAACGGCCCTGCCCTGTCAAATGGCCAGAACTCCCCCTCCGGTTGCGCAAGGCGGTCCGCCACGGCCCACAGCGCTGCGGGATTCACCCCAAGCCCGATATGGCTCGCCAGGTGCACCTCGATGTTCTCGGCGCGGTCGGAGGGACGCAGCAGGCAGGTGCGCCAGTTCACGATGCCGTCCGCGCGCGAATAGATCGACGTCGTCGGCACCGGAAGATCGCCGGCGATCGCCTCACGCAGCTCGGCGAAATCCTCGACACGCTCGCCGGACATCATCTCGTAGAGCCGCGTCGCATTGGTCGCTCTTATGTCGTTGGCAAAAGGGCTGCCGAGCGTGATGACATTGCGGACCAAGTCGGGCGCCTGCAGCGCGAGATCGCGTGCATAGACACCGCCGAGGCTCCAGCCGACCAGGCTGACCTTGCGTCCGCTCGCAGCATGGATTTCGGCGAGACGGGCGCGCAATGAATCCCGCATCCGTCCGAACCCGCCGAAATTGCGGCCCATCCGCCAGGCATGTGCCTCATAGCCGAGCTCGCTGAGATAGCGCCGCATCGGCGCCATCGAGAGGTCGCTGGCGAGGAAACCAGGCAGCGCCAGCACCGGATGGCCATCGCCTTTGGGCGCCCGCATCAGGACTGGCGACAGCAGCAGGCTGGCGTTAAGTTCGAGCAACCCACGGGCTTCGGCGAGCAGCAAAGCAAGGCCGGGCGGACGAAGCCGGCCTGGGGTCTGCGGCCCGTCCGGACCGGGCGGCATTATTTCTTCTTGTCGCCGCTGCGCGTGCCGCCCAGGCCGGCCATGGTGACGAACATGTCCTGAAACCGTTCGGCAAGCTTGGGATCGAAGGTGAACCAGCTCTGGATCAGCGACTCCGGCGAGACCTTGTCGATGTTGCTCAAGACCTGCTGCTGCAGCTTGTCCATCACCGCCGTCTGCATCGGTGCCAAATCGGGCAATCCGATGAACTGGCGGGCCTCGAGGGGGGTGCAGTCGATTTCGATATTAACCTTCATGTCCCCTCCAGATGAGATTCGAGCGCCCGGCCGCAGTATCGCCGCGAGACGGTGTGCAACGCAAGCGACCTGAGGCCGGTCGCGGCGCTTCGGCTTCCGCGATCGGCGCATATGGTCAATCAAATCGGCCGCGTCCGCGCCCATCCACCCGTCAATGCCGGTCAGCATTGCTGCACAGCGGCGCAACTTGGCGCGTTCCTTGCTGGAATGGCGCTTGCACGGGTCGAGAACTCTGGGCAACATGGTTCGATCAGCCCCGCCGAACAATCAAAAATGACGGTGCGGGCGAGTGGAGAGGTCAAGAATGTCAGTCGGACGAAGTCTGTTTGCGGCGACGCTCGCCAGTATGCTTGCGTTGGCGGTTTCGCCGGCGTCGAGCCAGACGCTGCGCTATGCCAACCAGGGTGAACTCAAGTCGCTCGACCCGTACACGCTGAACGAGTCGACCACCAGTGCGCATCTCGGTCATGTCTATGAGGGCCTGGTTGCCCGCGGCAAGGACCTGAAGATCGTCCCGGCACTCGCCGAAAGCTGGGAGACGCCGGAGCCGACACGCTGGCGCTTTCACCTGCGCAAGGACGTCAAATTCCACAACGGTGACCCCTTCACCGCGGACGACGTGGTGTTCTCGGCCGAACGAGTACGGGCGAAAGGTTCGAATTTCCAGAGCCGCGTTCCCGCCGATGCCAAGGTGGTCAAGATCGACGATTACACCGTCGATTTCATCCTGACCTCGCCCAATCCCATTCTGACGGCGCTGTGGGCGACCTGGTACATCATGGACAAGAAATGGGCAGAGGCGAACGATGCGGTGGCACCGACGCCCGCAGCCGCGACGACCCCGAGCTACGCCTCGCTCCATGAAAACGGCACCGGACCCTTCACAATCGAGAGCCATCAACCGGGCGTGAAGACCGTCTTCAAGGCCAATCCGAACTGGTGGCGTAAGCCGGAGCATAATCTGAAGGAGATCGTCTTCACGCCGATCGCCAACCCCGCCACGCGTGTTGCGGCGCTGTTGTCCGGCGAAGTCGACGTGATCGAGCCGGTTCCGGTCCAGGACATCGAGCGCGTGAAAGCTAGTCCGAACGCCACCGTGCTGACGGGACCTGAACTCCGCACCATCTTTGTCGGCATGGATCAGGCGCGTGACGAGCTCTTGTACTCCAACGTCAAGGGCAAGAATCCGTTCAAGGACGTCCGCGTCCGCGAAGCCGTCTACCGGGCAATCGACATCGACCTGATCAAGAATCGCGTCATGCGCGGACTGTCCACGCCGTCCGCATTGATGGTCGCACCAGAGATCTTTGCCGCGAAGGATTTCACCCGGCCGAAGCTCGATCCCGACGCCGCCAAGAAGCTTCTGGCTGACGCCGGCTATCCCGAGGGTTTCGAAGTCACGATGGACTGCCCCAACGATCGCTACGTCAATGACGCCGCGATCTGTCAGGCCGTCGTCGGCATGCTCGCCCGCATCGGCCTCAAAGTGGAGCTGCTGGCGCAACCCAAGGCCCAGTATTTCGCCAAGGTTCTGAAGCCCGGCGGCTACAAGACGTCGTTCTTCATGCTGGGCTGGACCCCCGACACGCTGGACTCCCATAACGTCCTGCACGACATCATGGGTTGCCGCGATGATCCCAAGGATCCCAACCGCGGCGAAGCCAATCTCGCTGGCTACTGCAACAAGCAATTCGACGAACTCGCGGACAAGGTTCTCCTGGAACTCGATACGGCCAAGCGCGATTTGCTGATCAAGCAGGCTTGGGAGATCTCGATGAAGGACTGGGCCTACGTGCCGCTGCATCAGCAGGCGCTGGCCTGGGGCGTGTCCAAGAAGGTCAAGCTGACCCAGCGCGCGGACAACCAGGTCCTGCTCTACTGGGCGACCAAGCAGGACGAGTAGGCGTCGACAAATTGTGAAGTCCCGGAAGCCCTGGCTTCCGGGACTTGCTATTTCGGGCTAATGCAATGATGCGCTACTGAAGAAATGTGAAAGGAACAGATGCTCGCTTTCACACTGCGCCGGGCTATTCAGGCCATTGGTGTCATGATCGCCGTCGGGATCATCTCCTTTTCGATGTTTCGTTTCGCCGGCGATCCCGTGAACCAGATGGTCGGGATGGACACGTCCGGCGCCGAACGCGCCGCGATCCGCAAATCGCTCGGCCTCGACGATCCCGTGATCGTGCAGTTCGGCCGCTATATCGGCAACGCTGCGCAGTTCAAGTTCGGCGTCTCCTACCAGTTCCGTCTGCCTGTCGCCAATCTTCTGATGGAGCGGATGCCCGCGACCCTGGAGCTCGCGATCTGCGCCACCATCTTCGCGATGCTCTGCGGCATCCTGATGGGCGTCTATTCGGCGCTACGCCGCGATAGCTGGCTGACACACGCGTTCCAGGCGATCTCGCTGATCGGCATCTCGCTGCCGACCTTCCTGATCGGCATTCTCATGATCTACCTGTTCTCGGTGACGCTCGGCTGGCTGCCCTCGTTCGGGCGCGGCGACGTCGTGCATATCGGCTGGTGGACGACAGGTCTGCTGACGCTGTCCGGACTGAAGGCGCTGATCATGCCCTCGATCACGCTGGGCTTGTTCCAGATGACGCTGATCATGCGGCTGGTCCGCACCGAGATGCTCGAAGTCATGCGCACCGACTACATTCGCTTCGCCCGTGCCCGCGGCCTCACCACGCGCGCCATCCATTACGGTCATGCGCTGCGCAACACGCTGATCCCGGTCATCACGGTGGCCGGCCTGCAATTTGGCTCGGTAATTGCATTTGCGATCATCACCGAGACCGTATTCCAGTGGCCCGGCATGGGGTTGCTGTTCGTGCAGGCCGTGCAGAATGTCGATATCCCGATCATGGCTGCCTATCTGATGATGGTGTCCCTGATCTTCGTCACCATCAATCTCGTGGTTGATATCCTCTACACCATCGTCGATCCGCGGCTGCGCTCGACGATCAGCCGGGCACATTGAATGAGCGAAGCCGTCGTCCCGCACAAGGTCGAAGAACGCGGCCCGCGCGCCGACGCGCCGGGTTGGTTCAAACGCGCGCTCGACAGCGACCTGTTCTATTCATTTCGCCGCTCCAAGATCACCATGGTCGCAGCGGCGGTGACGCTGCTGTTCTTCCTGGTCGCGATCCTCGCCTCGGTGCTGTCGGTCCAGAATCCCTTCGACCCGGCACAGCTCCAGCTGATGAACTCGCGCATCTCGCCATTATGGACCTCCGACGGCCAGAGCCCGTTCCTGCTCGGCACCGACGAACAAGGTCGGGACGTGTTGTCCGCGATCCTTTACGGCATGCGCATCTCGCTTCTCGTCGGCGTGCTCGGCGTCGTCTTCTCCGGCGCGATCGGCATCCTGCTCGGGCTGACGGCCGGCTATTTCGGCGGTGCCGTCGACGGGCTGATCATGCGCATCGCCGACGTGCAGCTTTCATTCCCGGCGATCCTGATCGCGCTGCTGATTAACGGCATCGCCAAATCGGTCTTCGGCAACAAGCTCGACGAGATGAGCATGCTGGCTGTCCTGGTCTTCGCGATCGGGTTGAGCTTTTGGGTGCAATATGCCCGCACAGTACGCGGCTCCGTCATGGTCGAGAAGAACAAGGACTATGTCGCCGCCGCCCAGCTCATTGGCCTGCCCGCCCCGGTGATCATGTTGCGCCATGTGCTGCCGAACACGATGGGACCGATTCTCGTCATCGCCACCATCAATCTCGCGCTCGCTATCATCACCGAGGCGACGCTGTCGTTCCTCGGCTCGGGGATGCCCGAGACCATGCCATCGCTGGGCACGCTGATCCGCATCGGCAATAACTATCTGTTCGCGGGCGAATGGTGGATCGTCGCCTTCCCTGGAATCGCACTCGCGGCGCTGATCCTGTCGATCAATCTGCTCGGCGACTGGCTGCGTGACGCGCTTAACCCGAAACTCCGATGAGTATGCAGCGTTCATGACCGAGCCCGTTCTCTCTGTTCGTAATCTTCAGGTCGAGTTCGCCTCCCGCCGGGGCACGCTGCGCGCGATCGATAATGTCTCCTTCGACATCGCCAAAGGCGAGGTGCTCGGTGTTGTCGGCGAGTCCGGCGCCGGCAAATCGGTCACCGGACTCGCGGTCATTGGCCTGATCGATTCCCCGGGCCGCATCTCGGGCGGCGAGATCCGCCTCTCCGGCCTGCGCATCGACAATCTGCCGCCGGAAGAGATGCGCCGCGTGCGGGGAAAACGCATCGGCATGATCTTTCAGGACCCCCTCACCTCGCTCAATCCGCTGTACAAGATCGGCGACCAGCTCATCGAGACGATCAGAACCCATCTGAACCTGTCCGAGACCGCCGCTCGCCGCCGAGCCATCGACCTGCTCGCCGAAGTCGGAATCCCGGCTCCGGAAAAGCGCATCGACGGCTATCCGCACGAATTCTCCGGCGGCATGCGCCAGCGCGTGGTGATTGCGCTCGCGATCTGCGCCGAACCGGAGCTGATCATCGCCGACGAGCCGACCACCGCGCTCGACGTCTCGGTGCAGGCGCAGATCATCTCGCTCATCAAGCGTCTCGGCCGCGACCACGGCACCGCGGTGATGCTGGTGACCCACGACATGGGCGTGATCGCCGAAACCTCCGACCGGGTCGCGGTGATGTATGCCGGCCGCGTCGCGGAGATCGGTCCGGTGCAGGATGTCGTGCAGAACGCGCTGCATCCTTACGCCAAGGGCCTGATGGGCGCGATCCCGACGCTCGCGGGCGACGACAAGCGCCTGGTGCAGATCCCCGGCTCCATGCCGCGCCTGTCGGCGATTCCGCGCGGGTGCTCGTTCAATCCACGCTGCGCGTTGGCGTTCGATCGCTGCCGTGTCGAGCGACCGGAGCCACTGCCACGGGGCGCGCAATCGGTCGCCTGCCATCTCTATGACGGCGTGCCGGCAGAGAGCGCGGCATGAGCACTTCCTTCGTCCAGGCCACGAATCTGCGGCGCGTCTTCGACGTCTCGAAACCCTGGCTCAACCGCATGCTCGAAGGCGGGCAGCTCGAATATCTCAAGGCCGTCGACGGCGTCACCTTCGACATCAGGAAGGGCGAGACCTTTGCACTGGTCGGCGAATCCGGCTCGGGCAAGACCACGGTGGCGAGGATGATCGTCGGCCTGCTGCCGCCAAGCTCCGGCAACGTCTTGATCGACGGCATCTCGATGACCGATCCGCGGCAGGCCCAGGCGCGGCGGAAACTGCGCCGCCGCATCCAGATGATCTTTCAGGATCCCTATGCGAGCCTGAACCCACGCTTCCGGGTCGACGCCATCATCTCCGAGCCGATCCGCGCGTTCGACCTGATCGAGGGCGAGCGCGACATCCAGGCGCGGGTCGGAGAGCTTCTCAGCCTGGTCGGCCTGCATCCCGACGACAGGTTGAAATTTCCGCACGAATTCTCGGGCGGCCAGCGTCAGCGCATCGCGATCGCTCGCGCGCTCGCCTCCGACGCGGAGTTCATCGTCTGCGACGAGCCGACCTCCGCGCTCGACGTCTCCGTACAGGCGCAGATCCTGAACCTGATGCGCGACCTCCAGGACAAGTTCGGCCTGACCTACATGTTCATCAGCCACAACCTCGCCGTGGTCCGCCACATGGCGAGCCGCGTCGGCGTGATGTATCTCGGCCGCATCGTCGAGATCGCGGAAGGGCGCGAGCTGTTTGCCCGTCCGCGCATGCCCTACACCAAGATGCTGCTGGGGGCCGTGCCCGATCTTGCCATGAGCGGCCGCCAGCGCATTCCGGTGAAGGGCGAGATCCCGAACCCGATCAATCCGCCGCCCGGGTGCGCCTTCAATCCGCGTTGCCCGCTGGCGTTCGATCTCTGCCGCAAGGAAGCACCTGAATTGATCGACGGCGTCGCCTGCCATGCGGTCAACACCGCGCCGGTACCGGCGTGACGCGCGCGTGCCATGCAGCCTGCGCATTTGGCGGCGGCCTGGCCCTGTGATCAATTGCGCGCGCCGCAAATGAGGTAGTCCATGGCCAGCATCGTCAATCCCGATCCCTTCACGACACGCCCCGAGATCGAAGGCACCTTCGGGGTCGTCGCGACCACGCACTGGATCGCGACCGCTATCGGCATGGCCATCTTGGAAAAGGGCGGCAATGCCTTTGACGCCGGCGTCGCCACCGCTTTCACGCTCCAGGTGGTCGAACCGCATCTGAACGGCCCCGGCGGCGACGTTCCGATCATCGTGCACGACGTGAAGCGCGGCCGCACCGAGGTAATCTGCGGCCAGGGTCCGGCACCGGCTCGCGCCACCATCGCGCATTACAAGAGCGAAGGCCTCGACATGGTGCCCGGCACCGGCCTGCTCGCGGCCTGCGTCCCCGGCACCTTCGAATCCTGGATGATGCTGCTGCGTGACTACGGCACGATGCGCGTGCGCGAGGTGCTGGAGCCCGCGATCTCCTATGCGCGCGACGGCTATCCGCTGGTCGAGCGCGCCTGCGCCACGATCCAGACCGTCGAGCAATTATTCCGCAAGCATTGGCCGACATCGGCCGCCGTCTATCTCCCGAACGGCGAAGTGCCAAAGCCCGGCACGCTCTTCACCAACAAGACGCTTGCAGCGACCTATGCGCGAATCCTGAGCGAAGCCGAAAGTGGCGGCGGCGGCCGCGACGCCGAGATCGAGCGCGCACGCAAGGCGTGGTCGCAGGGCTTCGTCGCGGAAGCCATCGACAAATTCTGCCGGACGCAGGACGTGATGGACGTCAGCGGCTCGCCACATCGCGGTGTGCTGACCGCCGATGACATGGCGCGCTGGCAGCCGACGGTCGAGGCCCCGCTCACCTACGATTATGGCCGCTACACGGTCTGCAAGGCCGGGGTCTGGAGCCAGGGTCCGGTGACGCTGCAGCAGCTCGCGCTGCTGAAGGGCTTTGCGCTCGATGGGCTGGACCCGACCGGGCCGGAATTCATCCATCTCCAGATCGAATGCGCAAAGCTCGCCTTCGCCGACCGCGAGAAATTCTACGGCGATCCTGAGTTCAGCGAGATCCCGATCGGAACGCTGCTGTCGGATGCCTACAACAACGAGCGCCGCAAGCTCGTCACCGACAAGGCCTCGCTCGATCTCCGGCCCGGTGCGGTCGAGGGCTTTGGCGGCGTGGTCAAGCTGCGCCGCGCCGAGGGCCAGCGCGAGGCTGTCGGCGCGCTCGGCGCCGGCGAGCCGACGGTGGGCCGCTTCGGCGAGGTGCGCGGCGACACCGTGCATTTCGACATCATCGACAAGGCCGGCAACATGGTGTCGTCGACACCGTCGGGCGGCTGGCTGCAATCCTCTCCGATCATTCCCGAGCTCGGCTTCTGCCTCGGCAGCCGCGCGCAGATGTTCGATCTGGAGGAGAACCAACCGAGTTCGCTCGCGCCCGGCAAGCGGCCACGCACCACGCTGTCCCCCACCATGGCATTGCGCGACGGCGAACCCTACCTCGCTTGGGGCTCGCCCGGCGGCGACCAGCAGGACCAGTGGATCACGCAGTTCTTCCTGCGACACGTCCATTGCAACCTCAATCTCCAGGAGGCGATCGACGCCCCCGCCTGGCACTCCGAGCATTTCCCGATCTCGTTCTGGCCCCGCACCGCGCGCCCCGGCGTGCTCGTGGTCGAGAACCGCGTGCCGAAGGCGACGATCGCGAATCTTCGCGAACGCGGACATATCGTCGAGGTCGGACCGGATTGGTCGGAAGGCCGCCTCACCGCGGCCTCGCGCGTCGGTCCGCGTCGCCGCGCCGCCGCCAATCCACGCGGCATGCAGGGCTACGCGGCAGGGCGCTAAAGGCAGCACATGACCTGGTCGATCATCGCGCGCGATTCTGCTACCGGCCAGTTTGGCATCGCCGTAGCCACGCGCTTCTTCGCCGTCGGCGCGCGTGTGCCCTACATCGCTGCGGGCCTTGGCGCCATCGCGACGCAGGCCTTCCTCAATCCTTATTACGGCATCGACGGCGTCAAGCTGCTGCGTCAGGGTCTCAACGCACACGATGCGCTGGCCGCCCTGCTCGCGACCGACGATGGCCGCGAGAGCCGCCAGATCCACATCATGGACGCCAGCGGCGCGATTGCCGCGCATACCGGGCGCGACTGCGTCGATTGGTGCGGACACATCGCGGGCAGCGGCTTCTCGATCGCCGGCAACATGCTCGCGGGCGCCGATGTGCTCGACGAGACCGCAAAGACCTATATCGCCAATGACAGCCTGCCCTTCCCGCGCCGCCTGCTCGCCGCGATGCGCGCGGGCGAGGCCGCCGGCGGCGACAAGCGCGGCAAGCAGTCCGCCGGGCTCCTGATCCACGGCGAGGAGGAATGGCCGGCATTGGACCTGCGCGCCGACGATCATCCCGATCCGCTCGGCGAGCTCGAACGGCTCGAGCGCGTCAGCCACGAGCTCTGGGTCCACTTCCGCGCCTCCATGCCGACGCGGCAGAACCCGGCCGGCAACACCGATCGCAGCGTCATCGACGCCAGCATCGCCGCAGCGCGCGCAAGACAATCATGAGCGCAAGCCCCCTCATCGAGATCAAGGATCTGCGTATTCGTTTTCACGGCGACGACGGCCGCGTCACCCGCGCGGTCGACAGCGTCGATCTCAGCGTCGCCAACGGCGCGACACTCGGCCTCGTCGGCGAATCCGGCTGCGGCAAGAGCGTGACGTCGCTGGCGATCATGGGCCTGCTGCCGAAGCAGAGCGCAGAAATCTCCGGCGCGATCCGCTTCGACGGTTTCGACCTGCTCAAGACGTCGGACCAGACGCTGCGCGACCTTCGCGGCAACCGGCTCGCCATGATCTTTCAGGAGCCGATGACCTCGCTCAATCCGAGCTTCACGATCGGCGACCAGATCGTCGAGACGATTTTGCGCCACCGCGGCGGCTCGCGCAGGAGTGCGCGCGAACGGGCGATCGATCTGCTGCGTCGCGTCCACATCCCCTCGCCCGAGCGGCGGATCGACGAATATCCGCACAAGCTCTCCGGCGGCATGCGCCAGCGCGTCATGATCGCGATGGCGCTGGCCTGCGACCCGCGGCTGCTGATCGCGGACGAGCCGACCACCGCGCTCGATGTCACCCTACAGGCGCAGATCCTGGAGCTGATGCGCGAGTTGAAGGCGGCGAGCGGCGCCGCCATCATCCTGATCACCCATGATCTCGGCGTCGTCGCCGAAGTCTGCGACGAGGTCGCGGTGATGTATGCCGGCGAGATCGTCGAGCGCGCGCCGGTCGACGAGCTGTTCTCGGCGCCGCAGCATCCCTACACCGTCGGCCTGCTCGGCTCGATCCCGCGGCTCGACCATCGCGCCGAACAGCTTGCCACGATCGAGGGCATGGTTCCGAACATGGCGCAGCCGCCCGCCGGCTGTCGCTTCGCCGCGCGCTGTCCGTTCGTGCTGGACGCCTGCACCAAGGCGCCGCCGCCGCTGGTCGAGGTCAGTCCCGGCCACCTCTCGCGCTGCATCCGTGCGCCGCTCGAACGTCTGGTGTCGTGATGGCACTGCTCGAGGTCGATGGGCTGGTCAAGCATTTCGTCGCCGAGCGTTCGCTGTTCGGCCGGGCGCTGGCGCATGTCAAAGCCGTCGATGGCGTTTCCTTCTCGCTCGATGCCGGCAAGACGCTGGCGCTGGTCGGCGAATCCGGCTGCGGCAAATCCACCGTGAGCCGCCTGGTGCTGCGGCTGATCGAGCCGGATGCAGGCACAATCCGGTTCGAGGGCCGCGATCTGCTCTCGCTCGACGCCGGCGCGCTGCGCGCCTTTCGCCGCGAGGCGCAGATCATCTTTCAGGATCCCTACGCCTCGCTC
The DNA here is from genome assembly GCF_055807455.1 of Bradyrhizobium sp. Kon58. Taxonomy (NCBI): domain Bacteria; kingdom Pseudomonadati; phylum Pseudomonadota; class Alphaproteobacteria; order Hyphomicrobiales; family Nitrobacteraceae; genus Bradyrhizobium; species Bradyrhizobium sp. Kon58. The sequence goes on from NZ_JBVVOT010000006.1 coordinate 130,677, forward strand.
AATCCGCGCATGACCGTCGGGCAGATCCTGACCGAGCCGCTGGCGCTGCATGATCTGGTGCCGCCCGCCCGGCGGCGCGAACGCGTCGAGGAGATCTTGCGGCTGGTCGGGCTGGAGCCGCGGCTGGCCCGGCGTTATCCGCACGAATTCTCCGGCGGCCAGCGCCAGCGCATCGCCATCGCCCGCGCGCTCGCGGTCGAGCCGAAGCTGATCATCTGCGATGAGCCGGTCTCGGCGCTCGACGTCTCGATCCGCTCGCAGATCCTCAATCTGCTGCGCGAACTCCAGGACCGGCTTGGGCTGGCCTACATTTTCGTGTCGCACGACCTCGCGGTGGTCAAGCACATTGCCGACCACGTAGCGGTGATGAATCTTGGCCAGATCGTCGAGACGGCGGCGGCGGACGCGCTGTTCGCCGCACCCCGCCATCCCTATAGCCGGGCCCTGCTGTCCGCGATCCCGGTGCCTAAACCGCGGGCAAAGCGCAGCCGGATTGTGCTGCAGGGAGAGATCCCCAGCGCGCTCAATCCGCCGCCGGGATGCCGCTTCCACACCCGCTGCCCCTATGTGGTCGACCGTTGCCGCAGCGAAATGCCTCAGCTCGTGCCGGATGGCATCGGACATGCAACGGCATGCCACCGAACGTCGGAACTGCCGTCGTCCGAGGCGATCGTCCCAACGGACGGCGGCTTCTCCCCGGTTCTCGAAAAATTGGTCGCCGCCTTCAGCGGCGGCCCGGAAGCAGTCCGCGGCAGCGGGGTTAGTCCATTGGGGACGAACCCGGCATAGCCGTAAAACAGAGGTTGAGAGCGATGAGACCTATGCGTTTGGCACTCCTGGCGTCGGCATTGCTGACGTCGTTCGTGAGCGCGACCCAAACCCAGGCCCAAGCCCAGACCACGCTTCGCATCGGCATCGGCGAGGACCCTGATATCCTCGACCCCAGCATCGGCCGCACCTATGTCGGCCGCATCGTGTTCTCCGCCTTCTGCGACAAGCTGTTCGACATCGACGAGAAGCTCAACATCGTGCCGCAGCTCGCGCTGTCCCATGAGACCTCGGCCGACGGCAAGGAGATGATCATCAAGCTCCGGCCGAACGTGAAATTCCACGACGGCGAACCGCTCGATGCAGAAGCTGCAAAGTTCTCGATCGAGCGTCACATGACGCTGCCGGGTTCGTTCCGCAAGTCCGAGCTCGCCAGCGTCGACCATGTCGAGGTCGTCGATCCCCTGACCATCAAGCTGGTGCTCAAGACGCCTTATTCGCCCCTGATCGCCCAGCTGACCGACCGCTCCGGCATGATGGTGTCGCCGAAGGCCGCTAAGGAGGCCGGCGACAAGTTCGGCCTGCATCCGGTCTGCGCCGGTCCCTACAAGTTCGTCGAGCGCGTACAACAGGACCGCATGGTGTTCGAGAGATTCGCCGACTACTGGAACAAGGACAACATCCATATCGACCGCGTGGTGTTCCTGCCGATCGTGGACGCCACGGTGCGCCTTGCCAACCTGAAGTCCGGCGGGCTCGATCTGATCGAGCGCGTGCTCGCCACCGACATCAAGGATGTCCGTGCCGACCCCAAGCTGGTGCTGTCGACCGCGCCTGAGCTGGGCTATCTCGGCCTGACTATCAATATTGGCAACGACAAAGCCAAGGGGCCGCTGAGCCAATCCGCGAAAGTCCGCCAGGCGCTCGATCTGTCGATCGATCGCGAGGCGATCAACCAGGTCGTGTTCAACGGCGAGTTCACCCCCGGCAATCAATGGGTCAGCCCGACGCATCCGTATTACCAGAAGGCATTCCCCCTTCACGGTCGCGACATCGCAAAGGCCAAGGCGCTGCTGAAGGAGGCTGGCGTCAGCCTGCCCGTAACCGTCGACTACATGGTGCCCAAGGGGACCGAATACGAGGCCGTCGCCCAAGTCGTGCAGTCGATGGCCGCCGAAGCAGGTTTCGACATCAGGGTCCGCGTCGTCGAGTTCGCGACCACCTTCAAGCAGGCCCAGGCCGGCGAGTTCCAGGTCTTCCAGATCAACTGGAGCGGTCGCATCGATCCCGACGGCAATTCCTATATCTTCATGCGCAGCAAGGCACCGCAGAACGATGGCGTCTATTCGAACCCCGAAGCCGACAAGCTGATGGAAGAAGGAAGGCTGACCGCCAATGTCGCGGAGCGCAAAGCAATCTACGAAAAGATGGCCAAGATCCTGCTCGACGATTTGCCGATCATCTACATCTACCACCGCACGCTTCTGATTGCGCACACGACCAAGCTCCAGGGTTACAGGCAGATGCCCGACGGGCTGGTGCGCGTGGTCGGGCTGAAGTTCAAGTGAGCGTGGCATCGCCTGACAACCGGCCCGCGCCATGCTGAACTTTCTCGCCCGACGCATCGCGCAGATCGTGCCGACACTGTTCTTCGTGTCGTTGCTGATCTTCTCGCTCCAGCAATTGTTGCCGGGTGATCCGGCACTGGTGATGGCCGGCGAGGAGCGTGATCCCGCGGCAATCGAACAGATCCGCCATCAATACCGGCTCGATCAGCCGATCCCCGTGCAGTACGTCTATTGGCTCAAGGGCGTTCTATCAGGCAATTTCGGTGAATCGCTGCGCAACAAGATGCCGGTGCGCGAGCTGATCGCGCAGAAGCTGCCGGTGACGCTCCAGCTCGGCTCGATGGCAATGTTGATCGCGCTCCTGATCGGCATTCCCGCCGGCATCGTCTCCGCCGTGAAAAGGGGCACCGTCTGGGACTATGGCGCCAATTTGTTTGCGCTGTGGGGCATCTCGACGCCGAATTTCTGGCTCGGCATTATGCTCATCTTCCTGTTCTCGATCGAACTCGGCTGGCTGCCGGCATCCGGCTACGTGCCGCTGACCGAGAACTGGCGTGCGAGCCTCGCCGCCACCATCATGCCGGCCTTCGTGCTCGGCAATGCGATTTCGGCGGTCCTGATGCGGCACACCCGGAGCGCCATGCTCCAGGTGCTGGAAAGCGACTATGTCCGCACCGCGCGCGCCAAGGGATTGTCCGAACGCTCGGTCATCCTCAAGCACGCCATGCGCAACGCACTCACGCCGATCATCACGCTCGGTGCGCTCGAGCTCGGCACGCTGTTGTCGGGGGCGGTTCTGACCGAGCAGATCTTCTCCATTCCCGGCTTCGGCAAACTGATCGTGGACGCCGTGTTCAACCGCGATTACGCGGTGGTACAGGGCGTCGTGCTGGTGACGGCGACGGTCTACATCACGCTGAACCTGGTTGCCGATGTCGCCTACATCCTCGTCAATCCGCGGCTGCGGGGCTAGACTCATGACCGATGCCGCCCTGCCCGCCGCTGCTCCTATCGTGCAAGCTGACGAGCTGGACAGCCCGGCGCGGCGCGCCCGGCGCCGCTTGTTCAAACGCAAGGCCGCAGTGTTCGGACTTGTCATGATCACGTTGTTCGTTGGGATCGCGCTGCTCGCGCCACTCGTCGTGCCCTACGATCCCATCGCGACGAGCTGGAGCCTGGTCCGCAAGCCGCCCACTGCGGCGCACTGGTTCGGCACCGACGAGCTCGGTCGCGACATTCTGAGCCGCGTCATCTACGGCGCCCGTGCGTCGCTGCTCGCGGGCCTCACCTCGGTCGCGATCGCGTTGGGCGTCGGCGTTCCGCTCGGCCTGCTCGCCGGCTATCGCGGCGGCTTCGTCGATGCGCTGATCAGCCGGATGACCGACGCGATGCTGGCCTGCCCATTCCTGATCCTGGCGATCGCGCTCGCCGCATTCCTCGGCCCGAGCCTCGGCAACGCCATGATCGCGATCGGCATCTCGGCAACCCCGATCTTCATCCGCCTGACCCGTGGCCAGGTGTTGAACGTCAAGGCCGAGGATTATGTCGAGGCGGCGCGCGCGCTCGGCAATCCGCCGTGGCGGATCGCGTTCTCGCACATCCTGCCGAACATCCTGCCGGCGCTGCTGGTGCAGGCGACGCTGTCGATTGCGGCCGCCATCATCGCCGAAGCTGCGCTGTCCTTCCTTGGCCTGGGCCAGCAGCCGCCGGCGCCATCCTGGGGCAGCATGCTCAACGCAGCGCAGCGCTTCCTCACCCAAGCGCCCTGGATGGCGCTCTGGCCGGGGCTAGCGATCTTCCTCGTGGTGCTGTCGCTGAACCTGCTCGGCGACGGCCTGCGCGACGCGCTCGATCCGCGCCAGCGCTAGATCACGACCTCGCGCATCACGCGGCGGCAATCCATCTCGTATTCGAGATCCACGACCGGCGGCCGGGCATAGTGCCAGGTCAGGCCGGACCGCAACGCCCCGCGGCGGACCAGCTCGTCGACCAGCGCGTGGTGGAAGTCGTGCACGGAATAGGCCTGCACGCCGGTCGTGTCCTTCCAGCCGAAGCCGAAGGCCGTCATCCTGTTCTCCATCTGCGACGTCGTCGTGAAGCGCACCTTCTCGCGAAGGCCTTCCGGACTGAGGTCGCGGTAGCGCACGGTGCGCTCGACGTAGGTCCCGTTGCCCTCGCGCGCCTCGGCGCCGCCGGATATCACGAAGCTCGGCGTCTTCGAGCATGTCGGCCGCGTGAAGGAAAACGCATAGAACGACGGCTCAGCCGGTGGATCGATCTCGGGACAGACATTGCTGCGCGCCACCGGATTGGTGGTGCCGTCGAAGATGCGCCATTCGGACAGCGTCTTCACATAGTGCAGGTTGAATGCGCGAAAGCCTTCCTCGCTGAAGGCCGCGGGCGAGCGCAGTTCGCAGGCGCAGAACGCCGTTAGCGGCCGCCCCGCCTCCTGAATATACTTCGCGGCAAGCGCAAACCCCTCCGCGAGCGGCACCAGCCGGTCGAAGCGGACGCGCTCGATCTCGTAGCCGTCGTCCGCGGCCGCACCGGCCGAATACTGAAATACTGACGGAATGAAACGGTAATTGCCGGCGGAGAATTCACCAATCATGTCGGACTCCTATTCCAGTTGCATGCGAATGCCCTTGGCGCCGTTGAGCAGGCGCTTCAGGTGAAAGCCGGCCAGGGAATCGTCGGCATGCATGCCGACCAGTGCGGCGAAGGCCGGCATGGCCGCGGCATCACCGGCCTCCATCTTGGCAAAAGCCTCGGAATACAGCGCCGTTTCCGGCGCAGCGAATTGGGCTGGCGTCAGCGGCTCGAACGCGCGCAGCGGCTCGCTGCGTCCGCGCAGCATCAGCTCCCCGACGGGACGACCCCGAAAATTCTCGGCCGCCTCGGCGATGCCGGCACTGACGCAAATCCGCGTGCCCAGATGCTTGTTCGCGGCTTCCAGTCGCGCCGCGATGTTGATGGAGTCGCCATACGCGGTGTAGTCGAAAAACCTATTGCCGCCGAAATTTCCGACCAGCGCCGGCCCGGCGTGAATGCCGATGCGGGTGGTGCCGAAATTCACGCCCCTCGGCTTCCAACGCGCGGAAAAGTCCTCCGCCCAGGCGTCGAGATCGTGTGCGCAGGCGATTGCGCGTGTCGCATAGTCTGGCTGATCCCCGGGCGCGTTGAAGAGCACCTGGATCGCATCGCCGATGATCTTGGCAACCGTCCCCTCATGGGCGAAGACGATTTCGGTCATGCCGCCGACATACTCGTTGAGAAGCGCGCCTAGCGTCTCCGGCGGCGCACTCTCGACCAGCGAGGTGAAGCCGGTAATGTCCGTGAAGATGGTCGCGACATCGCGCCACTGCACTTCGATTCCCTCGTTCTCACCGCTGGCCGCCAGACGCTTGGCGAGCTCGGGCGAGAAATGACGCGAGAGCGCGGCATGGGCGCGCTCCGCCTCCGCCTGGCGGCCTCGCACCTCACGCAGCATTTCGATGTGGCGGATGGTCTTCTGGATCGTCATCTCCAGGTCGGCGAAGTCGATCGGTTTGGTCAGGAAGTCGAACGCACCGCGGTTCATCGCAGTGCGGATATTGCTCATGTCGCCATAGGCCGAGACGATGATGGTGGACTTCTTGTCTTCGGCTTCCTGGAGCTTCGCCAGCAGCGACAGCCCGTCCATCCTGGGCATGTTGATGTCGGAGACCACCATGTCGACATGCGGGTTCTGCTCGAGTGACTGCAGCGCTTCGAGGCCGTCGCGCGCGAACATGATCGTTACCGACCCGTCGCGAATCTGCCTGCGGAATTTTTGCAGGACCAACGCCTCGAGATCCGGCTCGTCGTCGACGAAGAGGATAGTCGCGGTCATGCGGCTTGTCCGAGCCTCGTGTCGATTTCCTGCCGCAGCAGCGCGAAATCGATGGGCTTGGTGAGAAGTCCGACTGCGCCGCGCTCGATCGCCTTCCGCCGCGTCTCGGCGTCTCCGTAGGCGGTGATCATGATGACGGGAACGTCCGGATGCGCAAGACGCACCTTCGGCAGCATGTCGAGCCCGCTCATGCCGGGCATGTTAATGTCGGACAAAATCAGGATCAACGAGGGATCGCGAACCTCGGCAGCGAGCTTCAGCGCATCAGGCGCGGACGGCGCGAATTCCATCTGGAAGCGGCCGGCGCGCAAATCGCGCCGGAACTGCTGCCGGAACAGCGCCTCGACGTCGGGTTCGTCATCGACGACCAGAATGTAAACGTTCAACTCTTGCCTCCGGAAGTGTCGCCCGCCGCCATCATGCGCGGCAGGGTGATGATGAATTCGGTGAACACACCGGGTTCGGTGTTCACGTCGATCGTGCCGCCGTGCTGATTCACGACGATGTCATGACTCATGGAAAGGCCGAGCCCGGTGCCTTCGCCGGCCGGCTTGGTGGTGAAGAAAGGATTGAACATCTTCTCCTTCACCTCGGACGGGATGCCGGTGCCGTTGTCGCGAATGCGGATCTCGACCCTGTCGCCGAGAGTTCTGGTTGCCGCGCGCAAGGTGGGCTCGAAGGCGTCTGCGGCGCTCTCCTTGCGCTTGGCGGTGGCGTAGAAGCCGTTCGAGATCAGATTGAGGAAGACGCGCGTGATTTCCTGCGGATAGATATCGACCATGCCTGCGGCGGGGTCGAAGCCGCGCTCGATCGTGACGTTGAAGCCGGGCCTTTCGACACGTGCGCCGTGATAGGCGAGATTAAGGCTCTCCTCCAGGATCGCGTTGATATCGCTGGGGCGATGCTCACCGGAGCCCTCGCGCGAATGCAGCAGCATGTTCCTGACGATGGAATCGGCGCGCTTGCCATGCTGCACCACTTTTTCGAGGTTGCTCTTCAGCATGCCAGTCAGCTCCTCGACCTCCTCTTTTGTCGTGCCGTCGAGCGAGGCCGCTTGCAAGGCCTCGTTGAGCTCGTCGATCAGTTCGGTCGAGACCGCCGAGAAATTGTTGACGAAATTGAGCGGGTTCTTGATCTCGTGCGCGATCCCCGCCGTGAGCTGGCCGAGGGACGCCAGCTTCTCGGTCTGGATCAGGCGGTCCTGCGCGGTGCGAAGATCGTCGAGGGATTGCGACAGCTCCGTCGTACGCTTGCGCAACTCGTTCAGCAGCCGCGTATTTTCGATTGCAATGACGGCTTGCTTCGTAAAGTTCTCAACCAACGCGATCTGCTTGTCGGTGAACGGCCGGACTTCTTTGCGATAAACTGCGACGGTTCCGATCAGCTCGCTGTCCCTCATCATGGGCACGATGATGATCGTGCGGGCGCCGGCAACGTCGGAGATTCCACGAATGGTCGGACCTCCGGCCAGATAGGCCGGAGTTTGTTGCACATCGTGAACGTGGACAACCTGACGTGTCCTGACGACCTCAGCAAGCGCGCTCTCCGGATGAGGACGGATTGCCATATCTTTCCGCGAGGCCGCGAACGCGGGCGGCACATTGTAATCCGCAGCAATCGTGAAACTCTCGCCATCCCACAAATTCATGACGCCGAAACTCGCACCACAAACGCGTGTGGCATTCTCGAGCATCTTTTGGAACACCGGCGCGAGTTCGCCCGGAGACGAGCTGATGACCTGCAACACTTCCGACGTAGCCGTTTGTTGCTCGAGCGACTCGGTCAACTCGGCCGTTCTCACCTCGACCTTTTTCTCCAGGTCGGCATAGGATTCCTGCAGGCGCTCGCCCATGTGGTTGAACTGGTCGGCGAGACCCTCGAGCTCGTCACCGGTTCTGATCGAGATGCGCTGGGAGAAATCGCCGCCGCCGATGCGCTCGGCGCCGCGGCGCAGCGCCTGGATCGGGCCGACCATGCGGCGGGCGAGGAATATCCCGGCCAGCACCGCGAAGATCGACGCCGCGAGCAGCACGAATGCGAGCCGTTCCAACGCCGCATAGAGCGCCGCATAGGCCTCCTCGACCGGGAGCTCGACGAACATGGTCCAGTGCAGCGGCGCGATCGGGGCCGACGCGGTCAGCACCTTCTGTCCCTGGAGATTGCGCGCTTCGGACAGGGCGTCGAGCGCGGCGCTGCCTCCGGCAAGTGCGGCGCGCACCTGCGCGAGGCCAGACATATCGGTGTTGCGCAGGACCAGGCTGATATCGGGGTGCGCGATCAGACGTCCTTCCGGACCGACCACGTAGGCGTGTCCATGCTCGCCGACCTTGATCTGGGACACGACGTCCCAGATCAGCTTGAGATTAACCTCCGCGATGCTGACGCCGGCATCCTTGCGCGACCCCGCCTGCGCCAGGGTCATGTACGGCTCGGACTCCCTGCGGAAATAGACCGGCCCGTAAAAAACCTTGTGCGCGACCGCCTCGGTGAACTTCGGATCGTCCGACAGGTCGATGCCGCTGTCGATCGCGTCCATGGCGAGCCGCGAGACCCGCAGCCGCTCCCTGCCGGTCGCATCGACCTGAGCGAGCTCGGTGACCGCAGGGACCTGGCGCAGCAGCCGCAGCGCATCGAACCGGCGCTGCTCGATCGAGCCCGCCGACCACGGCAGCTGCGTGGTCCAGCCGAGCTGGCTCTCGATTTCCTTGACGAACTGACCGATCTTGGCCGCGGCCGCCTCCGCCTGTTCATGCTGAACCCGGACCAGAGCGGCCTTGTGCTCGCGATAATAGAAGAAGACCTCGAACAGCCCGTTCGCCAGCAGCGCGATCGCGACGACAGCCACGAACAGCGCGACATATTTGGTGAAGAGCCGGCTCTTGATCCCCTGCCCTGGCGTCGTGCCGGACGCGACGGCAACCGGCGCTGCGCTTGGCAGCGTCCTGGCTTGCGGGGTGTCGGGATGGAGGGAAAGGCTCATCCCGCCGAACCTAGCAAGAAGACCCGACCTTGTCTCTCGCGAGCGCGGGAAAGCCTGATGGCAGCCAGCCCCCGAGGCAAATAGAAAAGGGCGGCAGCGGATTGGCCGCTGCCGCCCTTGGGTTCGCTTTATCCGTGGGCCTCAGGTCGGCCGCAGCGCCTTGGCGTTGAGGTCGAGGTCGTTGACCTGCTTGTTCCGCTCGGAATCGGCCGCCGCGCGATGGTCCGTCGCCAGCACCACATAGACCGCCGGCAGCACGAACAGCGTGAACAACGTGCCGATCGACATGCCGGCCACGACCACCAGACCGATCGAGAAGCGGCTGGCCGCGCCTGCGCCGGTCGCGGTCAGAAGCGGGATCAGGCCCGTCACCATCGCGGCCGTGGTCATCAGGATCGGCCGCAGACGAATGCGGGCCGACATTTCGATGGCGGAGCGGCGATCGAGCCGCTCGTTGATCTGGAGCTCGTTGGCGAACTCCACCATCAGGATGCCGTGCTTGGTGATCAGGCCCACCAAGGTCAGCAGGCCGACCTGGGTGTAGATGTTCATGGTCGCCACGCCGAAGAACAGCGGGATAAGCGCGCCGACGATCGCCATCGGCACCGAGATCATGATGACCAGCGGATCGCGCAAGCTCTCGAACTGCGCCGCCAGCACCAGGAAGATGATGATCAGCGCGAAGCCGAACGTGATCGCGAGCTGGTTGCCTTCCTGCACATACTGCCTGCTGTCAGCAAGATAATCATGGCTGAAGCCTTGCGGCAGGTTTTTGGCCTCGCTCTCGAGGAAGTCGACCGCCGCACCGACGGTCACGCCGGGCATCGGCACTGCCGAGAAGGTCGCCGAGTTGAGCTGATTATAATGTGTCAGCGAATTCGGCTCGGTCTTGGTCTCGATCGACACCACCGTCGACAGCGGAAGCTGCTGGCCGGTGTTGGTCGTCACATAGTAGCCGGCAAGCGATTCCGGCGAGAGCCGCTGGCCGCGCGGCACCTGCGGGATGACCTGATAGGAACGGCCCTCGAGGTTGAAGCGGTTGATGTAGTTGCCGCCGAGCAGCACCGCGAGCGAGCTGCCGAGGTTCTGCATACTGACGCCGAGATCCTGCGCCTTGGTGCGGTTGATCGTCACCTTCACGTTCGGCTGGTTGTAGGCAAGGTCGCTGTCTGAGACGATGAACATTCCGCTCTTGCGGGCAGCAGCCTTCAGCTTCTCCATCTGCTCATAGACAGTCTGGAAGCTGGCGGTGGAGTTGATCACCATCTGCACCGGGAGGCCGCCCGGGCCGCCCGGCAGCGGCGGCAGGTTGAACGCGAACGCCTGCACGCCCTCGATCTTGGAAAGCTCGGCCTGCACCAGCGACTTGAGCTGGATCGACGAGCGCTTGCGGTCCTCCCACGGCTTCAGCAGCATGCCGGCGATACCGCCCTGCGGGCCGTTGATGCCGTTCAGCACGAAGCGCAGATCGGTCTCGGGGAATTTCTGGAACTCCTTATCGAGCTTCTCGCCGTAAAAGTCGACATAGTCGATGTTGGCGTATTTCGGCGCCTTGGTCACCGCGAACACGATGCCCTGGTCTTCCTCAGGCGCCAGCTCCTTCGACGTGTGCATGTAAAGGAAGCCGACAAGCCCGAGGATGGTCACCGCAAACAGGCCGGTGATGGCCTTGTAGTCAAGCGAGCGGTCGAGCCTGCGCCCGTACCACCGCGTCAGCGCGCCAAACACCTTGTTGACCGCCTTGGCGAAACGGCCCTCTTCGGTGTTCTTCAGCAGCACCGAGCACATCATCGGCGACAGCGTCAGCGCGATCACGCCGGACACGATCACCGAGCCCGCAAGCGTGAAGGCGAATTCGCGGAACAGCGAGCCGGTCAGTCCGCCGAGGAAACCGATCGGCGCGTACACGGCCGCGAGCGTGATGGTCATCGAGACGACGGGACCCACGATTTCGCGCGCGCCTTCCAGCGATGCCTGGACCGGCGTTTTCCCTTCCTCCAGATGGCGATGGATGTTTTCGACCACGACGATGGCGTCGTCGACCACGAGTCCGATCGCGAGCACCATCGCAAGCAGGGTCAACAGGTTGAAGCTGAAGCCCAGCGCCAGCATCAGCGTGCAGACGCCGATCATCGACAGCGGGATGGTGACGACGGGAATGATGACCGAACGGAACGACGCCAAGAACAGGAAGATCACCACGATCACGATGATCACGGCTTCACCCAGCGTCTTCTCGACCTCGTCGATCGAGGATTGGATGAACTTGGTCGAATCGTAGGCGACCTTCATCTTCATCGAGGGCGGCAGATTGCGTTCCAACTCGGGGAACAGCGCCCGCACGCCTTTGACCAGCGTCAGCGGGTTGCCCTGCGGCGTTGCCTGCACACCGATGAAGATGGCGTGCTCGCCGTTGAAGGCGACGCTCGCGTCCGTGCTCTGGGCCGCAAGCTCGACGGTGGCGATGTCCTCCATCCGCACGAAGCCGCCGTCCTTGGCCTTGACGATCATCTTCTTGAACTGGTTGACGTCGGTCAGGCCCGTATTCGTCGATACGTTCGAGACGATGAGATAGCCCTTGGTCTGCCCCGCCGCGGACTGGAAGTTGTTGGCGGTGATCGCGGTCGCGACATCCGCAGGCGACACGTTGCGGCCAGCCATCTTCAGGGGATCAAGCCACAGCCGCATCGCAAAGGTCTGGCCGCCGAGAATGTCGGCGGAGGCGACGCCGTCGACGGTCGACAGCACCGGTTGCACAACGCGCGTCAGATAGTCTGAGATCGCCGAGCCCGACAACTCTTCGGACGAGAAACCGAGATACATCACGGCGGTGGTCTGGCCCGTGGTCTTGGTCACAATCGGGTCGTTGGATTCCTTCGGGATCAGGTATTTGACCGAGTTCGTCTTGGCCAGAACCTCGGTCAGCGCCTGGTTCGGATCGAAGTTCAGCTTGATGTAGACCTGGATCGTCGAGGTGCCGAGCACCGAGGATGAGGTGATGTAGTCGACACCCTCGGCGGAAGCGACCGCCTGCTCGATCGGCGTGGTGATGAAGCCCTGGATCAGGTCCGCGGACGCGCCCGGATAGACGGTCGTGATGTTGATGACCGTGTTCGACAGCTTCGGATATTGCCGGATCGGCAGCGTCGTCGCCGCGCGCAGGCCGATCAGCAGGATCAGCAGGCTGACGACGACCGACAGAACCGGGCGTTTGATGAAAATATCAGTAAAGCGCATCGCGGCGATCTCGATTTCTTTGACTTGCAAAGCGCATGACCCGGCCGTGCCGGATCATGCTGCAACGTGTACGATGTCAGTAGCGCGGCGGCTGCGCCGGGATCTGCGGAGCCGGGTCGGTCGAAATCGACACCGCCGCGCCCGATTGCAGTTTGAGTTGGCCGACGGCGACGACCTTGTCGCCCGGCTTCACGCCCTTGACGATTTCGACGCGGCCTTCGACCCGGCTGCCGGTCTGCACGAAAGTGCGCACCGCGCTCAGGCTGGTCTTGCCGTCAGCTTCCTTCTTCTCGGTGATCACGAACACCGAGTCGCCGTACAGCGTGTAGTCGACCGCCGTCTCCGGCACGGTGACCACGGCCGGCTTGTCCGGCAGCACCACCGTGGTGGTCACGAACATGCCGGGCTTCAGGATCTTCTCCGGATTGGAGATGGTCGCCTGCACCCGGATGTTGCGGGTGTCGGCCGAGATCTGCGGTTCGATCGTCGTGATCTTGGCGTCGAAGGTGCGGCCCGGATAGGCGTCGACCTTCAACCGGACTGGCTGACCGACCTTGAGGTTGCCCGAGTCCTTTTCCGTCACCGTGAAGTTGGCCCACAGCTCCGACAGATCCGTCAGCGAGACGATGGCCGTACCGGCGGTCAGATACTGGCCCACCTCGACCTTGCGGACGCCGAGATCGCCGGAGAACGGCGCGCGGACCAGCTTCTGCGAGATCAATGCTTCGGTCTTGGCGATACCCGCCAGCGCCTGATCGTAGGCGGCCTGCGCGGTGTCGACGGTTGCCTGCGGGCCGAACTGGCGCGACGCCAGTTGCTTGGCGCGGTCCAGCGACAGCTGCGCGACGGTGGACTGCGCCTTGTAATTGGCGAGGTCGCCCTGCTCCGGCGCGTCGAACATCTGCACCAGCGGCGTGCCGGCCTCGACATGCGTGCCCGGCTCGAACTTGATCTCGGTGACGCGGCCGTTGACGTCGGCGCTGACGTCAACCTGGTGCACAGCGGACAGCCCGCCGACGGCGGTCAGCAGGTTCGGCACCACCTCGGACTTCGCCTCGGCGGCGCTGACCGCAACCGGCGGCGGCTTGTTGTTGGCGAAGAACTGCTTGATCATCTGGCCGCGGAAATAATTGAACCAGACGAGGCCACCGACGAGCACGGCCAGAAGCGCGCCGACGATGATGAACCAGAGCACCGGCCGGACCGGACGCTTGGGAGCCTTGTTGTCGATCGGTTCGCCCGAAATCTTGTGTTCGGTGACGATGTTCATGTCATGCACTCTCTGCAATCGCCGTCTTGTCCGCACACGCGGCCTGATCGCGGCCTAAATGCGAAGCAATTGCGGCGTCGTTAAGTCCGATACCCCTCAGGAGAAACTCACAGAGCTGCCGCTCGAGGTCGTTCGCCTTGCCGTAAGCGAGACACGGCGTGGCCGGCAGCCTGGTCAGCGCAGCGGTCATCACGGTGTGATGCGCAAACCAGAACAGGTTGAGCGGTTCGCCGTTGTATGGCCGCGCGTCCCCCGCGGCAACCGCACGCTTGAGCGAGGCGACGAAGGCCGCCCCGATCAGCGTCTCGATCTTGGCATATAGCAAACGGGCAAATTCGCCATCATCCAAATGACTCGTGGTCATCAATCGCAGGCGCTGGGCCTCTTCCTGGTCGGGCCCGTCGGCGATGTGCATGAAATGCCCGACCATGCCCCGGATCAGCTCGACCAACGTGGCGGTCGACGGCTCCCGTTCGAGCAGCTCCATGAGCGCCGGGTCCGCCTCGCATTCGTCGCTGAGAATTTCGGCGTAAAGCGCGGCTTTGGACGGGAAATGCTTGAACAGCAACGCTTCGGAAATGGCAGCGGCGGCCGCCACGCTCTTGGTCGTGGTGCCGGTATAGCCGTGTCGGGCAAAGCAACGCTTTGCGGCGCCGAGGATCAATTGACGCCTCAGGTCGCTCGTCATACGCAATGAGCTCATGCTAGTGAGTAAGCACTCACCCACGCAAAAGTCAAGCACTATGCTGCATCGCAACCTGAGTGCGTTGTAATTCCAGTGGAAATTCGCCGTGCCCGCACGGTCCCCGTGCAGGACGGGAGCGCCTAGATTGGCTGGAAGCCGAGGTCGCCGCGGATCCGGTTGAGAATGTAAGTCCCATCCCGGCTCGGCAAAATCCGCTCCAGATTGGCGCTGTCGATCTTCACATTGGCAAAGCGCGGCCCGGCGGCGACGTCATGGACGGCTTTGGCGAAGGCCTCGACCTCGGCCATAGTGGTCACAGACCGGCTATCCCCGATGCCGCAGGCCCTGGCGACGCCGACGAGGTCGGCGGCCGCGGCCGTGTGGCTGGCCTGGCCCCCGGTCTCGCCATAGGCCTCGTTATCGAGCACCGCGATCGAGAGATTGGACGGCTTCTGGAGGCCGATGGTGGCAAGGCTGCCCATGCCCATCAACATCTCGCCGTCGCCGGTGATGACCAGCACCGGCAACTTTGGCTGCGCCAGAGCGAGGCCCAACCCGATCATCGCCGCCCCGCCCATGCCGCCCCAGAGGTAAAAATTCCGGGCATGATCGCCGGCCGCGCACATGTCGTTGGTGGAGGCGCCGAGGCCGCCGATCGCAACCACATCCTTGCGATCCGCGAGAAGCGTGGACACCACCTGACGGCGGTCGAGGAGATTGGTCTTGCTCATTTGGTGAAAACCTTGGCGCCGATCAGGCGCTGCGACAGCAGGACGGCGGTGGGCGTGAGCGCGTTGTAGGCCTGCGCGGCCGCCGCCTCGAGCACGACCGGCACCTCGGCTGCGTTAGACGCCCGGAGCACCTTGACACCCGAGAGCTCGAACACGCCCTGCGTGGTCGATCCCATCGGCACCTGCCACGGATTGAACTCGCCCCACTCGCCACGCATGGTCACCAGGGTGAGGAAGGGAAAGCGCAGGATCGGGATCAGCGACAGCATGTTGATGCAATTGCCGACCCCGCTCGACTGCATCAACAGCACGCCGCGCTGTCCGCCGGTCCAGGCGCCCGCCAGAAGCGCCACGCCCTCCTCCTCCGTCGTCAGCGGAATGCCGCGCATCGTGGACGATGCCAGCACGCGCTGGATCAGCCTCGAATGGCCGGCGTCGGGCACGTAAGGCACCTGCCGAACGTCGAAGCGTTGCAAGGTCGCGAAGATATCGTCTGGCCAATGAGTGCTAGACTCGGCGGCCGTGTCGGCAGCGTCAGAGCGGGCCTGCATTTTCCTGTCCGGTCGGCTTGCAAATCGCAGCTCGACTGTAGACGGTGAATCGAGCCGCTCAAAAGAGCGAATACAGCATATCGGACTCAACCGGCGAGTATGGCGGCATGAACGCAAGTGCGAATGAACTGGCGGCCAGTTTCGACCTGGAGAAGCTGACGGCGGAATTCTACGACGATCCCTACCCGACTTATCGTGCACTGCGGGAGAACGAGCCGGTCAAGCGCCTGCGCAACGGCACCGTATTCCTGACCCGCTATGACGATCTCGTCACGACCTACAAGAACACAAAATCGTTCAGCTCGGACAAGAAGCGCGAGTTCGCGCCGAAATACGGCGACACCCCGCTCTACGAACACCACACCACGAGCCTCGTCTTCAACGATCCGCCGGCGCATACGCGCGTGCGGCGGCTGATCATGGGCGCGCTCTCGCCGCGCGCGATCGCGGGGATGGAGCCCGATATCGTCAAGCTGGTCGACGGACTGCTCGACGCCATCGCCGTCAAAGGCGATTGCGAGCTGATCGAGGATTTCGCCGCCTCGATCCCGATCGAGGTGATCGGCAATCTGCTCGACGTGCCCCATGACGAGCGCGCGCCGCTGCGCGAGTGGTCGCTGGCGATCCTGGGCGCCCTCGAACCGGTCGTGTCGCCTGAAGTCGCTGCCCGCGGCAACAAGGCCGTGACGGATTTTCTCGCCTATCTCGAAACGCTGGTCGCACGCCGACGAGCGAAGCCTGGCAACCCCGAACGCGACGTGCTGACACGACTGATCCAGGGCGAGGACAACGGCGAGCGGCTGACCGAGAAGGAGCTGCTGCACAACTGCATCTTCCTGCTCAATGCCGGCCACGAGACCACCACCAATTTGATCGGCAACGGCCTCGTGGCGCTCGACCGGAACCCGGATCAGAAGCGGCGGCTGATCGACCACCCCGACCTCATCAAAACTGCGGTCGAAGAGATGCTGCGTTACGAGAGTTCGAACCAGCTCGGCAACCGCATGACCACGGAGCGGGTCGAGCTCGGCGGAATCATGCTCGACGCCGGCACGTCGATCACGCTGTGCATCGGCGCGGCCAACCGCGATCCGGCGCAGTTTCCGGACCCCGAGAGCTTCGACGTCGCGCGCACGCCGAACCGGCATCTCGCCTTCGCCACCGGCGCACATCAATGCGCCGGCATGGCGCTGGCGCGGCTGGAAGGCGCCATCGCGGTCTCACGCTTCTTGGCGCGCTTCCCGAACTATGCCGTGAGCGGACAGCCGGTCAGGGGTGGACGGGTGCGGTTCCGCGGCTTTTTGAGCGTGCCTTGCGCGATCGGCTGAGGCCTCAAAACAAAAAAACGCGAAAACAACCCCATGCACAGTAGAAGGTTACCGGCGCGGCATGCCCCGGTGATTGCGCGCAACCGTTTGACATCTCAGGCCATCGGCGCCGCCGCGCGCAACAAATTCTGGAAGGCCTAAACCACCGTCTTGTGCCGCGCGATACAGGTTTGCAGCACCTCGTCCATCGGTTTACTCCACCACTCGTTGGAGAAGATTTCGATCTCCGAATAGCCGGCAAAGCCCTGCGCTTCGACCGCTTCGCGCACCGATTTGATGTCGATCACGCCGTCGCCCATCATGCCGCGGTCGTTGAGAATGTCCCTGGTCGGCACCAGCCAGTCGCAGACATGGAAGGCCAGCAGGCGATCTCGGCCGGCGCGCGCGATCTGCCCCATCAGCTCCGGATCCCACCAGATGTGATAGACGTCGAGTGCGACGCCGAGCATGCCGCTGCGATCGGGGTCGAGCCGGTCGCAGATGTCGAGCGCCTGCTTCGTGGTGTTGACGCAGGCGCGGTCCGCCGCATAGGCCGGATGCAGCGGCTCGATCGCCAGCGGCAGCTTGGCCTGTTTGGCGTAATCGAGCATTTCGGCGAGCGCTTCCTCGACCTGGGTCCGCGCGCCGGCGATGTCCCTCGACGCCTCGCTGCCCGGCCGCGAATATTGCGGCAGGCCGCCGACGACGAGAACGATGCAGGGGGCTCCCAGCGCCTTGGCTTCGTCGACGCAGCGCCGGTTGTCGTCGCGCACCTCGCTCCGGCGCGACGCGTCGGAGGTGAACATGCCGCCACGGCAATAGCCCGACAGGTCGAGACCGGCATCGCGCACCGCGCGCGCGGCACGCTCGAGGCCGACGGCTGCGACCTGGTCGCGCCAGGGATCGATGGCGCGGATGCCGTGCCTGGCACAGGCGTCGACGATTTCGACGAGATCACCCTGCTTGCGGATCGTCGCCGTGTTGAGCGACAGCCAGCGATGGTCGGACGAAAAATCGCGCATCAGGATTCGATTCCGTGCGTTGAGAGCACCGCCTTCATCCGCCGCGTCGCCAGCTCCGGATCGGCGAGCAGCCCGGCCTTGTCGGCCAGCCGGAACAGCTCGGCCAGATGCAGCGTCGAGCGCGTGCTCTCCTGCCCGCCGACCATGGTGAAATGATCCTGGTGGCCGTTGAGATAGGCCATGAACACCACGCCGGTCTTGTAGAACCGCGTCGGCGCCTTGAAGATGTGCCGCGACAGCGGCACGGTCGGTCCCAGCACGTCGTGGAAGCCCGCTTCGTCACCAGCAGCCAACCGCGACAACGCGTAGGACGCCGCCGGCGCGATCGCGTCGAAAATGCCGAGCAGCGCGTGCGAAAAGCCCTGTTCGTCGCCGGCGATCAGCTCCGCATAATTAAAATCGTCGCCGGTGTACATCTTGATGCGCTTGTCGAGACGACGGCGCATGTCGATTTCGCGCTGCTTGTCGAGCAGCGAAACCTTGACACCGTCGACCTTGGCAGCATTGCCGTTGATGATGGCGACCGCAATATCCATCGCCTTGTCGAGATCGCTGGTGCCCCAATATCCCGTCAGCGCCGGATCGAACATGTCGCCGAGCCAATGGATGATCACGGGCTCGCGAACCTGCGACAGCACACGGTCATAGACCTTTGCGTAATCGTCGGCGTTACGGCCAAGCTTCGCCAGCGCGCGCG
This sequence comes from Bradyrhizobium sp. Kon58, assembly GCF_055807455.1. NCBI lineage: Bacteria > Pseudomonadati > Pseudomonadota > Alphaproteobacteria > Hyphomicrobiales > Nitrobacteraceae > Bradyrhizobium > Bradyrhizobium sp. Kon58. Next base: position 149,364 of record NZ_JBVVOT010000006.1, read on the forward strand.
ACGCCATCAAGATGATGCGGCCGCCAACCTTCTCGACCGCCGATACCTGCTCTTCATAGGCGCGGATCACGTCGTCGAGATTTTTGGCGTCCTCGACCGGGAGATGGTCCGTGCCCGCTCCGGAAAACACCAGCGCGTTGCGTCGCTTCGCGGCAGACACCGAGCGCGTGATCAGCTCCAGCGAGGTCGGCCAATCCAGCCCCATCCCGCGCTGCGCGGTGTCCATGGCTTCGGCCACGCCGAGCCCGAGGTCCCAGACGTGCTCGCGGAAGGCGATGGTCTTGTCCCAGTCGACGGCAGCGGAGAGCCACGGGTCGTTGTCGGCGAAGGGATCGACCACGGTATGGACGGCCGAGAACGCGATGCGGTTCAGCGGTCCCTCGAGCTTTGCGGGAAACGTCCGCGAGGCCGCGAGCCGGTAGGTCTCGATCGAGCGATCCGCTTTCGGCAGCTTGAGCGATAGGGACGACATCGACAGGACGGGCTTGTTCATGATTTCAGACCTCTCCCCGTCATTGCGAGGAGCGAAGCGACGAAGCAATCCAGACTCTTGCCGCGGAGGCACTCTGGATTGCTTCGCTTCGCTCGCAATGACGGCTTGGTAAACATCGCGACTTATCCAATTGACTTCAGACCTTGATCGGAGCGACGTCGATCCAGCGCCGCTCCTTCCAGCTCTTCAGCGCGCATTCGGCGAGCTGCACGCCCTTGACGCCTTCGAGCAGCGTGAACTTGTAGGGCGCATCCTCGTAGACATGGCGGATGAACATCTCCCACTGCTCCTTAAAGCCGTTGTCGTAGGTGACGTTGTCAGGCAGCTTCTGCCAGTCGCCGTAGAAATCGTGCAGCCGCTTCTCGTCGGGATTCCACACCGGCCGGGGCGTCGCCTGCCGCGCCTGGATCATGCAGTCGGAAAGGCCGGCGACGGCCGAGCCGAGTGTGCCGTCAACCTGGAAGGTGACGAGATCGTCGCGATAGACGCGCGTCACCCAGGACATATTGATGTGGGCGATGGCGCCGCCCTTGAGCTGGAACGTGGCGTAGGCGGAGTCGTCGGCGGTCGCCTTGTACTTCTTGCCCTGCTCGTCGAAACGCTCGGGGATGTCGGTGTTGCCGATGCAGCTCACGCTCTCGACTTCGCCGAAGAGATTGTCGAGCACGTAGCGCCAGTGGCAAACCATGTCGAGGATGATGCCGCCGCCGTCCTCGTCGCGGTAGTTCCAGGACGGCCGCTGCGCCTCCTGCCAACCGCCTTCGAACACCCAATAGCCGAACTCGCCGCGTACCGAGAGGATACGGCCGAAGAAGCCGGAGTCGCGCAGGAAGGCGATCTTCTTCAGGCCGGGCAGGAACAGCTTGTCCTGCACCGTGCCGTGCTTGATGCCCTTGGAATTGGCGAGCTTGACGACCTCGAGCGCCGCCTCGAAATTGGTCGCGATCGGCTTCTCGCAATAGACGTGCTTGCCGGCATTGATGGCCTGGGTCAGAAGGCCCGGCCGTGCCTGTGTGGTCGCGGCATCGAAGAACATGGTGTCGTTCTTGTCGGCGAGGGCGGCGTCGAGATCCGTGGTCCAGCGCGTGATGTTGTAGCGCTTGGCGAGCCCCTCGACCTTCTCGGCGCTGCGGCCGACCAGGATCGGGTCCGGCATCACGCGGTCGCCGTTCTTCAAGCGGACGCCGCCCTGCTCGCGGATCGCGACGATCGAACGGATCAGATGCTGGTTGAGGCCCATGCGGCCGGTGACGCCGTTCATGATGAGGCCGAGGCGTTGGGTGGTCATGCCGATTGCTCCCAGAGTGATTGTGGCTGTTCGAGCGGACGAAGCGCCGACCAATCCGGATGGACCGACGTCGCAAAGCCCGCAGCATGAAGCGATCCCGTCAGGAGATCGCCGTTGTGAATGGAGAGGCGGATGCCCTGCCCTGCATCCGCATAGAGATCGGGATGCGCGGCCGCGAAGGCATCGGCTTCAGCGGCGGGCGTATCACCGAAGCCATCGACGTAATGGTGGCCGTTACGTTCGGCATGGGTGATGCCTATGAAGGCACCGAGCGCAAGATCCTGCTGCACGGCAAGCCCGGCCTGGCAGGTCAGGTCCTCGCCGGTCACGAAGAACTTCTCGCCGCCCACGCTCCATTTCGCCGCGCGCGTCGCGTTGACGATGGACTTGTAAAGCCCTTTGCAGGATTTCGACGAGATGCCGTGATAGCCGAGCGCCCGGGCCGCGGGAAACGCGTCGTAGGTATCGTCGGCTTCGTCGATGATGAAGCCGCGCGCCGCGAGCGAGCCGAGCGGCGACTGCCTCGTGACATCGCGCGGCATTGGCTGCTCGCTATAGAGCAGCCTGGATGAAATCGATCGCAGCGCAGTGTCATGGTCGAGCCGGCCGATGAGTTCATGCAAGGCCGCGAGATCGGCATATTGCTCGTTGGCATCGAGCGTCACTTTGTAGCCACGGTCCAGCGCATCGAGCTCCTTGCCAATGCGCGCCAGCCGCGCCGCATCGGCGACGGGGTCCCCCGACAGCTTCAGCTTGAAATAACTCGCACCGGAGTTCTCGCGGGCATCCGCAACCCCGCCCTCACCTTCAACGGTATCGTCGAGACCGACGGTATGCCTGATGGCAACACGCGACAGCGGCTTCCGGCCCGATAGGAATGTCGTGAGATCGGTTTCCCTCAGGTCGGGCGAAAGCCGCGCATCGATGCCGGCGATGTTGCCGGCCATGCCGTCGAAAAAATTGGTCTCGGCGGCGCGGAGCAGCGCGTCGAGGATCGCTTTGTCGATTTCCGCGGGGCCATAGGCTGCGGCCAGCGCCGGAATGTTCTTTTTCGCACAGGTCGCGACCTGGGCACCGATGCATGAGGCATGCAGATCGAATGCCGTGAGAAATCCGCTTCGCGCGAGATAAAGCCCCCGCGCGATTTCCAGCGAGCGGCGCAAGCCATCCACCGTCTGCGCCGGCGACAGCTCCGGCCGCTTGTCGAACCATTTCGGCACCAGCAGCTCGGCGGCGGCACCGACCGCGCTTCCCCTGCCCTCGACCTCGATCTCGACCCGCACGAACAGCTGCGGCGTCGCGTTGATGGTAACAGCGCCGAAGCGGAACGGCCGCGCGAAATGCACGGGTCGCTCGAAGAAGGTGATGTCTCGCAGCTTCAGGCGCGGTGCCATGGTCGTCAGTCCAGTGAACCTTGCGAGAAAAAGTGCTTGCGGATGCGCTGCACGAGTTCGGTGAACACAGGATCGGCCATCACGTCGAGCGAACGGGGCCGCGGCAGCGGCACGTCGTAGATCGCGGCGACCGCGCCGGGCCGCTCGGTCATGACCAGCACGCGATCGGCGAGGAACACAGCCTCGGGGATCGAATGCGTGATCAGCAGAACCGTCTTCCTGGTCTCGCGCTGGATCCGCATCAGCTCGACATTCATGCGCTCGCGCGTCAGCGCATCGAGCGCGCCGAACGGCTCGTCCATCAGCATGATCCTGGGATCATGTACCAGCGCGCGGCAGATCGATGCGCGCTGCTGCATGCCGCCGGAGAGCTGCCAGGGCAGCTTCTTCTCGAAGCCTTCCAGCCCGACCAGCTTCAACAGCGCCTTGGCGCGGTCGAGATATGTCTGCCGCGGCAGCCGCTTCATGTCGATCGGCAGCATCACGTTGGACAGGATGTTGCGCCATGGCAGCAGCAGCGCGTTCTGGAACACGATGCCGACATTGCCGTGCGGCGCCGTCACCTTCTCGCCCTCGACCAGGATCTCGCCCGTGGTCGGCGGCAGCAGTCCCGAGATCAGCTTGAGCAGCGTGGACTTGCCGCAGCCTGATGGGCCGACCACGACGAAGAACTCGCCGTCATTGATGTGGAAGTCGAGCGGCCGCAACGACGGCACATCGCCGTCGCGCGTCCGGTAGGTCTTCGACACGCCTGACAGCTTGATGCCCGACGCATCGCCGGCAGCCCGGTCGCTCACCAGTCTCAGATGCGCGGCCGGTTGCAGGGTTTCGTTCATGGTTGTCGCAGGTTTCACGAGCCGCTCTTCGGCAGATAGTCGTTGGTATAGAACGCCTTCGGGTTCTCCTTGGCCTTGGCATCGAGCCCGCCATATTCGACCATCAGGTTCACGGTTTCGGTCATGTTCTGGTCGGTGACCTGGAACGGCCGCTTGCTCTTGGTCTCGGGCGTCCGGTAGAGCGGAATGGTCAGCTCAAATCCTTGCGTCAGCGTGTCGATCTTGCCGCCCTTGGGGTTGGCATCGAGGATCGACTGCGCCGCGGCCTTCGGCTCCTTCTCAGCGGCCTCGACCGCCTTGGTCGTGGCCGACATGAAGCGGCGGACGAGATCGGCATTGGCCTTCACATAATCAGTATTGGCAATGATGCCGGAGGAGACCATGTTGATGCCGTAGTCGGCGAACTTGATCGGATAGACATCCTTGCCGGTGGCGTCCTTGATCTTCATCGACTGGTCCATGACGTAGCCGAGCAAGAGGTCAGCCTGGCCGTTGATGACCGCGTTGAGCTTGGTCTGGCCATCGCCCGCCACCGTCTGGAAGTCGCTTTCCTTGAGGCCGGTCTTCTTCAGGAACAGCGGCCAGATCTGGGTCATGGAATCGGCCGGCGTGATCGCCACCGTCTTGCCCTTGATATCCTCGGGTTTCCTGATGTTCTTGTCGACGAAACCCATCGCCGACATCGGGCTGGTCTGGAGCAGCACGCCAGTCGCAACCACTGGCGCACCCTTGATCGCGGCGCGCATCATGGTGGGCACGTCGACATAGCCGAAATCGGCGGTCTTGGCGGCCACCGCCTGCGTGGTCGCCGCCGAGCCGCGGCCTTCCTGGATCTCGAGGTCGATGCCTTCGGCTGCGTAAATGCCCTTGGCCTTGCCGTAATAGAACGGCGCGTGCTCGCCATAGACATACCAATTGAGCATCAGCACAACCTTGTCGGCTGCTTGCGCCGGCATGGCCGCGAACACCATCAGCGCCGCCGAGACAGCTCCTATCCACCGCTTCATCGTCACTCTCCCTTGTCGTTGTTTGCGTCGGCCGTTGGCGGCCGTTCGTTGCTTTGGTTGTTGTTAAGAGGCGAAAATCACGTCCTCGCGCTGGCTGACATGCCAGGGAATGACCAGCTTCTCGATCCGGTCCACGATCCAGAACAGGATGACGCCGAGCAGCGCGAGGATCACGAGCGCTGCGAACATCGTCGGCAGGTCGAAGGTGCCGATCGAGCGCTGCATCACATAGCCGATGCCGGAATTGGAGCCGACGAACTCGCCGACCACGGCGCCGACCACGGCGAGCGTCACCGATACTTTGAGGCCTGAGAAGATCGCGGGCAGCGCATGCGGCAGGTTCACCGCGCAAAACACCTGGAAGCGGCTGCCCTGCATGGCGCGGGCGAGATCGACCATATCCGGATCGACCGATTTGAAGCCCTGCACGGCGGAGACCACCACCGGAAAGAAGCCGAGCAGGAACGCCGAGATTACTTTCGGAATGATGCCGAAGCCGAACCACACCACGAACAGCGGCGCGATCGCGATCTTCGGCACGGACTGCGAGAACACCAGCAGCGGATAGACGTAGCTCTCCACCGTCTTGGAGCCCGCGATCAGCATCGCGATGGGGATCCCAAACAGCGCCGAGAGCGCGAAGCCGCAGACGGTGGCATAGGTCGTCGGCCAGGACTGGCGCAGCAGTTCCGGCCAATCGGTGCGCAGCACCGCAATGACATCGCCCGGCGACGGAATCTGGTAGGCGGGAATCCTAAACAGCCGGATCGCGAGATCCCAGGCGACGACGATGAACACCAGGAACAAAAACGGCCGGATCCAGGCCGCGTTCAGCATCTTGGACACCGCACTCTGCGGCTTCAGCTCAGCCACGTCTCACTCCCGGTCGTCTTGTTCGTTGAGCGAGAAATTAACCCGTTGGGTAAATACTGTCCAGCGGTTTTCCTGCGACGTTTTGTGCGGGAGTTCCGGAAGGTTTGAGGGACGCGTCTGGATGCCACATCTTCGGTGTCATTCCCCGCGAAGGCGGGGAATCCAGTACGCCGCAGCTTGTCGGCTCAACCACGACCGTCTCGGAGTACTGGATCGTCCGGTCAAGCCGGACGATGACGGCTGAGGTCGGAGAAACGCCGATAACCCATCGAGCTGTAGCGAGTTACACCGCTAAACCGTCTGCGCCACCGCGGCGCGCGACTTCGGCGCCTTGGTCATGGCTACCAGCGCGGCCGACTGTCCCGTCAGCGCTGCCAGCACGAGGCCGACCATGTGATCCAGCCGCTCGTCCTTGGCGTCGTTGGCCAGCAAATCGCGACCGAAGATCACGCTGAGCGTCGCCGAGTTCGACAGATAGAAGAAGCACAGTCCCGCGATCGAGATGTAGAGCTGGACAGGGTCGACGGCGACCTTGAAGTCGCCGCCGGAGACACCGCGCCGCACCACGGTGCCGATCATCTCGACGAAGGGCGAGTGCATCGACTTGACCTTGGTCGATTTCTTGAGATGCTTTGCGCGCGCGAGATTCTCGGTCTGGAGCAGCGACAGGAATTCGGGATTGCGCAGGAAATAATTCCAGGTGAACTCGATCAGGCGCCTGATGGCCTCGGGCGGATCGAGATGTTCGAGATCGAGCCCGCGCTCCTCGCTGCGGATCTTGTCATAGGCGCCTTCGAGCACCGCGAGATAGAGCTCGTCCTTGTTGCCGACGTGATAATAGAGCATCCGCTTGTTGGCGCCGGCGTTGGCCGCGATGCGGTCGACGCGCGCACCGGCGAGCCCGTGCGCCGAGAATTCCTGCTTGGCGGCTTCGAGAATGCGCAACCGCATCCCCTCGGGATCGCGCTGCCATTTCAGAGTTCGCTTTGCCGCTGCTTTCGCCAAACCGGTTGCTCGCTGGGTGGTCTCAGGACGGATGTAACACGCGCTCGCCGTCATTGCGAGGAGCCCTTGCGACGAAGCAATCCAGACTGCTACCGTGGAGGGATTCTGGATTGCTTCGCTGCGCTCGCAATGACGGAGGGAGAGACTTAACCTAATCCACCGGCTTCGGCGAGCGCTCCAGCAGGACCGTCTGGATGCCGCAGGTGCCGGTCCGCACCGTCATCACCCGCGTGCCCGGCTTGCGGCCGTTGCGCACTTCGGTGACGTCGAGTCCGCCAGCGATCAGGCGGGCGCGCGTGGCATCGATGTCGGTCACCCGCCAGCTCAGGCCCCAGAGGCGGTCATGCAGGGAATCGCCGCCCGCGACGGGGCGGCGCACCAGCTCGACGACGAGATCGCCGCAGCGGAAGAACATCAGCTGGCCCCAATCCTGGTGCGAGCGGTCGAGCGCCAGATCGAGCCCGAGCCGCGCGCCATAGAGCGCGGCGGCGCGATCGGAATCCTCGGTGGTGATCACGACGTGGTCGAGCGCATCGATCGGCCCGATATCAGTGGTCTTCGAAAGCGGGCGCTCATCAGCCAGTTCGAGGAAGAACATGCGCACGCCGCGCGTGAGCTCCGTGGCGGCGCGCGTCCGCTTCCAGTGCAGGACCGCGCCGCTCTCCGCGTCGCTGCTTTCGACCTCGGCAACCGGATCCGGCATGAGCGCCACCCGCTCCAGCCGTCGGTGCGTTTTGCTCATGTCCGCGACACGAAAGCACAGGCTGGCGAGCACGCCTTCCTGGTCGCCGAGCAACGCGCGCATGCGATCGGCGGTCACGCTGAAGCCGTTCGGCGCCATCAATTCGATCGTCATGTTGGCAAGAGTGAACAGCACCCGGTCGGCGCCCTCGCCCGAGTTCTGCCAGGCCGGCGCGCGCCCGAGCAGCGTCTGATAGGCCGCCCTGGCCGCACCGATATCCCTGACCAGTGCGACGACGTGATCGAGGCCGGTGATCATGTTTCCCCCTGTTGACTGGCCCGGAACCATGGACCGAGAGACGGCGTTTGTCCGGGCTTGGCATTGCCCGGTGATGGTCGTATTCCGGCCGCATGCCGACCTCAAGCACTCCGAGCGGCGGTTTTGCGAATAATTTCAGCGGTCCCGCGGCGGAACCGGTGTTACAGTAAGCACGCCGGCCGGGACCACAAAGCGCATCACGGACAAGCAATGCAGGCTCTCTTCATCGGACAGACCTATATCGACGTCGTCTTCATTACCGACCACATGCCGACCGGCGACGAGAAGCACGTGGCTTCCGACTACGCGGTTTCCTTTGGCGGCAATGCGGTGACCGCCGCGTTCTGCTGCGCCAAGCTCGGCATCGTGCCCGATCTCATCGCCACCGCGGCCAATGACTGGCTCGGCCGCATGTTCATGGACATGTGCGCGAAATATGCGATCTCGCTGCATGGGCGGAAGGTCAACCAGTCCTCGCTGTCCTTCATCATGCCAAAGGACGGCAAGCGCGCCATCGTCCGCTGCCGCGACGACGACCACATCCATCCGTTCCCGATGCTCAATCTCGGCGGCTGCCGCGCGCTGCATGTCGACGGCCATCAACCCGATGCCGCGATCCACTACGCAAAGGTCTGCCGCGAGGCCGGCATCCTGACCTCGCTCGACGGTGGCGGCCTTCGCACCAACACGCATGAGCTATTGGAATTCATCGACGTCGCCATCGTTGCCGAGCGCCTGTGCGAGCAGATGGATCTGACGCCGGAGAAGATGCTGGATTACCTCAAGAGCCGCGGCTGCAAGATCGGCGGCATCACCATGGGCGAAAAGGGGCTGCTCTGGTACGACGAGACCGGAACGGTGCAGGTGATGCCGGCGATGCCGATCCCACGCGAGCGCGTGATCGACACCAACGGCGCCGGCGACGTCTTCCACGGCGCCTATGTCTATTCCTATCTCGCCCATCCCGGCAAAAGCTGGCGCGAGCATTTTGATTTTGCCCGGGCAGCCTCGACCTTCAAGATCCAACGCCTTGGCAACGAAGCCGGCCTGCCGACGCTTGTCGACATCGCCAAGGTCAGGCACGAGTTCGAGGTCAGGGTCTAGCGTTCGCAGGGGTTACGATGGGGCGCGTCTTCGTCGCCGGCAGCATCAACATGGATGTCGTGGCGACGGCCGATCGCCATCCCCGGGTCGGCGAGACCGTCGCCGGCAAGCAGGTGCTGTATTTTCCGGGTGGCAAGGGCGCCAACCAGGCGGTCGCGGCGTCGCGGCTTGGCGCGCGGACCACGTTGATCGGCCGGGTGGGCAAGGATTCATTCGGCGCTGAGCTGAGGACGTTCCTCGGCGCACAAGGCATCGATCTCGGCGCGATCCGCGAGACCGCCGAGGTGCACACCGGCACGGCCATCATCACGGTGGCGGAGGCCGACAACACCATCGTCGTCATTCCCGGCTGCAATGCGCTGGTCGGCGTCGATGACGTCGCGGCCGTCCCGCTGACGAAGGGCGATGTGGCAGTCAGCCAATTCGAGATCCCGCTGCCGACGATCGCCGCGTTCTTCCGGCGGGCTCGCGAGGCCGGCGCTACGACGCTGCTCAATCCGGCGCCGGCGCAAACCATGTCGGGCGAATTGCTCGCGCTGGTCGACATCCTCGTGCTGAACGAGACCGAGCTCGGCCTCCTCGCCGGCGTCGAGTTGTCCGACAGGGACGAGGCTGGGCGGATCCTCAACGTCGCGCGAAAACTTCAGGCTCGCGAGGACCAGACCATCTGTGTGACCCTCGGCAAGCGCGGCGTGCTGGCGCTCGCGGGACGTGAGGAGATTTCGGTGCAAGGCCGCGTGGTGAAGGCGCTCGACACCACGGGCGCAGGCGATTGTTTTGTGGGAGCGCTCGCGGCGCAACTTGCCGACGGCGTCGACTTGCGCGCGGCACTCGCCTTCGCCAATGCCGCCGCCTCGATCTCCGTGCAGCGCATGGGCGCGGGACCGTCGATGCCGACGGCCGCGGAAGTCGCCGCGGTCATAGACGCAGGCTGATATCTTTCTTACCTCGCCCCGCTTGCGGGGAGAGGTCGGATTGCGAAGCAATCCGGGTGAGGGGGTACGGGTTTCACGCTCATCTCATCTACGGAGAGAGCCCCTCACCCCAACCCTCTCCCCGTAAGAACGGGGAGAGGGAGAGAGCTCACGCCAGCGCGCCCTTCAGGTCAAAACTTTCGTCGGCGGCCTGCTCCGGCGTGATCGAGCGATCCAGGCCGAACAGGCGGCGGCCGAACATGTGGTCGCCGGCACGGTTGATCGATTCGATGCCGAGCAGATTGTCGCCCTTGTAGCAGAACGCCGAGAACGCCTTCCTGGCGGGATCACCGCGTAGCACGACGCGGTCGTAGCCGGTGGTGAGGCCTGCGATCTGGAGCTTGTCCTCGCCCTGGTCGCTCCAGAACCAGGGATGGCTGTCATAGGCCTTGCGGTCGCCGGTCAGCCGCGCCGCGAGGCAGCGCGCGTGATCAGTGGCATTCTGCACCGATTCCAGCCGCTGCGATCCGCCGAAGCGCGGGCTTTTGAACAGCGCGCAATCGCCGATCGCCGAGATATCGGGATCAGCGGTCGAGAGATATTCGTCGACGATGATACCGGCCGCGACCGGCAGCCCCGCCTCCGCCGCGAGCTCGATATTCGGCAGCACGCCGACGCCGACCACGACGAGGTCGGCCGGCAGGTGCCTTCCGTCGCTCAAGGAGACGCCGGTGACCTTGCCGTCCTCCGCCTCGATGGACGTTGCCTGCACGCCGAGGTGAATGCGGATGCCGGCCTCGCGATGCCGCGCTTGAAAATACTCCGAGACCTCCGCCGTCACCGCGCGCGCCATCACGCGCGGGGCGAGTTCGAGCACGTCGACCTCGAGGCCCTTGATGCGCGCGGTGGACGCGAATTCGAGGCCAATGAAGCCGGCCCCGATCACCACCACCCGCGTCTTCGACGGGATGATGTTTCGCAGCGCGTCGCTCTCGTCGAGGATGCGCAAATATTTCACGTCGGGAAGGTTCGCGTTGGGCAGATCGAGCAGCCGGTTGCGCGCGCCGGTCGCCAGCACGAGGTGGCCATAGGGCAGCGTCCTGCCCGAGGCGAGCAGCACCTTACGCCCCGCGCGGTCGATCGACACCGCGCGGCCCGCGACGAGCTCGATGGTCTGGTCCTGGTAGAATTTCTCCGGCCGGAACATCAGGCTCTCCGGCCCGGCCGCGCCCTTGATATAGGCCTTGGACAGCGGCGGCCGCTGATAGGGCAGATGCGCCTCGTCATTGACCAGGCAGATGGGCGCGGAAAATCCCGCCTGGCGCAGCGATGCCGCGACCTGGTAGCCGCCATGGCCGGCACCGATAATGACCACCGGGCCATCCGTCATTGGACAGCCCATTTCCGCAAGACACGAGCGTCACCCATGTCGTCTCCTCTCTCTGATTTTGGCTTGCTAGCCTAGGAGGAGCCGGCGCTCGTGTCCGTCCCTAAACGAAGGCCTGCCCATTTGAGCCTATCGTTCCGGCTTGCGCAAGAGCACCAGGCGGGGATTGTCACCCCTCGCCTTCTGCGATTTAGTTCGAGCTTCGACCTCATGCCGGGGATTTCCGATGACCGCTCCCGTCTCACGACCCGACGATCCCGCCTTGCTGCGAATCGATGGCCCAATCGCGACCATCACGCTCAACCGGCCCGCCGCGTTCAATTCGATCAACCTGGCGATTGCACAAAAGCTCGAACAGCTCGCGGCCTACATTGAGGGCGCCGACGATATCAGGGTCGTGGTCCTCGAAGGCGAAGGCCGCGCCTTCTCGGCCGGCGGCGATCTGCAGACGATCGGCGCCGCGGCTGAAGCGGGCACGGTGACGCCGGTCGTCGGCGAGCTGTTGAAGCACTATCATGCCTTCATCGAGATCATCCGGCGCATGCCGAAGATCTCGCTGTCCAGCGTGCACGGCTCGGCGGCCGGCGCCGGCATGGGCCTCGCCTTCGTCACCGACCTCTGCATTGCCGCGGAGGATGCCAAGTTCACGCCTGCCTACGCCAAGATCGGCGTTTCGCCGGATGGCGGCTCCACGGTCGGCATCGTCAACACGGTCGGCCCGCGCCGCGCGCTGCAGATTTTCCTCGCCGAGGATAGTTTTACTGCGCAGCAGGCCCATGAATGGGGCCTGGTTGCGAAGCTCGTTCCCGCCGCCGAGCTGAAGGCGGCAACGCGTACCCTCGCCGAGCGACTGGCGCAGAACCCGCCGGCCGCGATTGCCGGCACCAAATCGCTGGTCTACCAGGCCGCCATGACGCCGGTGAAGCAGCAGCTCGACGCCGAGGAGCACAAGATCATCATGGCGATGAACACGGAGGAGTTCCGCGCCGCCGTGAAGAAATTCACCAGCAAGAGCAAGTAGCTCTCACTGCGGACAGATGTATCCCGTCCCCGCGGGGGACTTGAAGCAGCCGACCGACTCGGGGAGCACCTGCCGCGGCAGCCACAGCACCACGCTCGGGAAGTAGATCGCGAACGCGATCGTCCCGAGGAACACCAGATAGATCGGCAACGCGGCGCGTAGTGCCTTTGCGAAACTGACGCCGACGAATTTCGAGGCCATCAGCAGCACCAGGCCGTAAGGCGGCGTGATCAGGCCGAAGGCGAGCGTGGCGATCAGCACCACGCCCATATGCACGGCGTTGATGTCGCCGGCTTCCGTCAGCGTGTTGACCAACGGCATGAAGATGATGATGGTCGGTACCGGTTCGATGAAATCGCCGACGATCGTGAACAGCAGTACCATCAGCAGCATGATCAGATGCGGATCGTTGCCGGCGAGCGAAGTAATGACTTCGGCGATGTAGCTTGCACCGCGCAGATACGCGAGCATCCAGCCGAACGCATTGGCGGCGCCGATCGTGATCAGCGGCAGCGAGAAGATCAGGCCCGCAAGGCAGAAATCGTAGGGAATCTTCCTGATATGTCCGCGGTTGAGCGCGGGGATCACGACCACGACAATCCAGACCACGGCAACGACGCCGGCTTCCGTCGGCGTGAACCAGCCGGTCAGGATGCCCCCCAACAGGATCACGGGGATCATCAGCGGCAGCGCCGCATCGCCGGCCGCGAACACCACCTGCCGCAGCGGCGCGCGCGGCTTGCGCAGCCCGGACGGACCGAAGAAATAGCAGTAGATCATCAAGCCGAAGCCGATCATCAGGCCCGGCACGACGCCTGCCATGAACAGGCCGGCGATCGAGACGTTGCCGACCGCGCCATAGACCACCGCGGTGATGCTCGGCGGCACCAGCGCCGCAATCGTCGAGGCGGATGCGATGATCGCGGCGATGAAGGCGGGCTCGTAGCCCTCACGCTTCATCGGGCCGCCCAGCGCGCGGCTCATCACAGCGACGTCGGCGGTGGTCGAGCCCGACATTTCCGAGAAGAACATGCTGAAGACGACCACGACCTGCGACAGGCCGCCTCTGATGTGGCCAACCAGGGATACCGAGAGGTTGGCTATTCGAACCACCACATTGGCCGAACTCATGAGCTCGCCGACCAGCAGAAAGAACGGGATCGCCAGCAGCGCCTCGGAATCGACGCCGTCGAAGACTTTCTGGATGATCGCGGCGAGCGAGACGTCCGATAGGAGCGCGCCGATGAAGACGCCGGCCATCAGCGAGAACGGCACGGGCACGCCGAGATAGCCGAAGGACAGGAAGCAGACCGTCATCAACGCCAGAACAATGGGTGCGCTCAAGGCTGCGTCCTCATCTGTGCGTCGGTAATGACAGGCGTCCCGTCGTCCTCCTCGGGCGGCTCGGGGTGGTCAAAGCCGTTGCGCAGACCGTTGACGAGCTGCTCGATGGTGAACAGGCCGATCAGCACGCCCGACAGCGGAATGATCGCGTAGAGCGAGGCGATCGGCGTACCCGACGGCAGGCGGAAACTGCCGAAGCCGCGGAGATAGTTCTGATAGCCGTACCAGATCAGGCAGAAGGCGACGCCGAGCACCACAAGGCGGATGATCACTTCCACGATCAGCCGTGAGGTGCCGTGCAACGCCTCTGAGATCGCGGTGAGATAAAGGTGGTCATTGCGCCGGGTCGCGGCCGCGGTCCCGACGAAGATCGCGTAGATGAACAGCGTCGAGGTCACTTCCTGGAGCCATAGCCAGGGATGGCCGATGGTGCGGGTGACGATGTCGGCGGTCACCGACAGCGAGAAGCCGAAGCAGAGCACGCCGCAGAGAATCATCAGCGCGAGCTCGAGCCAGTCGAGCCCGCGCCATTTGAGGTGGCGCTGTCGTTGCACCAGCAGTTTGTCGGCGATGGCCATTAATGTCGTCCCTGCCTAGTGCGCTACTGCGCACGGGGGCCGGGACCCATAGCCCCAGCTGCATGTGGCCAAAGCAAGCTGGTGGCTACCCTGCCCCAAGCTCCGCCGCGGCGTATCGGTCCCGGCCTTCGCCGGAACGACTCGTGGAGGCACGGACATTTCCGCGGGCGGCCTAGTTGATCGACCGGATCAAATCCTTGATCTTTTCGGCGTGCGGGCCGAGCTCCTTGGCGAGCTTGTCGAGATAGGGATCGGCGACCGCCGTGAAGGTCTTCTTGTCGACGTTGTCGACGATCTTCACGCCCATCTTCTTCAGCTTCTCTGCCGCGGTGCGTTCGAGGTCGAAGGCCTTCTGCGGCTCCTTGGAGCTGACCTCGTTCCCCGCCGCCTGCACCCAGCCCTTCTGCTCGGCCGACAGGCTCTGCCAGAGCTTGTCGGAGATGAACACCAGCGCGTTGTTGGCCTCGTGCTCGGTGATGTTCAGGACCGGGGCGACCTCGTAGTGCTTGTTGACGAGGTAGACATTGATGCTGTTCTCGGCGACGTCGACGACGCCGGTCTGCAGGCTCGTGTAGACGCTGCCGAACGGCATGTGCACGGTCTGGGCGCCGTAGGCCGGGAACATGGTGTCCTCGGTCGCGGTCGCCTGCACCCGGATCTTCAGGCCCTTGATGTCGCCGACATTATGGATCTCCTTCTTGGAGTACATGTGGCGCACGCCCTGCGAGCCGGTCGCGATCACATGGAGGCCCTGCGTGGTCTCGTCGATCATGGTCTTGAGGGCTTCGAACACTTTTGGATCGGCCAGCCCCTTGACCACGTGGTTCTCATCCCGGAACAGGAAGTGCAACGACATCACGCCCGCTTGCGGCGAGATCGTCGCGGTGTTTGCCGAGGAGATGATCGCAAATTCGACGTCGCCCGCTTTCACGAGCTGGAGCACCTGCGGCTCCTGCCCGAGCTGCGCGCCCGGATATTGATCGATGATCATGGTGCCTTTGCTCAATTCCTTGAGCTTTTCGGCAAAGAGGTCGCCCGCGATAGAGTAGCCGGTATTGCGCGGCTGATCGTAGGCAAAGCGATAATGCTTCACCTCCTGTGCCGATGCGCCCGTGACGAAGAGAACAGCGGCCGTTGCCGCCAGTACAAGCTTGGATCGTGCAATCATCGTTTCCCCCTGTTTTACGCCCGCCGCTTGTGCGGTCTGAGCGTTCGTTCGGGTGGTTGGTCACCCCTTATCCGTCTTCTTCCCAGTCCTCTGCATAAAATCGAAGTCACAGCCCTCGTCGGCCTGCATGATGGTCTCGTTGAACAGCCAGGCATAGCCGCGCCGCGCCTCGTCGGGAGCGGCTGCCGGCTTCAATAAGGCATGGCGCCGTTCCAGCTCGGCCGCATCGACCAGCAGCTCGATGCTGCGCTTGGCGACGTCGAGCCGGATCATGTCGCCGTTCTTCACCAGCGCCAGCGGCCCGCCGACAGCGGATTCCGGCGTGATGTGCAGCACGATGGTGCCGAACGCGGTGCCGCTCATGCGCGCATCCGAGATGCGCACCATGTCCTTGGTACCGCCACGCGCGAGCTTCTTCGGGATCGGCAGATAGCCCGCCTCGGGCATGCCGGGCGCGCCCTTCGGACCGGCATTGCGCAGCACCAGCACGTCATCGGCGGTGACGTCGAGATCGGGATCGTCAACCCGGAGCGTCATGTCCTCGACGGATTCGAACACCACCGCACGGCCCGTATGCTGCAACAGCTTTGGGCTTGCAGCCGACTGCTTGATCACCGCGCCGCGCGGGGCGAGATTACCGTGCAGGACGGCGAGGCCGCCTTCCTTCTTGATCGGATTGTCGCGCGGACGGATCGCGTCCTGGCCGGGCACGTCTTCAGCGTTGGCCGCGATATCGCGCAGCGTCTGCCCTGTGATGGTCGTCGCATCGAGATCGACGAGATCGCCGAGCTGCGCCAGCAGCTTCGGCACACCACCGGCATGATGGAAGTGCTCCATGTAATGCTCGCCGGACGGTTTGAGATCGATCAGCACCGGCACCTCGCGGCCGATCTGGTCGAACACCCCAAGGTCGAGCCGGTGCGGCGAGCGATGCGCCATCGCGGTCAAATGGATCAGGCCGTTGGTCGAGCCGCCGATCGCCTGGAGCACGACCTGGGCGTTCTTGAAAGATGCAGGCGTCAGCAATTCGCTCGGCTTCGGACCCTTGGTCTTGGCCATCTCGGCGGCCACCCTGCCGCTCGCTTCGGCAAGCCGAAAGCGCTCCGCATGCGGCGCGGGAATGGTCGCGCTCATCGGCAGCGACAGACCCATGGCTTCGATCATGCAGGCCATGGTCGAGGCGGTGCCCATCACCATGCAGGTACCCACCGACGGCGCGAGCCGGCCGTTGACCGCCTCGATCTCGACATCGTCCATTTCGCCGGCGCGATACTTGCCCCAGAGACGGCGGCAATCGGTGCAGGCGCCCAGCACCTCGCCCTTGTGATGACCAACCACCATGGGGCCAACGGGAATGACCACCGTCGGCAGGTCGGCGCTGATTGCGGCCATCACCTGCGCCGGCAGTGTCTTGTCGCAGCCGCCGATGACGATCACCGAATCCATCGGCTGGGCCCGGATCATCTCCTCGGTGTCCATCGCCATCAGATTGCGCAGATACATCGAGGTCGGATGCGCAAAGCTCTCCGCGATCGAGATGGTCGGGAACACGAACGGCATCGCGCCCGACAGCATCACGCCGCGCTTGGCGGCCTCGATGATCTGCGGGACGTTGCCGTGACAGGGATTGTAGTCGCTATAGGTGTTGGTGATGCCGACGATCGGACGCTCGAGCGCGTCGTCGGAATAGCCCATGGCCTTGATGAACGCCTTGCGCAGGAACAGCGAGAAGCCGGCATCGCCATAGCTCGTCAGCCCTTTGCGCAACCCACTCGTCATCATGCCACTCCCATCACCGGGTCATTGTCGTACAGCCTACCCCCTGATTGTCAATAAGGCTGACGCCAAACCTGCCATTTTCTGGATCTCCGTCCTGGAAAACGACCAGATTATTGACAATCCGAGCCTTCCCTGCTCCACAGGACGGACCGGCCAGGCGCCGGGGGGCCAAGGGCATGTCCGACACTCACACCGCAGACAGCATGACGGTCCGGCGCGACGATCCGGACGACATCGTCGCGCGGCTCGAGGAGGACATCATCTTCGGCCGCCTCGCGCCAGGCGCGCGCCTCACGGAAGACGCGCTGATGTCGGCTTACGGCACCTCGCGCCACTTCGTGCGCCAGGCGCTGGTGGATGCCGAGCGCCGCGGCATCGTCCGCCGTGAAAAGAATGTCGGCGCCACCGTGCGGTTCTACTCGGCCGAAGAGGTCCGGCAGATCTACGAGGTCCGGGAGATGCTGACCCGGCAGGCGGCGCTGATGATCCCCCTGCCCGCTCCGCAAGGCCTGATCGACGAGCTCTCCGCATTGCAGCGGCAATATTGCGCGAGAGCGGATTTGCAGGACCTGCGCGGCATCCACGAGGCCAACGACGCCTTCCACCTCGCGCTGTTCTCAGCGTGCGGCAATCCCTATCTGGTGCGCTCGCTGCAGGACTACATGAACCTGACCCTGCCGATGCGCGCCAAGAACCTCGCCGACAGCGACGGGCTGGCACAATCGCGCCGCCAGCACGAGTTGATGATCGAGCTGTTGAAGGGCCGTGACAGTTGGGCACTGGCCCAGCTCTGTGTGGATCACATGCAGTTCAGCAAGAAGGATTATCTGGCGCGGATTGCGGGTGGCGAGGTCGAACGTCGGGACGTGCCGAACAAGTGAAAGACGTCCACTTACAGCGCTGAGATTCGTTCGGACAAAGCCGCGATTTCTGCTTGCGCCTCGCGTTCCGAACCCGATCTTGCACCTTTGGCCGAGACGGTTTCAACTGTATGTTGGTAACAAACAGCTGGCGCACTGGTTGAGTTGCTCATGCCCATGATCGACCGTACGGCGGCGCAGAGCTGCGAGAATATTGATGGTTGACCTGCCTAGCGCGCAGCCGCTGGAGAGAGGCCCGCCGGTCCAGGCGCTCTTGCATAGCTGCGATTGGACCAAGTCACCGCTCGGCCCACCGCAGGGGTGGTCACCGACGCTTCGGTCAGTCGTGAGTCTGGCGCTGGACTCGAAGTTTCCGATGTTCGTGGCTTGGGGCCCGGAACTCGGTTTCATTTACAACGACGCCTACGCTGAGATCCTCGCCGACAAGCATCCGGCTGCTTTCGGCGCTCGCTTCCATGACATTTGGGCCGAGATCTGGGACGATATCTGGCCTCTGATCCAAAAAGCCATGGCTGGCGAGGCAACTTGGCAAGAGAACCTGCCGCTCATCATGAACCGGCGCGGCTACGATGAGCAGACCTGGTTTACCTTCTCCTATTCGGCGGTTCGCGAGCCCACGGGCGAAGTGATGGGCATGTTCTGCGCCGTCGCGGAGACCACCGGCCAGGTGCTTGCAGAAGCGGCGCTGCGCGAAAGCGAAGCCAGGGCCGCGGCGATCACGAACTCCATCGACCAGATGATCTGGTCAACGCGACCTGATGGGTTCCACGACTTCTATAATCAGCGTTGGTACGAGTTCACCGGCGTACCGCAAGGTTCCACAGACGGCGAAGCTTGGAACGGAATGTTCCACCCCGAAGATCGAGAGGCCGCATGGTCCGCTTGGCGTCACTCCCTGGAAACCGGCGAACCGTATCAGATCGAGTATCGTCTCCGTCATCGATCCGGGCAGTACCGATGGGTGCTTGGACGTGCGCAGCCAGTGCGCGACGCAGATGGCGTGATCTTGCGATGGTACGGGACCTGTACAGACATTGAGGACATGGTCGCCGCTCGGGAGATCCTGGCCCGATCGCGCGAACAGCTCGAACGCCTTGTTCAGGAGCGCACGGAGGAGCGCAATCAGCTCTGGAGTGGTACCAACCTCTTGGTCGCGGTGGTTGCTTTCGACTCGACCATACGAGAGGTCAATCCGGCCTGGCCAGCGCTGCTCGGCTGGTCTCAAGCTGAGATCGTGGGACGACCCTATACTCAGTTCATCCACCCCGACGACATCGAAGGATCGCGCCTCTGGGCCGACGAACTCGCGGCTAACGATGAATCCGGCGAATTCGAGAACCGTTACCTTTGCAAAGACGGAGCCTATCGTTGGATCGCCTGGTCGGTCACCGCTAGCAAGGGAGCTTTTCACTGCATCGGTCGTGACATCCATCGTCAGAAAGAGCAGGCCGAAGCACTGAGAGCCGCCGAAGAGGCCCTCCGCCAAGCGCAAAAAATGGAAGCCGTCGGGCATCTCACGGGCGGCATCGCGCACGACTTCAATAACATGTTGTCGATCGTGATGGGCTCACTCGATCTTCTGAAGCGCCGAATGGTCGAGATCGACCCCCGCGCCAAGCGCTATCTCGAAGCTGCCATGGACGGAGCGCGCCGCGCTGCCTTGCTTACGCAGCGCCTCCTTGCGTTCTCCAGGCAACAGCCGTTGAAGCCGCAACCGATCGATATCAACAAGCTCGTCTCCGGGATGTCCGGGTTCATACGCGGCTCACTCGGCAGTGATGTAAGGTTAGAGACTGCGCTGGATTCAGACGTCTGGCGCATCTCAGCCGACGCAAACCAACTTGAAAATGTCCTCCTGAACCTTGCAGTGAATGCCCGCGACGCAATGCCGGAGGGCGGCCGGCTCACCATCGAAACTCACAACGCTGATTTGGACGACCGCTATCTGGCAAGCGAACCAGGCGTCCTGGCAGGGCAATATGTATTAATCGCGGTGACGGACACCGGCTCCGGCATGCCTGCGGACGTAATGGCCAAAGCCTTCGACCCCTTCTTCACCACCAAAGCTGTCGGCAAAGGCACCGGCCTAGGTCTCAGCCAGGTATACGGCTTCGTCAAACAGTCGGGCGGCCACGTCAAGATCTACTCGGAACCCGGCGAAGGGACAACATTCAAGGTCTACCTGCCGAGGCTCGTGGATGCGACCGAGCCCGTTTTCACGGAAAAAGCAGCCGCGTTCCTGCGTACCGACGACAATCACGAGCTTATCCTGGTGGTCGAGGACGAGCCGGCAGTGCGCCAGTATAGTGTCGATGCATTGATTGAACTGGGCTACCGCGTGATGGAGGCAGAAAGCGCAGAAGCGGCGCTGCAGCTTTTGGACGAAACCCCGGACGTCAGCCTACTATTCACAGACATCGTCATGCCGGACATCAACGGGGCGAAGCTCTCTGAAGAAGCGCTTCGACGCCGAGCGGATCTGAAGGTTCTTTTCACGACGGGCTATACGCCCAACGCGATGCTCCAAAATCGTGTGGCAAGACCCGGCGTGGCCGTGCTCAGCAAGCCTTTCACCGTCGAGGAACTCGCAGTGAAGGTGCGAGAGGTGCTGGACGGCTAGCCAGCGAGAGCGCACCGGTTCTGCGCAATGAGCTACGTTGCGCCCTGCCGTCATACCCAGATCAAGTTGTCGCTCCCACCAGCCCACTCTCGCGCCGATTCCCGTCAGGCCGCGGCAGGCCAGAACGCGCGTTCAATACCGCCTCAGCAGGCCGCGCTCCACGCTGGTATCGCCATAACCAGCGCAGGCGCCTTTCGGATCTCTGACCAGGTCCGTCCGGACACGCCTGAACGTTTTGGCGGCTGCGTCGGACACCTCGATGCGGAATTTACCGGGATCGGAGGTCTCGCCATCGCGGGCCTTGATGGCCGCCGCATAGGCGTCGATCATCGCCATCGCGGCATCCGTGCTGCCGAGAAGTCGGGCGCCGAGCTGGACACTGCCGGTACCATTGACCTCGTAGCCGACGCATCGTTGTTCGAGCACCGCGGACGCGGTGACGAGCTGGTCGAGAAACGTCGTCTCGGCGTCGCTGAGCATCGCGGATCGCGCCGGGCCCGACATGATCAGCGCGAGCAGTACGACGGCTGGCAATTTGATTTTCATTGTCCTGACTCGCGCTGCCGCAATCGAACCGTAATCGCGGCGCCGGTTGCCGAAAATGCGATCGCACAGATCGAGAACCAAATACCAAAGGCATGGTTGACCTGGATCAATGGGCAGGGCGGCCAAGCCAAAGCTCGGCCCTTGCATGCGCTCGCTCTCAGTGACCCGAGGCACGGCGTCGAGATTGGCATCAAAACCTTTTGTCAACCCATCGAAATAGTGCTCCATCGGAAATAGATAGGACCGGCGCCTAGCGGCGAATCACACGTTCTTCCCGTATTCCTTCCCGACCGAAATGGCATGACCGAACAAACCCTGACCGAGCCGATCGCCGAGCAGCAAGCGCCATCCCGCGGCTTCTCGCGCTACCAGGCGATCCTCGTCGGGCTGCTGGCGCTGGTCCAATTCACGATCATCATTGATTTCATGATCATGTCGCCGCTCGGCGCCATCATGATGCCGGCGCTCGATATTTCGGCCGCCCAGTTCGGGGTGGCGGTCTCGGCCTATGCGTTCAGCGCGGGAATTTCCGGCATCCTGGCGGCCGGCTTCGCCGACCGGTTCGATCGCAAGCGGCTGCTGTTGTTCTTCTACGCCGGCTTCACCCTCGGCACGGCGCTGTGCGCGATCGCGCCCAACTATCATCTGTTGCTGCTGGGGCGGATCGTGACCGGCCTGTTCGGCGGCGTGATCGGCTCGGTCGTGCTCGCCATCGTCACCGATCTGTTCACGCTGCAATTGCGCGGCCGCGTCATGGGTTTCGTGCAAACCGCCTTCGCCGCGAGCCAGGTGCTGGGCATCCCGGCCGGGCTTTTCCTCGCCAACCAGTGGAACTGGCACATCGCGTTCGGCGCGCTGGTCGGCCTGTCGGTGATCGGCATGGCCGCCGTGATGTTCCTGATGAAGCCGGTGAACGGCCATCTCGGGCTGAAGCAGGATCGAAACCCGTTCCGGCATCTGATCGCAACGGTCTCGCAACCGCGTTATTGGATGGCGTTTTCGGTGACGACCCTGCTGGCGACCGGCGGCTACATGCTGATGCCGTTCGGCAGCGCCTACACCGTGCACAATCTCGGCATCGACATCGTGCATCTGCCGACGATCTATCTCGTCTCCGGCCTGTTCAGCATTGTCATCGGCCCGCTGGTGGGACGCGCGAGCGATGCCTTCGGCAAATACCCGACCTTCGTCTTCGGCAGCGCGATGTCTATCGTCATGGTGCTGATCTACACCCATCTCGGCGTGGTGAGCCTGACGGTCGCGATCCTGGTCAACGTCCTGATGTTCGTCGGCATCTTCTCCCGCATGATTCCGTCGCAGGCGCTGATTTCCGCAATCCCCGAGCCGGCGCAACGCGGCTCCTTCAGCGCGGTCGGCGCGTCGCTGCAGCAGCTCTCCGGCGGGCTCGGCTCAGTGCTCGCCGCCGCGCTCATCGCGCAGGACGCCGACGGCACGCTCCGGCATTTCGACCGGCTGGGATACGTCGTCGTGACGACGGCGGTGATTTCCCTGATTCTGATGTATTTCGTGCAGAGGCCCATCGCGGCCCAGGCCGGCAAGCGCGTTGTTTGAGATGCCGGTTTTCTTTCGCCTCTCCCCGCTTGCGCGGAGAGGCCGGAATTCGCGCTGAAAGCGGGAATTCCGGGTGAGGGGGACTCTCCGCGAATCCGATTGTCACGACCCTTGCCGAGACGGCCCCTCACCCCACCCTCTCCCCGTAAGAACGGGGCGAGGGAGCGCACCTGCAGCGCGGCTATCCAATCGAGCTCCTACCGCTTATTCCAATCGATGATGCGGCTTGTGTCGCCATCGAACTCGTTGCTGCAGAACGCGCCGCCCTGATAGTGATCGCCGATCGGATCAGGCTTCAACTTGGCCTGCTCCGCCATCGCGTGCGCCACGTGGTCCTCGGAGCGCCCGGTGGGGCGGTAGCCGAACTCGTAGGCGCGGTGATTGTCCCACCACGCGCGCTCGTTCAGGGACACGCCGTAGAAGATCTCGAAATGAATATCGGGATGCTCGAGCCCGATCTGGCAGAGTTGCACCAGATCTTCCGGCTTCAGCCAGATCGAGATCCGGCGAAGGTCCAGCGGCACATCGCCGAAATTGCCGATGCGAAGGCAAGTCACCTTCAGGCCATGCTTGTCGGCATAGAGCGCGCCGACCGCTTCGCCGAACACCTTGCTGACGCCATAGCGGCCGTCGGGGCGCGGGGTCACGTCGGTGCCGATCTTGTGGTGGCGCGGATAGAATCCGACGGCATGGTTCGAGGAGGCGAACACCACGCGCTTCACGCCCTTGCGATACGCGGCCTCGAACAGATTGTAGCCGCCGATGATGTTGGCCTGGAGGATGTCGTTCCAGGGCCCCTCGACCGAATAGCCGCCGAAATGGATGATGCCGTCGATGCCCTCGCAGATCGCCTCGCACTGGGCAAGGTCGGAGAGATCCGCCGCCTTGAATTGCTCGTTGGGGCCGAGGTCGGCCGGCGGGCGGATGTCGCTGAGCAGCAGGTCCGGATAGATCGGCGGCAACAGTTTTCGCAGGCGCGTTCCAATCCCGCCTGAAGCTCCCGTCATCAAGATGCGCGACATGTCTTTCCTCGTCTTTGGCGACCGATTTGCCGTCAGGTGTCTCTGATGATAGCTGGATTGTCCAGAGGGAACGAAACGAGAGAACCGAGATGAATGAGGCATCGTCCCACACTCAAGGCTGGCGGCCGGCGACCTATTACCCCGATCCCGCGATAAAAGCACTCGATCCCCGCTTCGAAAAATACTGGCTGAAGCTCTCGGCGGTGGAGCGGCTGACGACCGGCCTGCGCTGGGCCGAGGGTCCGGTGTGGTTCGGCGACGGGCGCTATCTCCTGTGCAGCGACATTCCGAACCAGCGCATTATCAAATGGGAAGAGGAGACGGGCGCCGTCAGCGTGTTCCGCAAGCCCTCCAATTTCGCCAACGGCAACACCAGGGATCGCCAGGGCCGGCTCGTCACCTGCGAGCATGGCGGCCGACGTGTCACCCGCACCGAATATGACGGTAGCATCACCGTGCTGATGGACTCGTTCGGCGGCAAGAAGCTCAACTCGCCGAACGACGTCGTGGTGAAATCCGACGGCGCGGTCTGGTTCACCGATCCCACCTTCGGCCTGCTCGGCAATTACGAGGGCTACAAGGCCGAGCCCGAGATCGAGCCGAACGTCTACCGGCTCGATCCCGCGACCGGCAAGGCGACCATCGTTGCCGAAGGCGTGCTCGGCCCCAACGGGCTGTGCTTCTCGCCGGACGAGAAAATCCTCTACGTCGTGGAATCACGGGGCGTGCCGAACCGCAAGATCCTCGCCTATGACGTCTCGCCTGATGGCACCACGATCTCCAACAAGCGCGTCCACATCGACGCAGGTCCAGGCACGCCTGACGGCATGCGCTGCGACATCGACGGCAATCTATGGTGCGGCTGGGGCATGGGCGATCCCGAGCTCGACGGCGTGGTGGTGTTCGCGCCCGACGGCGTCATGATCGGCCGCATCGCCCTGCCGGAACGTTGCGCCAACCTCTGCTTCGGCGGCGTCAAGCGCAACCGTCTGTTCATGGCGGCGAGCCAGTCGATCTACGCGCTGTATGTGAACACGCAGGGCGCGGTGGGGGGATAGTTTTTGCCTGTCGTTGCAGCTCTTTCCTCGTCATTGCGAGGAGCACTTGCGACGAAGCAATCCAGACTGTTTCCGGGGAAAGATTTCTGGATTGCTTCGCTTCGCTCGCAATGACGAAAACAAAAACGCCGGAGCGGTTTCCCGCTCCGGCGTCATCTTCACCCAGGCGCTAAAGCCTACGCCGCGTTGAAGCCGGCGACGGCCTTCACTTCGAGGAAGTCCTCGAGGCCGTACTTGCCCCATTCGCGGCCGTTGCCGGACTGCTTGTAGCCGCCGAACGGCGCGGAGCGGTCGTTGGGCACGCCCTGCAAATTGACGTTGCCGGCGCGGATCTGACGGCCGACGCGCTTGGCGTCCTCGACGGACGCGCCCGTGACGTAGCCCGCAAGCCCATAGGGCGTGTCGTTGGCGATGTGCACCGCCTCGGCTTCGTCCTTGGCGCCGATGATGGTCAGCACCGGTCCGAAGATCTCTTCGCGAGCGATCGTCATGTCGGGGGTGACATCGGCGAAGATGGTCGGACGGACATAGAAGCCTTTGTTGACGCCCTCGGGCAGGCCCGGGCCGCCGGACACGAGCGTCGCGCCCTCGTCGATGCCCTTCTTGATCAGGCCCTGGATCTTGTCCCACTGGCCGCGGTTGACGACCGGACCGATGGTGGTGCCTTCGGCGCGCGGATCGCCCGCCTTGGTCTTGTCGGCGACGGCCTTCGCGATCGCGGCGACTTCCTTCATCTTCGAGGCCGGCACGATCATGCGCGAGGGCGCGTTGCAGGACTGGCCGGAGTTGTTGAACATGTGCATCACGCCGCCGGTCACCGCCTTGGTGAGGTCGGCGCCTTCGAGGATGACGTTCGGCGACTTGCCACCGAGCTCCTGGCTGACGCGCTTCACGGTCGGTGCCGCCCGCTTGGCCACGTCGATGCCGGCGCGGGTCGAGCCGGTGAACGAGATCATGTCGATATCGGGATGCTCGCTCATGGCAGCGCCGACCTCGGGGCCGAGACCGTTGACGAGGTTGAACACGCCCTTCGGCACGCCGGCTTCATGGAGGATTTCCGCAAAGATCAGCGCCGAGGTCGGGGTGAACTCCGACGGCTTCAGGATCATGGTGCAGCCGGCGGCGAGCGCGGGCGCGACCTTGCAGGCGATCTGGTTGAGCGGCCAGTTCCAGGGCGTGATCATGCCGACCACGCCGACCGGCTCGCGCAGCACCATGGCCGTGCCGACCGGTTCCTCGAAATGATAGTTCTTGAGCACGTCGAGCGTGGTCATGAGGTGGCCAAGGCCGGCGCCGGCCTGCAGCTTTTCGGCCATCGGCAGCGGCGCGCCCATCTCGTCGGAGACGGCGGCACCGATCTCCTTGAGCCGGCCCTTGTAGATCTCGATGACTTTGGTGAGCAGCGCGACGCGCTCGTCACGGCTGGTCTGGGAGAACGTCACGAACGCGCGCTTGGCGGCAGCGACGGCTTTATCAACGTCGGCCTTGGAGCCAAGCGCAACCTCGTACATCGCCTCTTCCGTCGCCGGGTTGACCACGGCGGTGGACTTCTTGACGGCGGGATCGACCCAGGCGCCGTCGATGTAGAATTGCATGCGATTGACCATAGTGAACCTCTTCTTGGGGCTTGGGGGGCGTTTCGGCAGGCATCCTTGCACGAAAGCGCCGGCAATTGAACCCGCCATGTGCGGGGCCAGCATTGCGGCGGACGGAGGGTATATGAGCCTATGGCGGGAGCGAGGCAAGGTGGTGGCCAAGGACGTCGTCCTGGCGAAAGCCAGGACCCATTACCACAGGAGCCAGTTAGTTTGCTCTGGCATCTACCACCTGTCGGTTGCAACAACTGCCGCGGCGTATGGGTCCTGGCCTTCGCCAGGACGACGGAGACTCAAACCGCCATCTTCCGATGCAGCACCGGCGCGCCGGTGGTGAGGCTTTCGGCCGCATCGATGATGGCGTTGGCGTCGATGCCGTGGTGGCGGTAGAGGTCGGCGATGGTGCCGGTCTGGCCGAACTGCTCGACGCCGAGCGCCTCGACGCGGTGGCCACGGACGCTGCCGAGCCAGCCCAGCGCCGCCGGATGGCCGTCGATCACGGTCACGATGCCGCAGTCGCGCGGCAGCGGCGCGAGCAGTTTTTCGATGTGACTGAGATGCTGCACGCCTCTACGATCACGGCGCAATTTCCGTGCGGCGGTCCACCCCGCATGCAGACGATCCGCGGACGTGATCGCGAGCAGGCCGATGTCGCGCCGGCTCTCACCGATGAAGCCGGTCGCCTCGATCGCTTCCGGCGCAATGGCGCCGGTATAGGCGATGATGAGTTCGGCATTGGGGCCCGGCTTGCGCAGCCAATAGGCGCCGTCGGTGATGCCCTGTGCAAGCTCCGGCGTCATGATCCGCTGCGCCTGCTCGATGCTGCGCGTCGAAAGCCGCAAATAGACCGAGCCGCCCTCGCCTGGATCGCGCTGCATGTGGTTGAAACCGAAAGCCATGATCACGGCGAGCTCGTCGACGAAGGCCGGCTCGAACGAGGCAAGCCCGTCCTGCGCCATGCCGATCAAAGGCGTTGCGATCGACTGGTGCGCGCCGCCTTCAGGTGCCAGCGTGATGCCCGACGGCGTTGCCGCCACCATGAAGCGGGCATCCTGGTAGCAGGCATAATTCAGCGCATCGAGACCGCGCTCGATGAAGGGATCATAGAGCGTGCCGACTGGCAGCAGCCGCTCGCCGTTGATCTGGTGCGACAGACCGAGCGCCGAGAGCATGATGAACAGGTTCATCTCGGCGATGCCGAGTTCGAGATGCTGGCCCTTGGGCGAGAAGTCCCAGTTGAAGGTGGATGGAATTTTCTCGCTGCGGAATAAGTCCGCCTTCTCGCCGCGCGCAAACAGGCCGCGCCGGTTCACCCACGGACCGAGATTGGTCGATACGGTGACGTCAGGCGATGTCGTGACGATGCGCCTGGCAAGCTCGCTGTCGCCGCGCGCGATCTCGTTCAGCACCAGCCCAAAACCCTGCTGGGTCGACATCTGCGGCGCCGGCTTGAAGGCGAGCTGCGACGGCACCTCGATAACAGGCGCGGTGAGCCGGCGGCCGTCCTGGTTGAACGGCACGCCCGCGAGGAAGGCGTCGAGCTCGGCGGCGTCTTGCGCGAGGCCCTCGTATCTGTCCCATTCGTGGCCGGGCCGGATGTTCTGGCTGTCGCGATATTTCTCCATCTGCGCAACCGTCATCAGGCCGGCGTGATTGTCCTTGTGACCCTGGAACGGCAGGCCGACGCCCTTGATGGTGTAGGCGATGAAGCAAACCGGACGATCGTGATCGACGGATTCGAAGGCGTCCAGCATGCTCGCCATGTCATGGCCGCCGAGGTTCGACATCAGCGCGAGCAGCTCCTCGTCGCTGCGCTTGTCGATCAGTTTGGTGATGGGGCCCTGATCGCCGATCTCGTCGTGCAAATGCTTGCGGAACGCCGCGCCGCCCTGGAAACACAAGGCGGCGTAGAGTGCGTTCGGGCAATTGTCGATCCAGCGCTTCAGCGCCTCGCCGCCAGCTTCCGCAAAGGCCTCGCGCATCAGCCGGCCGTATTTCACGATCACCACGTCCCAGCCGAAATTGCGGAACACGGTCTCGAACTTTTCCCACAGGCCTTCGCGGACGACGGCGTCCAGCGACTGCCTGTTATAGTCGACCACCCACCAGGTGTTGCGCAGCCCGTGCTTCCAGCCTTCCGCCAGCGCCTCGAAGATATTGCCCTCGTCCATCTCGGCGTCGCCGACCAGCGCAATCATCCGCCCTTCGCGGCGATCCTTCATCCAGCCATGCGCCTTGACGTAGTCCTGCACCAGCGAGGCGAACAGCGTCTGCGCAACGCCGAGGCCGACCGAGCCGGTGGAGAAATCGACGTCGTCGACGTCCTTGGTGCGCGAGGGATAGGACTGCGCGCCCTTGAAGCCGCGAAAATTCTCCAGCTTCTCGCGGCTCTGCCGACCGAACAGATACTGGATGGCATGGAACACCGGGCTCGCATGCGGCTTCACCGCGACGCGATCTTCGGGCTTCAGCACGTGGAAATACAGCGCCGACATGATGGTGGCGAGCGAGGCCGACGAGGCCTGATGTCCCCCGACCTTCAGGCCGTCCGCGTTCGCGCGGATGTGGTTGGCGTGATGGATGGTCCATGACGACAGCCACAGCGCCTTGCGGGCGAGCGCGGTCAACGTGTCGAGGCGGGCGGTATCAACGGGCATGGCAATGCTCCCGGAAAACAGGTGCCCGATGATACCCGTGCGGGAAGCGCCAAACTTCTCAATTTTTCGCGCAATACCAGCCAATATTGGGATAGCCTACCAATCGATCGGTAAAAACGACAGGTTCATCCCAATGCCCGCCCTCGACGCCATCGACCGCAAAATCCTCAGCTACCTCCAGAACGACAGCCGGCTGACCATGCAGGAGCTGGCCGACAAGGTCGGGCTGTCGGTGTCGCCCTGCCACCGCCGGGTCAAGCTGCTGGAGGAGCGCGGCGTCATCTCGCGCTACATCGCGACCGTCGACCAGAAGGCGCTGGGGCTGCATGTCAGCGTCTTCATCTCGATCAAGCTGGCGCGGCAGAAGGAGGAGGATCTCAACCGCTTCGCGCGCTCGATCTCGAAATGGGACGAGGTGCTGGAGTGCTATCTGATGACCGGCAACCGCGACTACCTCCTGCGCGTGGTCGCAGCCGACCTCGCTTCCTACGAGACTTTCCTGAAGACCAAGCTGACCCGGCTCGACGGCATCGCCTCGATCGAGTCCAGCTTTGCGCTCAGCCAGGTGAAATATTCGATCGCGCTGCCGGTGTAAGGCCTCACCGCCAAGGCTGCACGATGATCTTGGTGTGGACTTCGGGATTGGCGAGATCGGCAAACGCTTTCGCGACGCCGTCGATGCCGACTTCCGCAGTTACCATCGCCGCCGCATCCACCTGCCCTTCCGCGATCAGGCGCAGTGAGGCTGCGAATTCGTCCGGCGTGTAGCCGAGCACGTACTGAACGTTGAGCTCCTTCATGATGCCGAGCATGGGCTCGCTCCTGTCGGTCTCCATGCACACACCGACCACGACGATCCTGGCATCGCGCGGCGCGCCTTCGAACACCTGCTGCAAGAGACCGGGCACGCCGACGCATTCGAAGATGATCGCGGGCTTCAGCGCGGGCAGCATCGCCTGGAACGGCGGGCGCGCCGCCTTTTCCGCGTCCGACATTTGCGCATGCTCGGCCCAGGTCGCATAGGGCTGCGACACCCTTGGATCCACGACGATATCGGCACCGAGTTTTGCCGCAAGCGCGCGCCGCGCCGGCGAATAGTCAGCGGCGACGATCGGATGCAGGCCCTTGAGCTTCAGCGCCGCAATCACCGCCAGTCCGACCGGTCCGCAGCCGATCACGAGCGGCACCTCGCCGCCACGGATGTTGGCCTTGGCGACGGCGTGAACGCCGACCGCGAGCGGTTCGGTGAGCGCGGCATGCTCCGGCGCCAGACCGTTGGGCACCTCGAGCAGCAGCGCTTCGCTCAGCAGCATCGCCTCGGCATAGCCGCCAATATTATCATTGGAATAGCCAATGCCCTCGATGCCCTGCGGCGTCACGAGGGCCGGCAGCGAGCAGACGCGCGTGCCCGACTTCAGCTTGCGCACAGTGCCCGGGCCGTAATCGACGATCTCGCAGCAGAACTCATGGCCGAACACGACGTCGCGGGCGAGATCCATCGGCTTGCGGCCGCTCTTTCGCGCCATCTCCACCATGCGATGGGCGTGCTGGCGCGCGTGCAGGTCCGAGCCGCAGATGCCACAGGCGAGCGTCTTGACCAGCACCTGGCCGGGGCCCGGCTTTGGCTCCGCCATACGGTCGACGACAATCTCACCGTTCCTGAAAATCGCAGCGCGCATTCGGCTCCTCCCGGCTTGTTGAGCCATTGATAGCACGAAGCGGACGCGTGAACTTGCGTCAGGGGTTCGGGGACCGCTCTTCCATGATCAGGAGCTGGGCGCGGCGGATGCGCTCGCGATGGGCGATGTAGAGGCCGCTGGCGACAATGAAGGCCGCACCGGTGACGGTCCAAACATCAGGCACTTCGCCGAACAGGAAGAAGCCCAAAATGCTGACCCAGAGCAACTGCGTGTAGGAGAACGGCGCCAGCACCGAGGCATCGCCGTAGCGATAGGCCAGGACGATGATCCACTGGCCGACGGTGGAGGCGACGCCGATCACGATGCCAAGCCCGATCGCGGTCCAGGTTGGCGTGACCCAGACGAACGGTACCATCGGAGAGAGGATCGCAACGCCGGTCAGCGCCGAATAAGCCATCGTGGTGAGGACGGCTTCACGCCCGCTCATCATGCGCGTCAGGATCAGCGCCGCGGCCCAGCAGAATGCCGAGACGATCGGGAAGAACGCGGCGGCGTGAAACGCGCTGGAGCCCGGGCGCAGGATGATCAGCACGCCGGTCAGGCCGATCGCGGTCGCGATCCAGCGGCGCATGCCGACCTTCTCGCTCAGGAAAACGATCGAGAGCGCGGTGACGAACAGCGGCGAGACGAAGCCGGTCGCGGACGCCTCCGCGATCGGCAGGAAGCTCAGGCCGGTGATGAAGAACAGCGAAGAGCCGAGCAATGCCGCGCCGCGCATCAGCTGCAGGCCGAGGCGCTCGGTGCGCATGGCATGAAGCGGCGAGCCCGGCAGCATCACCGGCGTAAACATCAGCGCAAACGTCACGAAGCGGATCCAGGTGATCTCGATCGACGGCAGGCTCGACGACAAATATTTCGCGGTGACATCGGAGCAACCGAGAAAGATCGTCGACAGCAGCACCAGCGCGATGCCCTTGAAGGGATGATCGACGCGCGCGGGCGCGCGGCGCGCCTGCGGCTTCTTTTCCGGCATAGGCATGGGAATACTGTCGAGCCTTGCGGCTGCGGCGGGCGGCGGGGTCACGGCTGGAACCTAGGAATGCGAATCGGGAATGATCGTAAAAAACGATAATTGCGCCGCTTTCACAACTTCCGAAAACAGGATGCCGATATGCGCTCACGTCCGCGCGCGTCAAGACTCCATTAAGAATAGGCGTTTGTGCACTACAGCATAGGCAGGCCGCGCGGCTTCGGACCGCGCGGAAACGCCGCATCGAGCGCCGCGATCTCGTCTTTCGTCAGCACGAGATCGCCGGCCGCGGCATTTTCGCCGGCATGTTCCGCGGACGACGCCTTCGGGATCGCGAACACCGTAGTCGCACGGGTGAGGAAGCTCAGCGCGACTTGGCGTGGCGTCGCGCGACGCGCCTCCGCGATGCGCGCCAGCACCGCGCCGCCCTTGCTGCTGCTTTCAGGGAAATCATCGTGGCCGAATGGCGAATAGGCGACCACGGCGACACCATGCTGTTCGCACCACGGGATCACCGCGTGCTCGATCGCGCGTTCCTTCAGATGATAGAGCACCTGATTGCAGGCGATGCGGTCTTCGCCGGCGGCGTCGAGCATCTCGTCGAGATCATCGGCGTCGAAATTGGAAACGCCCCAGGATTTGATCTTGCCGGCCTTCACCAGGTCCTCGAACGCGGCCACGGTGTCCTCCAGCGGATACGAGCCGCGCCAATGCAGCAGATAGCAGTCGAGCCGATCGGTCTTCAGCCGCTGCAGCGAGCGCTCACAGGCGGTGACGGTTCCGCGGCGGGAGGCGTTGCTCGGCAGCACCTTCGACACGAGGAACACCTCGTCGCGTCGGCCCGCGATCGCATCGGCAATGACGAGCTCTGCATCGCCATACATCTCGGCGGTGTCGATGTGGGTCATGCCGAGATCGAGCCCGCGCTGAAGCGCCGCGATCGCGCGCTTGCGATCGCCATGGTCGAGGTACCAGGTGCCCTGCCCGATGACGGCGACGCTGGCGCCGGTTTTGCCGAAGGGTTTTGTGTTCATAATCGCTCCGATGCCGCTCGTTCGCTCAGGCAACCGCCATCGCGCTCAAGAGTTCAATACGCCGATGTCGGCGACCAACACGCTACCGGTCGCGGACTCCGTGATATAGAGCCGATCTTTCTTCGTGCCACCGATCGCGACATTGGTGCAATTCGGCCCGGCACACGATTTCACCCGCGCAATCAATTCGCCGTTGGGCGCGAACACGAAGACATGGCCGAGCGAGGCGTGACCCACGAACAGCCGGCCCTTGGCATCCATGGTCAAGCCATCGGGGCCACTGGTACCGAACAGCGAGCAGAAGCGGCCGACCTTCGACACGCTGCCGTCCTTCATGAACGGCAACCGCCACACCGCGTTGTCGCGCGTCATCGCGACGAACAGCACGGTCTCGGTTGGATCGAGCACCAGACCATTCGGACTGATGCCGGTATCGATCAGGCAATCCAGCCGGCCGCCTGGCGTCAGGCGATAGACGCGGCCGCTCGGGTCATGCAGGCCGGTCTGTCCCTGGTCGGTGAAATAGATGTCGCCGTTGGACGCGAGATGCAAATCGTTGCAGCCGCGGAAGGACTCCGAGTTGCGCGAGGTCAGCACCGGCGCCATCCGCCCTGCCTTGGCGTCGAACTCCATGATGCCGTTCCTGTAGTCGGCGACCAGGATACGGCCGTCGGCCGCGATCTTCAGCCCGTTCGGCCAGCCCTCATATTCGACCGCCAGCGACCATTCGCCATCAGGCGCAATGCGGAATATCCGGCCGAAGGGAATGTCGACGATGTAGAGATTGCCATCCCTGTCGAACGACGGCCCTTCGATGAAGGAGTCCGTCGGCACACCCGGCCGGTTGGCATCGGCCCAATCCGTCCGCTCGCCCTTGCGGCGGAATTTGTCGGGCATGGCGGAGAATATTCTGGTCTCGATCAGGCGCGGCGGCGTTTCCAGGTACATCATTGTTTTTTTTATCGTTGTTGATGGGAGAGCGCGGCACCATAGGGCACAATGGGGCCTGCGTCGATTGGGCGGAGGCATAGCGCCCCACCCTCGCTGTCATTCCCCGCGAAAGCGGGGAATCCAGTACGCCGTGGCCTTACCGCTTGATCACAGGCGTCTCGGCGTACTGGATCGCCCGGTCAAGCCGGGCGATGACGGCGGAGTATGCGGCGACGAGCGAGAAAGTCGCCTCTACCCCGCCGCGCCTGCGCGCTTGGTCTGCTTCGCCGGCGCCACCTCGGTCGTCGCGATCAGGCGCTTCAGCTCGGGGATGCAGGAGCCGCAATTGGTGCCGGCCTTGAGCTTTGCGCCGATCTCGGCGGCCGTGCGCGCGCCTGCGACGATGGTGTCGCAGATGGTGCCGCGGCCGATGCCGAAGCAGGCACAGACGACCGGACCGGTCGAAGCCGCGCCCTCGCTGGACTTGCCCGACAGCAGCATACGCCGCTGCTCGTCGGTGACGTGGTCGGCGACGAACAGGCTCTTCACCACCTCCCAGTCGCCGGCATCATGCGCGGGGCCGACGAACAGGCAGGTTTCGATGCGGTCGCCGGCAAACGACGCCGCGCGGTAGACGCCGCCGCCGAAATCGCGATAGTCGGCGACGTCCTCGCCGGCAACGCCACCGAGCCAGGCCGGCCAGCGCGACAGATCCGCATTGTCGGCGAAGAGATAGCCGAAGCCGCCGGTAACAGTGACGCGGGTCCACATCAGGTTCGGCGGCAGCTCCAGCTGCTTGCGCGACAACGCAAAGCCGCGGAAGACGTATTCATAAGGCATGATCGCGGCTGGTGTCGCCTTGGACTCCGGCTGCCCCGAGAACGGATCGGTGAACGGTGCAACCA
The DNA here is from genome assembly GCF_055807455.1 of Bradyrhizobium sp. Kon58. Taxonomy (NCBI): domain Bacteria; kingdom Pseudomonadati; phylum Pseudomonadota; class Alphaproteobacteria; order Hyphomicrobiales; family Nitrobacteraceae; genus Bradyrhizobium; species Bradyrhizobium sp. Kon58. The sequence goes on from NZ_JBVVOT010000006.1 coordinate 184,045, forward strand.
GCGCCCCGACGCGACCGTGTGAGGCGTTCATCGCACTCCAGTGGATCGGCGCGAACAGCGTGCCGCGCTGCTGGCGGTCGCTGACGACGGCCTTGAGAGTGCACTGGCCATAGTCGGTCGTGATGCGGGCATAGCCGTCATGGACAATGTTGTATTTGTTGGCATCGTCGGGATGAATCTCGACGAACGGCTCGGGCAGATGCGCGCCGAGCCGCTGGCTGAGGCCCGTGCGCGTCATTGTGTGCCACTGGTCGCGGATGCGCCCGGTATTCAGCCGCAGCGGCCGCGACGGTCCGGTCTCGCCACGCAGCGCCGGCACTTCCGGCGCGACGAAGCGGCCCTTGCCGTCGTTGGTGAAGAAGCCGCCGGCCGCGAAGAAGCGCTCGCCGGGCGCCTCGCCTTCGCGCGCGGGCCACTGCACGGGCTTCAAGGCGTCGAAGCCCTCGTCGGAGAGCGAGGTCAGCGCGCCGATATCGAAATCGCGGCTGCCATCGTTCTCGAACGCCGAGAGCGCGGCGTGCTCGCGAAAGATGTCGGCTGCGGATTTGTAATTAAAACTGTCGCCGAAGCCGAGGCGTTTTGCGGTTTCGCTCACGATCCACCAGTCCGGCCGCGCCTCGCCGGGCGCCGGCAGGAACGAGCGCTGGCGCGAGATGCGGCGCTCGGAATTGGTCACGGTGCCCGACTTCTCGCCCCAGGCCAGCGCGGGCAGCAGCACGTGCGGGCCGGCATCGACCGTATCGTTGGAGAGCACGTTCTCGGAGACCACGAAGAGCTCGAGCTTCTTGAGCGCCTCGCGCACGAAGTCCGCGTCGGGCAGCGACACCGCGGGGTTGGTGCCCATCACCCACAGCGCCTTGACCTCACCGCGGTTGATGGCTTCGAATAGCTGCACCGCCTTCAACCCTTCATGGGTGGCGATGCGCGGCGCCTTCCAGAACCGCCGCACGCGATCGATGTCCGGCGGCGTGAAGTTCATGTGCGCGGCGAGCTGGTTGGCGAGGCCGCCGACCTCGCGGCCGCCCATCGCGTTGGGCTGGCCGGTGAGCGAGAACGGCGAGGCGCCGAGCTTGCCGATGCGCCCCGTTGCGAGATGGCAGTTCAGGATTGCATTGACCTTGTCGGTGCCCTGCGCCGACTGGTTGACACCTTGCGAGTACAGCGTGACGACGCGGGGCGTGTCACGGAACATCTTGAAGAAGGTCGCAACGTCCTGCTCGGAGAGGCCGGTCGCCAGTGCGGTGCCGGTGACGCTGCCGGCGATGCTGCGCGCGCGCGCCAGCGCGTCGTCAAAGCCCGACGTGTTTTGCGCGATGTAGTCCTGATCCAGAGCGCCATTGTCGGCAAGGTGAACGAACAGGCCGGCGAACAGCGCCGTGTCGGTGCCGGGCTTGAGGCCCAGGAACAGATCGACGTCGGTCGCGGTGTCGGTGCGGCGCGGATCGATCACGATCATGCGGGCGCCGCGCTCCTGCCGGTTCTTCAGCATGCGCTGGAACAGCACGGGATGGCACCAGGCGGCATTCGAACCGACGAACACCAGAAGATCAGCCTGATCGAGATCCTCGTAGCAGCCGGGCACGGTGTCGGCGCCGAAGGCGCGGCGATGACCGGCGACCGAGGACGACATGCAGAGCCGCGAATTGGTATCGACGTTGGCCGTGCCGACAAAGCCCTTCATCAGCTTGTTGGCGACGTAATAGTCCTCAGTCAGGAGCTGGCCGGAGAGATAGAATGCGACCGCGTCGGCGCCGTCGCGCGCGACGATATGCTGCATGCGGTGAGCGACGTGATCGAGCGCATCGCTCCAGGCGACGCGTTCGAGCACGCCCTTGCAGCGGATCATCGGATAGAGCAGCCGGCTTTCCAGCCCGACGGTCTCGCCGAGCGCCGAGCCCTTGGAGCACAGCCGGCCGAAATTGGCAGGATGATCGGGATCGCCCGCGATCGCCGCGCCGCCCTTGCCGTCCGGCGTCGCGAGCACGCCGCAGCCGACGCCGCAATACGGACAGGTCGTCTTGGTGGCACGGAGCGTGGGATCGATCGCCGTCATATCAAGCCGCCTCAATCAAGCCGCTTTGGAAGGACGCGCGAGCGCGCGGCCGAACATCATGTCGGCGCGGATCGTCGCCACCTTTTCGCGGTTGCGGATCAGTTCGAGATACCAGAGCGCATCAACGGTATCGCCGATCAGCAGGGCGCCGGTGAGCCGGCCCTCGGCGATGACGAGCTTCTTGTAAGTGCCGCGCCTGCGGTCCGACAGCACGAGGCTCTCGCTGCCCTCCCCGCCCATGAAGTCGCCGGCGGAGAACACGCTGACGCCCGACACCTTCAGATTGGTCGAGACCACGCTGCCCTGATAGGCCGCGGGACGGCCGGAGAGATGCCGCGCCAGCACCCGCGCCTGCTCGTAAGCAGGCTCGACGAGGCCGTAGCAGGTGCCGCGATGCTCGGCGCATTCGCCGAGCGCGTAAATATCTGGTGACGCCGTCTGCATCTCGTCGTTGACGACGATGCCGCGGTTGACGGCGATGCCGGCGTCCTTTGCCAGCGCGATGTTGGGCCTGATTCCGGCGGCGAAGATCACGGCATCGGCCTCGATGCGGCTGCCGTCGGCAAGCTCGACCGCTTCGACATGGCCCTCGCCGTGGATGCGCGCTGTGGATGCATTGAGCAGGATGCGAATGCCCTTGCGCTCGACCAGCGTCTTGAGCAGGTCGGCGGCCGGCGCATCGAGCTGGCGCTCCATCAGCCGATCCATCAGGTGCAGCAGTGTCACGGGCGCTCCGGCCTTGGCGAGGCCATAAGCCGCTTCAAGTCCGAGCAGACCGCCGCCGACCACGACGACGCGCTTCCTTGCGGCAGCGAGCGTCAGCAGCAGATCGACGTCGCGGGTGTCGCGGAAGGTGTGCACGCCGGCGAGATCGGCGCCTGGCACGTTGAGCCGCAGCGGCGTCGAGCCGACGGCGAGCACGAGCTTGGAATATTCCATGCTCTCTTCGCCTTCGATCTTGAGCTCGCGTCGGCCGGTGTCGATCTCGGTAACGCGATAGCCGTAGCGCACCGTGACGCCGCGATGGCGCCACCAGTCGGCAGGCCGCAGCTCGATCTCGTGCGAACCGGTCTCGCCGGCCAGCACGGAGGAGAGCAGAACGCGGTTGTAAGCGAGCCGCGGCTCTTCACCGATCACGGCGACCGCGTAGCGGCCGAGCGAGGTCTTGGCGAGCTCATCGACCAGACGCGCGGCCGCCATACCGTTACCGACGATGACCAGCGGTTCACTCACAACGCATCTCCTATTCGGCGGCCTGCGACTGTGCGCCGTAGGCCTCGGAAATCATGTAGCCGGACAACACGCCGTAGGCGTCAGTCCAGGCGGTAGCGAGTTCGGGCGTCCAGGCTTCGCCGAGGCCCTTCTCCAAGGTCCACAGCAAGGTCGCGCCGACCACGGGGTAGTGCTCGGCCTTGGCGCCGTAGGCGACGTGACGCTTCGCAAGCGCCGAGGCCGCGGGAAGAATCGAGTCCAGGTTCGACAGACCGCCAACGACGGCGGCGAGCATGCCCATCAGCTTCTTGCGCTGCTCGGTCATGTCCTCGGGAAACATCGCGCGCACGGACGGTGCGACTTCGAACAGGCGATCGTAGAATAGCACCGCGGCTTGCGCGGAAATCGGCGCGACCTTGGCGAAGCTCTGCTGGACGAGGGTGATCTGTTCGGGCGTCATGATGTTCTCCTGCCTGTTGGGTTTGCCTTGGTGCGCGCCATTGCGAACCAGGTTCATTGTCAAACTGTCGGGCAATGCTTCTCCCCGCGTACGGGGAGAAGCGAGATTCGTACCAAGTGTTAGACACGCGCTCCGGCGAGGCTTGCCGCGCCTTCACCCTGCGGGCTGCGACGCAGATAGAACCACCAGGTCAGCGCGAGGCAGGAGGCGTAGAAGCCGAGATAGATCGCGAGCGCGAGCTGCGGCCCGCCGGTCAGGGCGATCGACTTGCCGAACCCGGTCGGGATCAGATAGCCGCCGACGGCGCCGACCGCGCCGATGAAGCCAACCGCAGCACCGCTCTCGATGCTCGCCGTCTTCAAGGCGGCCGCGCGCTCCGCATCGCCCTTGCCGCGCACCCTGAACAGATTCTGCTCGCGGAAGATCGAGGGGATCATGCGATAGGTCGAGCCGTTGCCGATGCCGGTCGTCACGAACAGGACCAGGAACATCGACAGGAAGCCGATGAAATCCTTGTGCCCGACGAAGTAGAGCACGCCGATCGTCGCGCCTGCCATCACGATGAAATTCCAGAATGTGATGACCGAGCCGCCGATCCTGTCGGCAAGCCAGCCGCCGAGCGGCCGCGACAGCGAGCCGACCAGCGGTCCCAGGAACGCGATCGCAATTGTGACTTGCGGGAACTGGGTCTTGATCAGCAGCGGAAATGCCGCCGAGTAGCCGATGAAGGAGCCGAACGTGCCGATATAGAGATACGCCATGATCCAGGTGTGCTTGCGCTTGACCACGGCGAGCTGGTTCTTGATCGACGACTTGGCCGTGCTCAGGTTGTTCATGAAGAACACCGCGCCGAACACCGCGATCGCGATCGGCAGCACCCACATCAGGCCGGCGTTCTGCAGGAAAACACCGTCGACAGGGGTTGCCTGGAACAGGTTGATGACGGCGAGCGTCATCAGGATCGGGGTCAGGAGCTGCACGCTGGAGACGCCGATATTGCCGCCGGCCGCATTCAATCCGAGCGCCCACCCCTTCATCCGGTCGGGGAAGAAGAACGAGATGTTGGTCATGCTGGAGGCAAAATTGCCGCCGCCGAGACCGGCGGTCGAGGCAATCAGGAGCATCAGCCAGAACGGCGTGTCGGGCTGGCCGACGAAATAGGCCAGCGAGAGCGTCGGAATGAACAGGATCGCCGCGCTGAAGATGGTCCAGTTGCGACCGCCGAAGGTCGTCACCGCGAAGGTATAGGGAAAGCGCATCAACGCGCCGATCAGCCCGGGCACCGCAACGAGCTGGAACAGCTGGTCGGTGGTGTAGTGGAAGCCCGCCTGCGGCAGCTTGGTGGTGACGATGCTCCAGATCAGCCAGACCGAGAAGCCGATATGTTCGGCCACGATCGACCAGATCAGGTTGCGTCGCGCGATGGTCTTGCCGCCCGCATTCCAGAACGCCTCATCTTCGGGGCGCCAGTCAGAAATCCAAGTTGGATTCTTCGTCATTGAGTATCCCTTCCAGGCTCACCGCTGCGTCGTTGCAGGCTCAGCCTCCGGCCACGGAGGCGCGCTCCGAGGCTTCACCCCGGTGGCGAGTTGCGATGCTGATTGATGATGTTGAGGGACGTCGTCGTTGGCGTCGCAGTTGGTGTTTCAATTTCCGTGCCAATCGGACGCATTCCGGAAACGCAAGAGATTCAGGAGCTTGTTCGTAGTGCTCCGAATTTTCGCAGGACTATTTCGCACGCAAATTTTGCGATTCGCTCAATCCCTGTGCGGCGCACAAGGATTGAGCTTGATGATTCAAAATTAGGCGTTGCGTCAGCATCCGTTGGTGACGCGTTTACGCGGCCTCGACGAAGCGGTGACGCTCATAGAGGAATTCGAGCACGCGCTGCCGGCACTTCAGGTAAGTGGTGTTGGTCGCGAGCTCGAGCCGCTTGCGCGGGCGCGCCAGTGGCACCTCCAGCACCTCGCCGATGCGCGCGCTCGGCCCGTTCGTCATCATGACGATACGATCGGACAGCAGCACCGCCTCGTCGACGTCGTGGGTGATCATCAAAATGGTGTTGCCGAGCTTCTGATGCAGCGCCATCACCGAATCCTGCAAATGCGCGCGGGTCAGTGCGTCGAGCGCGCCGAAAGGCTCGTCGAGCAGCAACACTTTCGGCTCCATGGCCAGCGCGCGGGCAATGCCGACGCGCTGCTTCATGCCGCCGGAAATTTCCGAGGGCCGCTTGTCCTTGGCATGGGCCATCTGCACGAGGTTGAGATTGTGCATGACCCAGGCGTCGCGTTCGGCGCGTTTCTTGGTCTTGGCGAAGACCTTGTCGACGCCGAGCCGGACGTTCTCGTACACGGTCAGCCACGGCAGCAGGCTGTGGTTCTGGAACACCACCGCGCGATCCGGCCCCGGCGAGTTCACCTCGCGGTTCTCCAGCAGCACGCCGCCGGTGGTGGCGTTGGTCAGGCCTGCGATGATGTTGAGCAGGGTCGACTTGCCGCAACCGGAATGGCCGATGATCGAGACGTATTCGCCCTTCTGGATGGTGAGATTGATATCCTTCAGCACCTCCGTGGAGGCCGCGCCGCGGGTAAAAACCTTGTCGATGTGGTCGAGCTTCAGATAAGCGGTCATGTGCTTCCCCTTCAGTTCAGCGCGGTGCCGCGGGTGACGATCTTGCCGGCGCCGGCGATCAGGCGGTCGAGCACGAATCCGATGATGCCGACATAGAACAGCGCCAGGATGATTTCGCTGATATGCGAGGAGTTCCAGGCATCCCAGATGAAGAAGCCGATGCCGACGCCGCCGATCAGCATCTCGGCCGCAACGATGGCGAGCCAGGACAGACCGATGCCGATGCGAAGCCCCGTGAAGATGTAGGGCGCGGCGGCCGGGATCATGATCTTGACGAAGAATTCGAGCGGGTTGAGCTGCACCACCGCGGCGACGTTGCGATAATCCTGCGGGATGTTGCGGACGCCGACCGCGGTGTTGATGATGATCGGCCAGATCGAGGTGATGAAGATGACGAAGATCGCAGACGGCTGGCCGTCGCGGAACGCGGCGAGCGACAGCGGCAGCCAGGCCAGCGGCGGGATCGTGCGCAGCACCTGGAACAGCGGATCGAGCCCGCGCATCGCCCAGACCGATTGCCCGACCAGCACGCCAAGCGCGATGCCGGCAATCGCCGAGAGCGAATAGCCGAAGGCGACGCGCTGCAGGCTGGCGGAGAGATGCCAGAACAGCCCCTTGTCGATACCGCCATGATCGAAGAACGGATCGAGGATCAATTCCTTGGTATCCTTGAACACCTTCGACGGCGGCGGCAGTGCCGAGCCGGCGCGGCGGCAGACCAGCTCCCACACCAGAAGCAAGAGCGCGATCACGACCAGCGGCGGGATGACGCGCACGGCAGTCTCCCGCGCCATCCGCGCGTAAGTCTCCGAACGCGGCGGCCGCTTCGGCGTCATCGCGACGACCGGCGCGGCAGCGCTCGCGGGCTTCGCGGTCTCAACCTCGATCTTGGTAGCGGGCATGTTCATCGCAATATCTCTCCGGCTGCAAAAGACGGTGCGGCCGCCCGCAGGCGGCCGCTGGCTCCATCAGACTTCGACGCGTTTGATCGCGAGCGACTTCAGATAGGCAGCCGGATTTTCCGGATCGAACACCTTGCCGTCGAAGAACGTCTCCTTGCCGCGCGAGGTGGAGGTCGGGATCTCCGCGCTTGCGATGCCGAGCGTCTTGGCCGCGTCGCGCCACATGTCTTCGCGGTTGACCTTGGCAATCAGCGCCTTGGTGTCGAAATTCGCCTCGTACTTGCCCCAGCGAATGTCCTCGGTGAGGAACCAGAGGTCGTGGCTCTGGAAGGGATAAGAGGCGAAGTCGCGCCAATACTTCATGATGTGCGGCGAATTCTCGACCACCTTGCCCGGAAGGCCGTAGTCGAACTTGCCGGCGGTGCGGTCGAGTACGTCTTCGACGGGGCAGTTCATCCACTGCCGCTTGCCCATGATGGCGGCAAGCTCGGCCTTGTTCTCGGCCTTGTCCGACCACTGCTGCGCTTCCATCACCGCCATCAGCAGAGCCTTCGCGGCCTTCGGATATTTGTCGACGAAGGCTGCGCGCATGCCGAAGGATTTTTCCGGGTGCTTGTTCCAGAGCTCGCCGGTCGTGATCGCGGTGTAGCCGATGTTCTGGTGGATCAGTTGCAGGTTCCAGGGCTCGCCGACGCAGAAGCAGTCCATCGTGCCGACCTTCATGTTGGCTACCATCTGCGCCGGCGGCACCACGATGGTCTCGATGTCCTTGTCCGGATCGATGCCGCCGGCGGCAAGCCAATAGCGGAGCCAGAGGTCGTGCGTGCCGCCGGGGAAGGTCATCGCGGCCTTCACGGGCTTGCCCGAGGCCTTCTTCTTCTCCAGCGCCGCCTTGAAGGGCGTGGCGTCGACGCCGAGTTTCAGGTCGGCATATTCACTGGCGACGGAGATGCACTGGCTGTCGAGATTGAGCCGCGCCAAAATGTACATCGGCGTCGGCTGGTTGTTCTGCGTCACCTTGCCGGCCGAGATCAGATACGGCATCGGGGTCAGGATATGCGCACCGTCGATGCCGTTGCCTTCGGAGCCGAGCACGAGATTGTCCCGCGTGGTGCCCCAGGAGGCCTGCTTCTGCACGTCGGTGTCGGGCATGCCGTATTTGGCGAACAGGCCCTTGTCCTTGGCGACGAACAAGGGGCCGGCATCGCTCAGCGCGATGAAGCCAAGCTTTGCGCCCTTGACCTCCGGTCCGGCGTCCTGCGCGAAGGCGCCGGCGGGGAAATTCAGCTTCACGGCGGCCAGGAGTGCGGCGGTCGAACCGGCGGCCTTCAACAATTGACGGCGGCTGAGGCCAGTGTCCGACGGCCGGCGGGTGCGCTTGGTCATAGGCGGTATCGTCCTTTGCGTCGTTGCAGAATGATTGTGTCAGTGCACACGAGCAGCCCGTCCGTCCGGCGACGCCTGAAGCAGCGCATGCGAACGCGCGACGGGGAGACCCCCGTCTGGTGGCGTCGGCAATTCGGATGAGAAGTCTCGCGGGACGGCTTCAATGGCGTCGGCTTGGAACTATTCAAGCTTCATGCCAAGCGTGACGAAGCCGAAAACAAATTAATATCAATAGCTTGTGGGCGCCGCGCCAGTCTGTCGCAGGCCTGTCCCGCTCGTGAAATTTGCGGCCTGCCCAACATTTGTGCGGCGCACAAGTCTTGTGCAGCCGCTCAAGCAACAGGCCACTCGGCCCGCAAAAGCCGGGTCAGGAAAAGTCGTATCTTATTGATATCGCTGGTTTCTTATAGGCCACGCGCCCGGCACGCAATTTGCATTTGAGTTCGCGTCAACGAAGACTGCGGCTCGACCGCAATGCTGCAGCCTCAGGCGGCTGCAGCACGGAAGCTCATCTGCTTCGCGGCTCTCCCGGCTTCATCCTCGTGACGCGATTCCCAGAGCTTCCAAATCTCTCCGGCTTACGCGCGGCAACCAGCCCGCACGGCCAATGATGTTCAGTCGCGCTCACGCAGAGTGTGTCGATCTCACAAGGAAGCAAAAGGAACCATTGATGTCGTATCTCGCGCCTTCGGAATTCGTCACCAAGATGGTGGATGCGGGCGAGTCCAAAGTCTTCATGTCCACCCGCGATACCATCATCCGCGCCTATATGGCCGGCGCCATCCTCGCGCTCGCCGCCTGGTTTGCCGTCACCATCAACGTGAACACGGGGCAGCCGCTGATCGGCGCGCTGCTGTTCCCGGTCGGATTCTCTATGCTCTATCTGTTGGGCTTCGACCTTTTGACCGGCGTGTTCGTGCTGGCGCCGCTGGCGCTGATCGACAAGCGCCCGGGCGTCACCTTCGGCGGCGTGCTGCGGAACTGGGGCCTCGTCTTCGTCGGCAATTTCGCAGGCGCCCTGACGGTGGCCTTCATGATGGCCTTCGTCACGACTTTCGGCTTCACACAGGATCCGGACAAGGTCGGCACGGCGATCGGCAATATCGGCGAAGGCCGCACGCTCGGCTATGCCGCGCACGGCGCAGCCGGCATGGCGACGCTGTTCATCCGCGGAATGCTCTGCAACTGGATGGTCTCGACCGGCGTCGTCGGCGCCATGATCTCCACCTCGGTCCCCGGCAAGGTCATCGCGATGTGGATGCCGATCCTGGTGTTCTTCTACATGGTGTTCGAACATTCCGTCGTGAACATGTTCCTGTTCCCCTCCGGCCTGATGCTGCACGCGAAATTCTCGATCATGGACTATTTGATCTGGAACGAGATCCCGACCGTGCTCGGCAATCTCGTCGGCGGCCTCGCCTTCACCGGCATGACTCTCTATGCCACGCACGTCTTGACCCAGCCGAAGCGCCAGGCGGGCAAGGCCTCGTCGCCCCGTGTCGCCGCCTGATACGTCTCGACAGGAGAGCCTCGCCCGATCAGGGTGAGGCTCCCCTTTGCCGGTGATGACGATGACCCGCGGACTTCAGATCTCGGTCGGCCAGCATTCCGACAAGGGTCGCAAGCCCATCAACCAGGATTTTCACGGCGTCCTCGTTCCGGACGAGCCGATGCTCAGCCTGAAGGGCATTGCGGCCGTCCTCGCCGACGGCATCTCGAGCAGCACGGTGAGCCAGATCGCCAGCGAGTCGGCGGTCAAGAGCTTCCTGATGGATTATTACTGCACGTCGGAATCATGGACGGTCAAGACCTCCGCCCGTCGCGTGCTGGACGCGACCAATTCCTGGCTGCACGCGCAGACGCGCAAGAGCCAATATGCCTATGATCGCGACAAGGGTTATGTCTGCACCCTGAGCGCCATGGTCATCAAGGCGACCACCGCGCACATCTTCCACATCGGCGACTGTCGCGTCTACCGCGTGGCGGGCAAAGCGCTCGAGCAGTTGACCGACGATCACCGGATCATCGTGTCCTCGGAACAGACCTATCTCGGCCGTGCGCTCGGCATCAATCCGCAGCTCGAGATCGACTATCAGAGTTTCGAGATCGAGACTGGCGACACGTTCCTGCTGGCGACCGACGGCGCCTATGAATTCGTCGACGCGCGTTTCATCACGAGTGCGCTCAGCGAGCATGCAGCAGAGCTCGACGGAGCGGCGAAGGCGATCGTCGAGGAAGCCTATCGGCGCGGCAGCGACGACAACATCACGGTCCAGATCCTCCGCATCGATGCGGTGCCGCAGCGCGAGCCAGCCGGCATCTTCAACCAGACCTCCCAGCTGCCGCTTCCCCCGCTGCCGGAGCCGCGGGCACTCTTCGATGGCTACAGGATCGTCCGCGAAATCCACGCCAGCAGCCGCAGCCACATCTACCTTGCCGTCGACGCGGTGACCGAGGAGCCGGTCGCGCTGAAGCTCCCGTCGATCGATTTGCGCGACAATGCCGCATACCTCAAGCGCTTCCTGATGGAGGAGTGGATCGCGCGCCGGATCGACAGCCCGCATGTGCTGAAGCCGTTGTCGCAGTCGAAACGGCGCGGCTATCTCTATGTCGCGACCGAATTCGTTGAAGGTCAGACCTTGCGGCAATGGATGACGGACAATCCACGCCCCGATCTCGAAACCGTCCGCGGACTGGTCGAGCAGATCGCCGCGGGCCTGCGCGCCTTCCACCGCATGGAAATGCTGCATCAGGACCTCAGGCCCGACAACATCCTGATCGACAAGACCGGCACCGCGAAGATCATCGACTTCGGATCGGTCAAGGTGGCAGGCGTCGCGGAGGCAGCGCCACAGGACGAGGCCGACGAAATTTTGGGAACGGTCCAGTACACGGCGCCGGAATATTTTCTTGGGCAAGGCGGCTCGCCGCGCTCCGACATGTTTTCGCTGGCCGTGATCTGCTACCAGATGCTGACGGGAAAGCTGCCCTATGGCACCCAAACCGCGAGGATCCGGCGCAAGGCGGACGTGCGGAGGCTCAAATATCGCGCGGCCGACGACGACAGCAACGTGCCTGCCTGGGTCGACGGCGCGCTCAGACGTGCGCTCCATCCGGATCCCTACAAGCGGCACGAGGATCTGTCCGAATTCGTGTTCGAGCTTCGCACGCCCAATCCGGCCTATCTCGACACGCGGATCACGCCCCTGCTGGAGCGCAGTCCGCTGATGTTCTGGAAATTGACCACGGCGGCGCTCGCCTGCGTCGTCGTGGTCCTGCTTGCGATGTTGCACGCGCGCTGATCAGGAGTGTCGCCACGCAAGCGTCACCACGTGATGAGTGGAGAGCGACGCAGCCAGGTATCGGCGCGCACCTGATCGAGCACGAATGTCGCGACGTCTTCGCGCGCAATGCTGCCGCCATGGAAGGCCGAAAGATCCGTCAGGGCCCGGACCGAGCCGCGGCCGGGCTTGTTGTTCAGGATCGAGGGGCGAACCAGGACCCAGTCCAGCCCGCTCTCTCTGACGATGGCTTCCTGCCGGTTCTTGTCGGCGTACACCTTCTTCAGGAGAAGCGGAAAGATCACATTGTCGGCGACAAAGCCGCCGTGCCCGGCACTGTCGCCAGCGCCCATTCCCGTGATGCAAACCAGCCGCGAGACCTGCTCGGCCTTCATCGCGCTCACGAGCGCGCGCGTCGCGGTGGAGAGAAGCGTCACCTCGCGGAACGGGCTCACCGGTGTACCCAGCGCACTGACCACGGCCTCACGGCCTTTGAGGGCTTCGCGCAGGGCTGTTTCATCGCGGGCATCTCCGACGATGAGCTTCGCCCCCGTGATGTCACGTGCCTTCTCGGCGGAACGCACCAGCACGGTGACGTCGTAGCCTCGCGCCACCGCCTGGTTGACGATCAGGCGACCGGTGGCACCGGTCGCGCCAAGCACCAATATCTTCGTTGCGCCTTCCGGAGCCGCCGGAACAGTCGCGGTTGAAGGGATCATGATAGCATTCCTCGTTGTCGTGATGGGGACGTGCCCGTGTCAGGCAGTGGCCGCGATCTCGGCGACGAAGTCGCGATAGGAGCGCAGCGGGCGGCCCAACAGCGCGGTCAGCCGCTCGACGTCGCCGGCCTCGGGGACCATTCCCTCGGTGAGGAAACGCTCGCTCATCAACCGCATGTCGTAGGCCATCCAGCTTGGCATGAACTGCCGGAGATTCTTCTCGAAGCCGGCGGTATCGTCACCAGGATAGGCGATCGTGCGGCCCAGCACCTCCGACCAGACGGCGGCGGCTTTGGCGCCGGTCAGCGTATCAGGACCGACGAGATTGATGCGGTCGAGCGCAAGCGGCGTTGCGGCGCGCTCGCGACGGATGAGCTCGATGGCCGCGATCTCGCCGATGTCGCGCGCATCGATCATGGCGAGCCCCCTGCTCCCGATCGGCATCGGATAGATGCCGTATCCGGTCACCACGTCCTTGATCGTGACATCGTTGTTCATGAAGTACGCCGGGCGCAGGATGGTGGCGTTGAAGCCCATCTGCTCGATCATCCGCTCGACGCCGAACTTGCCGGCAAAGTGTGGAACGTTGACGTAGCGATCGCTGTGGATCACCGAGAGGTAGACGACCCGCTCGACGCCAGCCTCGCGGGCCACGTTGAGCGCGATCAGCGCCTGCGTGAATTCATCCGGCACCACCGCGTTGAGCAGGAACAGGGTCGAGACGCCCTTGAACGCGCTGCGGAGCGCGTCGACGTCGAGCAGGTCGCCCTGCACGACGGTGACGCCTGCCGGGAGGTTTGCCTTGGCAGGCTCGCGGGCGAGAGCACGGACATCGGCGCCGCGCTTGACGAGCTGTTCGACGACGTGGCGGCCGATGGTGCCGGTTGCACCGGTAACGAGGATGGTCATGGGGATCACTCCGGGTTGGGTCAGAAGACATCCGGGAAATTAGTGATCCACAAAAGAACCGATAGCCGCTATATTTGGACAGACTGTCTCACCGGTGGAACAATGGACCTGCTCGCACTCGCCGATTTCAATCTCGTTGCCCGGCACGGCGGGTTCGGACGGGCCGCACGGGCCGCCGGCCGCCCGAAAGCCACCCTGTCCCGGCGGGTCGCCGAGCTGGAGGCCGCCCTCGACCTCCGCCTGTTCGAGCGCGGCGCGCGCACCCTGAAACTCACGCAGGAAGGGCGCGCCCTTTACGAGCGGACGGGAGCCTTGCTCACCGAGCTCGACGAGACGGCGACAGCAATCGCGTCGGGTGGGGACAAGCCGCGGGGGCGCTTGCGGATTAGCGCGCCTATGCTGTTCTCGCAGACTGCGATGGGAAACCTCGCGGCCGGGTTCGCGCTCAGATACCCGGAGGTCCGTCTTGAGGTCACGACGGAAGATCGCTCCGTCGACATGGTGGAGGAAGGCTATGACCTCGTCATTCGGGTCAATCCCGATCCGGATGACAGCCTTGTCGGACGAATCTTTCTGCGCGATCGGCTGGTGGTGGTGGCGAGCCCGAATCTGAAACGGCCGAGGGACAATCTCGCTGTGCCGGCTGTCATGCGCGGAGCGGGCGACCGGAAAACAAGCTGGGACGTGACGGTGCCAGGCGGACAATCGCGCATCGCGATTGACCCCGTCCTTCGCCTGTCATCGCTCGTCATGGTCCGCGATGCGGTCCGGGCGGGCGTCGGCGCCGCCCGCCTTCCGGTATCACTGGTCAGTCACGACGTGACTGCCGGCACGCTGGTGCATTGGGGCGACATCGAGGGACCGGAGATCGCATTGTGGACACTCTATCCATCGCGCCGGCTCCTGAGCGCGCGCGTATCCGCCTTTCTCGACTACATGAAAGAAGCCTTTCCGATGGGGACGCCTGACGAGCTGGCGGCCTTCATCGGGCGATGAGAGGGCGGGCGCGCTGCTCGCGCCTGACGGTCAGGCGTGCTCTTCCGCCTTCGTCCCCAGCGGCTTCGGCGCCATGCCGCCGCCGGGCTTGAGGTGGAATTCGTAGCTCATCAGATGCCACTGCCCGTTCGCCTTGCTGCCGTCGGGCATCGCCGCATCGTTGCGCGGCTCGACCTTGGCGACGAGGTCGTCCTTCACGCCGAACACCACGTCGGAATCCAAATATTTGTCGCCGTCCATGAAGACGTGGGTGATCAGCGGCTCGTAGCCCTTGGCATTGACCAGGAAGTGCACATGCGCCGGACGCATCGGGTGGCGGTTGGTCTGCACGATCATCTCGCCGACCGGGCCGTCGGTCGGGATCGGATAGCTGCACGGCAGGATAGTGCGGAAGAAGAAGCGGCCATCGCTATCGGTGATGAAGCGCGCCCGCGCCGAGGCGCCGACCTCGTCATAGTTGGGCTTCTGCGAGTCGTAGAAGCCGTCATCGTCAGCGTGCCAGACGTCGACGGGGACATTCGCGAGCGGCTTGCCATTGAGATCGGTGACACGGCTCTGCACGAACATCCGTTCGCCGGTTTGATTGTTCGGAGAAATGTCGGTGCCATGCGCCGTCACCTTGTGCTCGCCGACATAGAACGGCCCGAGCACGGTGGTCTGGGTGGCGCCCTCGCGCTCGCGATGGTTGACCGCGTCGACCAGCATGGAGACGCCGAGCACGTCGGACAGGAGGATGAACTCCTGGCGGGTGTCCGTGCATTTCTGGCCGGTGCGGGTCAGAAAATCGATGGCGTATTCCCATTCCGCGAAGGTGAGGCCGGTCTTGCTCACGTAATCGTGCAGCGACTTCACCAATTCCTGGAGCAGGAATTTCGCGCGCGGGTCGGGTGTCTGGTCAAAGCTCCGGACGACGGCTTCGGTGAGTTCGGTTTCGTTGAACTGGGTCATGGTGCGTTTGCCTGCGTTTTCTCATTGGCCCGTTGGGGATCTTTTGGGCTGCTTGGAGGCGTTCCGAAGTGAAGCCTACACCAAACAGCCGGCCGGCGTTAAGCGCGACCGGCTTGGAATGAGACCGCCTTTTCGGCTATCAACGGCGGACAAAACTGCCCGGAGGAACTGATGCTCGCCCCCACCCCCGCCTCGCCCGAATCCGTGGGCATGTCCAAAGCCGCGCTCGACCGTGTCGATGCGCATCTGAAGAGCCGGTACATCGATGCCGGTCGCTTCCCGGGCACGCATCTCCTGGTCTATCGGCGTGGCAAGATCGCCCACAGTACGGTGCAGGGTTTTGCCGACGTCGAGCGCAAGCTGCCCGTCAAGGACGACACGATCTATCGCATCTATTCCATGACCAAGCCGCTCACCAGCGTCGCCTTCATGATGCTGGTCGAGCAAGGCCTCGTCGCGATCGATGAGCCTGTCGCCAAGTACATTCCGGAATGGAAGGATCTCGGTGTGTTCGTCGCCGGCACTGCGCCGTCCTTCCTGACCCGGCCGCCGTCGCGGCCGATGCTGATCGTCGACCTCCTGCGCCACACCTCCGGCCTCACCTACGGCTTCCAGCAGCGCTCGAACGTCGATGCCGCCTACCGCGCTGAAAAGATCGGCGAGGTCGAGAAATCCGGCACGCTCCAGACCATGATCGAGAGCCTTGCCAAAATCCCGCTGGAGTTCTCGCCGGGCGAGGCCTGGAACTACTCGGTTTCGACCGACGTGCTCGGCTACCTCGTCGGCAAGATCTCCGGCGTACCCTTCGAGCAGTTCCTGAAACAACGCATTCTCGATCCACTCGGCATGACCGACACTGATTTTCACGTGCCGGCTTCCAAGGCCCACCGGTTCGCCGCCTGTTACTCGGCCGACCCGGGTGGCGGCATGACCTTCCATGCCGGCCAGCGTCGCGAGGGACTGACCTTGCAGGATGATCCGACCAAGAGCTCGTTCCTGTCACCGCCGTCCTTGATCTCGGGCGGCGGCGGGCTGTGCTCGACGACGGCCGACTATCTCACCTTCTGCCGCGCGCTGCTCAACGGCGGCGAGCTCGGCGGCGTCAGGCTGATCGGGCCGAAGACGTTGGCACTGATGACGGCCAACCACATTCCGGGTGGACGCGCGCTGCCGGAAGTGTCGCGCTCGTTGTTTGCGGAAGCTGCCTATAACGGCATCGGCTTCGGCCTCGGCTTCGCCGTGACCATGCGCCCGGCCGAGACGCTGGTCGCCGGCAGCCCCGGTGAATACAATTGGGGCGGCGCGGCCACGACGTCGTTCTGGATCGACCCGGCCGAAGAACTGATCACCATCTTCATGACGCAGGTGCTGCCGTCGAGCGCCTACCCGCTCCGGCGCGAGCTGCGCAGCATGGTCTACGCCGCGATCACCGAGAGCAATCTCTAGACAAAATGCACCGATCCCGCGGCATCAGAGCCGCGGGATCAAGCTTCGCTCATTTCAACATCTCCGGCACGATCAGGCGCGGCAGGAACAGCGACACGCCGGGCCAAATGATGAGCGCCGCCAGCACGAGCAGCATGGGGATCAGCATGATCACCGTGTCCTTCAGCGCATAGCGCAGCCGCACCCCGGCGATCGAGCAGGCGATCATCAAGCACAGGCCATAAGGCGGCGTCACCAATCCGAAGGCCAGCGAGACGATCGAGATGATCGCAAACTGCACCGGATGAAGGTCCACCGATTTCGCCAGCGGTTCGAGAACGGTACCGACGATGATGATCGCCGGAATGGCGTCGAGGAAGCAGCCCACCACCAGAAAGCAGAGCGCAATGAAGAAGCCGGCCCCGATCGCGCCCATGCCCCAGGTCGAGACGTTGGCCAGCAGCTCCTGCGGGATCCTGTAATAAGCCAGCAGCCAGCCGAACGCGCTCGCGGTGCCCACGCAGAACAGCGCGACACCCGCGAGACGGCCGGTGTCGAGCAAGGCCTTGTAGAGCTCGCGCGCGCCGGTTTCACGGTAAAAGAATGTCGATAGCGCCACGGAATAAAGCACCGCGACGCAGGCGGATTCGGTTGCGGTGAACCACCCCAGCAGAATGCCGCCGACAATGATGAACGGCGTCAGCAGCGCCGGTATCGAGCGCCAGATGGCGCAGCACATCTCCCTCCAGGTGTCCTTCGGGTAGGTCGGGTAACCTCGTCGCACGGCATAGATATGCACTGTCGCCATCTGCGCTCCCGCGATCAGCAATCCCGGCACGATGCCCGCGAGATACATCGCGGCGATCGAGGTCGAGATCAGTCCGCCCCACACGATCATCAGGATCGAGGGCGGGATGATGACGGCGAGCACGGCCGAGACCGCGGTAATGGCGATCGAGAACGAGAGGTCGTAACCCTCCTTGGTCTGGGCATCGATGAAGATCTTGGACTGGCTCGCCGCATCCGCGGTGGAGGAGCCGGAGATGCCGGCAAAAAAGACCGACAGCACGACGTTGATCTGCGCCAGCGACCCCGGCCAGTGCCCGACCATCGAGCGCGACAGCGCGACCAGCCGGTCGGTGATGCCGCCGATGCTCATCAAATTGGCGGTGAGCAGAAAGAACGGCACCGCCAGCAGGATGAACGAATTGTAGGCGTTGAAGGTTTCCTGCGCGAGCGTCATCAGCGACAGATGCGGCTCGATCAGCAGGATCGGCACGCAGGCAAGGCCAAGCGCGAAGGCGACCGGCACGCGTATGATGAGCAGGCCGACGAAAGTCCCGAACAGGACCATCGCGGCCTGTCCGGCAGAAAGAACATTACCGCTCATTGATTGGCCCCAACCAGAATCCGCATCTCGTCGACAATCTGTTCACCGGCGAACACGATCCAGGTCACGCCGGCAACCGGCCAGGCGACGTGGATCAGCCAAAGCGGCAGATCGGCCAGCTCCGACGTCCTGTTCCAGGCAAAGCGGGTGAACTCGATGCCGGCGGACACGAACACCAGCGCCAGCGCCAGCACGCCGAGCCGCGCGAGAATCCGCACCATGGCTTCGCTTCGGCGTGACAGGTCAGGCCAGACGTCGACTTCAAAATGCTGCGACTCTCTGATGCCGACCATGGCGCCGATCATGATCGTCCAGATGAACATGAACCGCGCCATTTCCTCGGTCCAGATGTAGGACGGAATCAAAGGCGTGTAGCGCGAGATGATCTGCAACGTGACCGGAATGACCAGAAGGCCGACAGAGGCGGCGAGCAGGATTTCCAGCAGTTTTGCATAGGCCGCCGTTGCTCGGCGCCATGGCGACGGGTTCGGTGGCATCGATATTTCGGTCATTACGACTCCGGGGGATCACAATCACGCAATGGGGCAAGCCGTCCGGCTTGCCCCGACGTCCTGTCGCGTGGGCGGCGACAGTTCTCAGACCACGTTGATCTTCTCGAAAATGCCTTCCGCGCCGATTTCCTTGGCGTAGGTGGCCATCACGGGGTCGGCGAGCTTCTTCATGGCGTCCCGCTCCTCGAAGGGAACGCGCTTGAGCTTGCCGGCCTTCTCCAGCGTGTCGAGCTTGACGACCTCTTCGCTCGACTCCAGCTGACGGCCGTAGTCGCCGGCCTCCTTGCCGGCCTTCATGATCGCGTCCTGCAAGTCCTTGGGCAAGGTCTTCAGCGTCTTCACCGAGAAGCAGATCGGCCGGATCGACACGGCGTGTTGGGTCAGGTTGAGATGCGGAGCCACTTCGTAGAACTTCATCGCCTCGACGCCGGCCGCCTCGTTCTCGCCGGCCGCTATCACGCCATTCTGGATCGCGTTGTAGATTTCGTTATAGGCGATCACCGTTGGGCTCATGCCCACGGCCGCAAAGGTCTTGGACCAGATCGGCGCGCCCTGCACGCGCACCTTAAGTCCCTTAAGGTCGGCGAGAGTCTTGAGCGGCTTGTTGGCGAAAATGTTGCGGATGCCACCGCCGGAATAGCCGATCAGAACGACCTCGGCCTTGGCCGCGACTTCGTCGGCGATCGGCGCCAGGATATTGGCTTCGACGACCTTGTTCATGTGCTCGATGCCCTTGAACACGAAGGGCGCGTCGATGAACGGGGCCGCCTTGGCGAAGGTCGACATGTGAGCCGGCGAGACGATGCCGTAATCGACGGCTTTGCCCTGCGACATGTACTCGAAATACTGCTTTTCGAGGCCGAGCGAGGAATTCCTGTGCAGCGTGAAGTTGACAGGCTTGCCGTAGTACTTCTTGACCAGCTCTTCGAACCGGAGCAGTGCCCGGTTGAAGGCGTGGTCGTCGTTGAACTGGACCGCGCCGTTCAGCGTAATCGGCGACTGCGCCCGGATGATCGACGGCATGCCGATCGCAGCCGCCGCAGTGGTCGCACTGATCCCAGCGAGAAATGATCTTCGCTTCATCGTCTCCCCTCCCTTTGATGCTCCGGCCCTGTCGCCGGGCCGTGAGCGCAGCCGGTATGCGGCTTGCGAGAGAGAAGCGTATGGAAAACGTCGGCGCGACGGAAGTCATTTCGCGTGCGCGGGAGGTCCTCTTCGTCGCAGGGCCACCCTTTTTTTCGCGAACTGCTGCACTGCAACTTGCTGCGCGGCAACTGGGGGCCTTCGACCCTCGCAGGCGACAGACGGCTTGCGGACCTGTGCGCTGCACGCACAGACCCGCTCGCCTTCCACTGTGCCTTAATGCAAATGGCCGATCAGATAGATGCCGCCGCCGATCACCAACACGGCCGGCACGGCCCAGAGAATCAGAACTGGCATTTGTCATCCTCCTCAGTTGGACGTGCAGACCTTGACGGTCTTCATGCCGCTTTCAGCCTCGGTGCGCGACTTGTAGATCGTGCCTGACGGGCTGACGACGGTCATGGACGTGTCCGTCGGCTTCTTGTCGACGATCGTGCACTTCTTGGTCTTGACGTCCTGCACGACGTAGAACTCGTCGGCCGCGAACGCCGGCAGGGATATTGCGGCAAGCATCAGTGCTGCAGTTACTATCTTCAACTTCATTTGTCGTCCTCCTCCAGAGCCCGAGCCGTTCAGCCCGGTCAGCTACAAACGGGAAAAAGAGGCAATTTGTTCCCTGAGCCGGGAACGCAGTCAGTGATGAGGGGTTGTTGCGGCGCATATTCAAACGAGGAGAACGAGATGAAGAAGTTGTTCCTGCTTTCCGCCGCGGCGGTCCTGATGTCGACCGGTGCTTTCGCGCAATCGACCGTCGTGACGACGACCGGGACCGGCCACGCGGCGGCCGTTCAGATCGAGCCGCAATACCGAACCAAGATCAAATCCTACGTCACCGAGCACCGCATTCGCCCGGTGACGACGAAGGAAAAGATCGTGGTCGGCGCGGCCGTGCCGAGCGATGTCGAGCTCGAGGCCGTTCCCGCAGACTGGGGTCCGTCGCTGACCAAGTATCGCTACGTCTACTCCGGCGATCGCGTGATGCTCGTCGATCCCGGCTCGCGCACCGTCGTTCAGGAAATTGATTGATCCAGGTGCAAGGGGGGCCGCCTCGAAGGCGGCCTCCCTCTCTGGGAGTTGACGTCATGAAATCGTATCGAGAGGCCCGGATCGCCGGGCTCAGCCTGGCGGCCGTGTACGCCATGTGCCTGCTGCTGACCGCAATCAGCATGAGCTGAGGCGCAGCCGCCGACTGCGCTGCAAATCTTGTCCCTGGGCGGGCTCGTCCGGACGCGAAAATTATGGCGCGGCGCAAATCCCGCCCTTATGGTCTCCCAAAATCATAAATCCGGCGCTCCCTTGCGCTGGAACCGGGACGCCTGCGTTTGTCAAAGCTCACTTTGCCGGTCCGGCTCGCTCTTCTGGTCACGGGAACGATGTTGCCGCTGATCGTCTTCGCGGTCGGTATTGCCGTTTACAATTACAAGCAGGACCGCAACGACGCGACCCGCCGCGTGCTGGAGAACGTGCGCAGCATGCGCCTCGTGCTGGATTCCGAGGTGCAGCGGATGACCGGCGGCCTGCAAGTGCTTGCGCTGACGAATTCGCTGCGCAACGACGACTTCCAGAACTTCCGCCGCATCGCCCTCGGCTTCGTGGACCAGTACGGCAAGGGCGGCCTGGTGCTGATCTCCGATCGCAAGGGCCGACTGTTGTTCTCCTCCGCGACGGACGACACCGCCAGCCTGCAGCCACGCGGCCACCTGGAGATCATCGAAAAGGTGTTTGCGACCAAGTCGCCGCAATATTCCGACCTGTTCACCGGCGCGATCAACAGCCGGCAGGTGCTCACGGTCGAGGTTCCGGTGCTCCGCGACGGCGAAGTGATCTACGACCTCTGCTTCAGCCCGCCGGTCAGCATCTTTCAGGATCTGGTCGAGAAGCAACGGCCCGACCGGGAGTGGACGGTTTCCCTGCTCGACACCAGGGCCATCGTGTTCGCGCGCACGCCGAACCCTACGGAGACGTTCGGCAAACGGGCTACCGGCACACTGTATGAGAGTATGTTGCGCACGCCGGAGGCCGCGCTCTCGACGGTTTCGCTCGACGGTATTGCGTTGTCCACCGTCTATACGAGGTCGCGGCTGACCGGCTGGACCATCGTGGCCGGCGTCGCCGAGAGCTCGCTGATCGCTCCGCTCTGGCGCAACATCGCGATCACCAGTTTTATCGGCGGCATCCTGCTGCTGACCGGCCTGACCTTCGCGGTCAGGATGGCGACCACGATCGCGCGCGGCGAGATGCTGCACGATCTCCTGATCGACGAGCTCAACCATCGCGTCAAGAACACGCTCGCCCTGATGCAGGCGATCGCGGTGCAGACCTTCCGCAGCGCCAGCCGGGACGAGCGGACGAAGTTGGAGGGTCGGCTCGGAGCGCTGGCCGAGGCGCATAATTTGTTGAGCCAAGAAAAATGGGCAGGCTCCGAGCTGCGGGACGTGATCACCCGCGCGCTCCAGCCGTTCCTACTGAACAATCCAGAGCGCATCCGCATGGCCGGACCCGCGGTGCCGCTGTCGCCGCGGCTCGCCGTGGTGCTGTCTATGATCGTGCACGAGATCGCCACCAACGCTGCAAAATACGGTGCGCTGTCCAACGAGACCGGCCGGGTGACGCTGGAGTGGGAGGTCCTTGCCGAGGCGCCGAAGCCGCGGCTGCGCCTGATCTGGACCGAGATTGGCGGACCGCCGGTGACGGCGCCGGTGCAACGCGGCTTCGGCTCGCGCCTGATCGAGCGCAGCGCACGCGACCAGCTCGGCGGCGAGGCAACGGTCGACTTCCTGCCGCGCGGCGTGGTCTGCACGGTGATTTGCGCGCTGGACGAGGCGCGATGAGCGGAGGCCGGCAATGAAGATCACAAGGGTTCGCACGCACATTCTCGAAGCAAAGCTGTCACAGCCTTTTGCGTATTCACGCGCTTGGTACGACACGCGCACCGCGATGCTGGTCGAGATCGAGACCGATAACGGCCTTGTCGGCTGGGGCGAATGCTACGGCCCGGCACGGATGACGGCGGCGGTGGTGCAGAGTATCGCGCCGTGGCTGATCGGCGAGGATCCATTGAGCACCGACGTGCTGTGGCAGATGGTCTACGCGCGCTTGCGCGATCACGGCCAGAAGGGCGTCGTGATCCAGGGGATGAGCGGCATCGACATCGCGCTATGGGACATCAAGGGCAAGCATTTTGGCGTACCCGTGCATCAGCTTCTCGGCGGCGCCGCGCGCAAGCAGGTTGCGGCCTATGCGACCGGTCTCTACCGGCGCAAGTCAGGCGATCCGCTGACCTATCTACCAGAGGAAGCGGCGGGTTATGCTGCCGAAGGATTCCGCGCCGTGAAGCTGAAGGTCGGTTTCGGCATCGTGGAGGATGCCGCAGTCACCCGCGCGGTGCGCGAGGCGATCGGCCCCGATGTCGCGCTGATGGTCGATGCGAACCACGCCTATGACGCTGTCGCGGCGATCCGGCTCGGCCGCCTGATCGAGCGCCATGACATCGGATGGTTCGAGGAGCCGGTGCCGCCGGAGGACGTCGCGGGCTATCGTGCGGTGAAATCCGCGCTCACGATTCCGGTCGCCGGCGGCGAGTGCGAATTCACGCGCTTCGGCTTCCGCGATTTGTTCGCCGCGCACGCGCTCGACATCGCCCAGCCCGACACCTGCGCGGCAGGTGGTTTGAGTGAATGCAAGAAGATCGCCGACATGAGCGAGGCGTTCGGCATCCGCTACAATCCGCACGTCTGGGGCACCGGGATTGCGATCGCGGCCTCGCTTCAGCTCCTCGCCGTGCTGCCGTCGCACACGCCGACCTCGCTGTCACCGCTCGAGCCGATGCTCGAGTTCGACCGCACCGAGCATCCGATCCGGCAGGCGATCCTCAAACAACCTATCGAGCACAAGAACGGCATCATGCAGGTGCCAGATGGTCCGGGCCTCGGCATCGAGATCGACCGCGAGGCGCTGGCGCGGTTTGCGGCGGACGCCTAACCGATCGTCTGCAACGCCGGGAACGTCTCGAGCAGCCAGATGCTCACATTCGAGACCGCGCCGGTGAGGAATCCAATGCCGGTGATCACCATCAGGACGCCCATGGCGCGCTCGACATTGACGAGATGGCCCTTCATGCGCGCGAACAGGGTGGAAAATTGCTCGATCATCAGGGCAGCGATCAGGAAGGGAATGCCGAGGCCGGCCGAATAGACCGCGAGCAGGCCGGCGCCCTTCGTCACCGTCGCTTCGGCGGCGGCGACCGAGAGGATCGCGGCGAGAATCGGGCCGATGCAGGGCGTCCAGCCAAAGGCAAAGGCGAGCCCCATCACATAAGCACCCCAGAGGCCGACGGGCTTGGGCGCGGTCAAGCGTCCCTCGCGCATCAAGAGGCCGATACGCGTCAGGCCCAGGAAATGCAGGCCCATGACGATGATGACGATGCCGGCGAGGATCGAGAGTTCGGCGGACCAGGCGCGGATCAGCCCGCCGATCAGCGAGGCGCTGGCGCCGAGCGCCACGAACACCGTGGAGAAGCCGAGCACGAACAGGAGCGCCGACATCATGATCGCGCGTTTGGAGACTGATGCGGGCTCGTTGCTTTCGACATGCTCGATCGTCGCGCCCGTCAGATAGATCAGGTAGGGCGGGACCAGCGGCAGGACGCAAGGGGAGAGGAAGCTGACGAGGCCGGCAATCAGCGCCGCCGGGATCGAAACATTTTGCATGATGCAGTCGGAGCCATCTCAGGCGCCGGCGCGGCGCGCGGGGAGTGCGCGCGGCCCGGAGCCGAACCGGCTCTGGTGTAGCCGATGCCAGCGAATGCGCAACAGAGGCGCACAAAACCAGGGCTCCTCCCGATGCCGTCTGTGATCACAGATGCGGCATCGGGACACGCACAAATCTCGCCAAAAAGCGAGACTTGGCGGCGCGGCTACTTCACCACGCGGAGCAGCGGACGCCGGGGCTGGTCCTGCGTCTGCTTGGAGGGAGGCTGCGGTTCGTTGGTCGCCGTCCGCAGCATTTCGTCGCACAGTGCCTTGAGGTCGGCACTGTCAATTCCTTTGAGTTTCATCCGCACGTCCAGGATGACAATGGACAGCAGCTCGGCCGACTCGCGGCTGTTGCTCTCGTTGAGCACCCTGCGGCACTCTTCGAGCGTTTCCAGCACCGACTGCAACTGTTCGTCTGAATGCGACACCGGCGTTCTTCCCGCTAATTCGGCCTGTGAGACGTGGTTGTGACGACCTCTTTGGCCCCCATGGAGCGTCGAGGATAACACGAGGCCGCTGCGCCCCCGAATATGATTTCAGTGTGTTGCTGCCTAGAAACCGCGGTTCCCGCGAGTATTGCTTCGCGCCGCGGGCCGGCGTCGACTCGCTCAGTCGCAAAACGCTCAATCTTAAAACGCTCAATCTTAAAACGCCTGGCGTGCAGCAATTGATCCATCGCGGAAGGCGGCACCGGCTCTTGCGCAAGGACGTTCATTGCGGACAGCGCCGACGATCCCGCAGCCATGTCACGGCCCACAACGGAACTCACGCCACACCCCTCATACGGGCGATGGTTTGCCCGATTCCCAGCCCTTGTTCCCGCCCTGGCAGCACCCGAATACCACCTGCGGCGTAGTAAGGATGACGTTCAAAACTCGTCGTTCCCCAACCCGCCGTGGTTGTGGTTTGCCCCAGATTCTGCCAGTTTAGCGACCCGAAGGGACTTGTATGCACTCCTTGGCGGAAAGGGGCGTTCCTCAGGAGGAACGCCCAAAGACAAACATCAGCGGCCTGTCGGACTGGGATGCGGCGCGCATTTTCCTGGAAGTTGTCCGATGCGGAAGTTTCCGCTCGGCGGCCGAGCGCCTGTCGCTGTCGATCAACGCCGTCCGCCGCCGGATCGATGATTTCGAACGCCAGACCGGCACCACCCTGTTTACCCGCGACGTCCACGGCACCCGCCTGACCGACGAAGGCGCGCTGGTGGTCTCCGCCGTCGAGCAAATGGAGGCGGCCGCGTTCGACGTGCTGCGCACCAGCGATTCGACGACGAACGCCCTGGCCGGCGAGGTCCGCGTCGCCATCACCGAGGGACTTGGCACATTCTGGCTCGCCCCGCGACTGGTCGAATTCCAGCAGGCGTATCCGAAGATCCTGGTCGATTTGCATTGCGCGATGCGTTCGGCCGACGTCTCTCGCCACGAGGCCGACGTCGCCATTCACCTGTCGCGGCCTGCGGCGCTCGACGTCAAGCTGGTGCGGCTCGGCCGCATGCATCTGATGTTCTGGGCCTCCGAGAAATACATTTCGAAACATGGCGCGCCGCGTTCGGCGATGGAGTTGATCAAGCACCGCCTGGTGCTGCAGTTCGCCGACCAGCTCGATGCCAAGCAAACTTTCGAGAGCTTCTTCCCCGGCGTTCCGGAGCGTGACCTTCTGGTCATGAAGACCAACGTCTCGAGCGCCAATTACTGGGCGGTCGCGAACGGTGCCGGAATTGGCGTATTCCCGAGCTACGCCGTTGCGCTTGGCGGGAAGTTGATTCCACTGGAAGTCGAGCTGAACAGATCGCTGGATATCTGGTTGTCCTACCATCCTGGTAGCGGCCGGATTCCGCGCGTGCGGCACATGATTGACTGGCTGATCGAAGCCTTCAATCCGGCGCGTTTCCCGTGGTTTAAGGAAGAGTTCGTGCACCCGCATGAATTCAAGGACGAGTATATGGGCGAACCCCTGACCCAGCTCTTCGGGGGGTTTTCAACCGAAGACCGATGAGAAAAAAGATGAAGACAGCGGCGAAGAGAATGAAGCAGCGCAGTGCCGGCAAGCCGGACATTGAGCTGGGCAAGCGAATCCGTCTGCGGCGCGTCGAGATGAAGGTCTCGCAGGCCGAGCTCGGCGAGAAGCTCGGCGTCAGTTTCCAGCAGGTCCAGAAGTACGAGAAGGGCGTCAATCGCGTCGGCGCGGCCCGGCTTCAGCAGATCGCCACCGCCCTCGATGTGCCCGTGACCTTCTTCTATGACGGCGACAACAAGGCGCGCGAAGTCGAGAGCCTGCTCTTCCTGGACTCGGCCTTCAGCCTCCGCCTGCTGCGCGCCTACAGCAAGATCAAGGACCAGACGGTGCAGCGTCAGCTCGTCTCGCTGATGGAATCGATCGCAGCGAACGAAGCCTGAGCCGATCGGCGTTCGCGCCTTTCCGCCGATGTTCAATCCGCCGCGTCACGGGGCGCGGCTGGATTGGACGAGACCCGGACGAGATACATCCGGCCCGCGCTTGCGCGGACTTCTCGGGGCGGCATGACCGCCCCTTTTTGTTGACCATTTTTCCCGCCGTCGCCCCCGCTTTTCGCGAACCCATTCCTGCCCTGTCGCGACCCAATCCAGAGACCGCCGTCCGACGTGCCGGGCTCGCGATGCGCCGTGCTTAAGGGAGCCGCAACCGGGAGGCGCTAGCTTCCCGCCGATTTCTCGAATCAGCACAGCGAACCGGAAATTGCCGATGCGAGCGCCCGTCCGGGCCTCGCTCTCATGGGGAAGATTGGGACACATGTCGAAACGCCATGCGATGATCATTGCCGTCGGCATGCTTGCGAGCGCCTCTGCGCTTGCTCAGACCGAGACGATTGGACAGGCCGGGCCCAAGCCGGCGACTGCGGCTGGAACGGTGCCGGCCGCCGCCAATCCGGCCCACGCAGCCGCACCGAAAACGGCCGCGCCAGCGTCCGCTTCGACGGCAGAGAGCCGCTCGGCCGCGGCGCTCGCGCTGACGCACGAGCCCACCTATGACGAGGGCTCCGCCCAGCGCATCAAGGATGCGGCGCTGAGCTATTCCGATCTTGCCGTGCGCGGCGGCTGGCCGGCGATCCCGGCAGACGCCAA
This sequence comes from Bradyrhizobium sp. Kon58, assembly GCF_055807455.1. NCBI lineage: Bacteria > Pseudomonadati > Pseudomonadota > Alphaproteobacteria > Hyphomicrobiales > Nitrobacteraceae > Bradyrhizobium > Bradyrhizobium sp. Kon58. The sequence goes on from NZ_JBVVOT010000006.1 coordinate 211,867, forward strand.
ATTCGCGCCCGGCGCCCAGGGCGCCAACGACGATATCCTGCGCAAGCGGCTGATCGTCTCCGGCGATCTTGCCGCCGACAAGGCGAGCGGCGCCTTCGACCAGGATCTCGCCGACGCCGTGAAACGCTTCCAGGCCCGCCACGGCCTCGCGCCGACAGGAACGATGACGCCGCGCACGATCGCGGCGATGAACGTGCCGGTGCAGAAGCGCATCCGGCAGCTGGAGGCTTCGCTGCAGCGGCTCGAGAACATGAATTTCGGCTTCGGCCAACGCTATGTCGTGGTCAACATCCCCGCCGCCTTCGCCGAAGCGGTCGAGAACGACGTCGTGGTGCGGCGTTATCGCGTGATCGTCGGCAAGACCGAAAAACCCTCGCCGACGCTGACGGCCCAGATCAGCAGCGTCGTCCTCAATCCGACCTGGACGGTGCCCTCCTCGATCGCCAAGACCGAGATCTCCGCGCATATGCGCAAGGATCCCGGCTATCTGTCGCGCATGCACATGGAGGTGCTCGACGCCCACGATAATCCGATCGACCCGAATTCGGTGGACTGGTCGGGCACGCATACGCCGAACTTCACCGTGCGCCAGCACAACGGCACGTTCAACGCGCTCGGCGCGGTCAAGATCGACATGCCGAATTCCTATTCGGTCTACATGCACGACACCAACCAGCGCAATCTGTTCAGCGATGATTACCGCTTCGATTCCCATGGCTGCTCGCGCGTCGACAATGTGCGCGATCTCGCCGCCTGGCTCTTGAAGGACCAGCCGAAATGGAGCCGCGCCGCGATCGACGCGGAAATCGCCAGCGGCCAGCATCTCGACGTCGCCATGGTGAAGAAAGTCCCGGTGGCCTGGATCTATCTCACGGCGTGGATGACCAAGGACCAGACCGTCCAGTTCCGCAACGACGTCTATAACCAGGACGAGCAGCTGCTGGAGGCGACCGCCGAAGAGGCGGCCTTCTTCAGCAATGCCGGCAGCCACCCGCTGACCGCGCACATGACGAGATAGTCCGCGCCATGCAATCGCGGCACAGGCGGCTGCAAAGCCACGTCCGTTGCCGCGGTTGACCCTGGCCTCGCCGCGGCCGAACATTGCGCCTCGCCAACGAAAGCGAGCGCGATGTCCGACATGTCCAGCACGACCGAAATTCCCTACGCCGACGGCAAGATCCTCAAGCACACAGCCGGTGGCGTCGGCGTGATCACCTTCAACAATCCCGACAAGCGCAACGCGATGTCGCTGGAGATGTGGGAGGGATTTGGCGAGGCGCTGACAGCCTTGCGAGACGACGCGGCCGTGCGCGTCGTGATCCTGCGCGGCGCCGGCGGCAGGGCCTTCGTGTCGGGCGCCGACATCAGCCAGTTCGAGAAGACGCGCCATAACGCCGCCGCTTCCGAGGAATATGGCAAGCGCAGCGCCGCCCAGCGCGCGCTGCTCGCCGATTATCCCAAGCCGACCATTGCCTGCATCCAGGGCTTCTGTCTCGGCGGCGGCATGCAGGTGGCAATGCTGGCCGACATCCGCATCGCCTCCCATGGCAGCCAGTTCGGCATTCCCGCGGCAAAACTCGGCATTGCCTATGGCTACGACGGCTTGAAGCACTTGGTGTCGCTGGTCGGGCCGTCCTGGGCACGGCTCCTGATGTATACGGGCATGCGCATCGATTCCACCGAAGCACTGCGCATCGGGCTGGTCGAGCGCGTGGTTCCGGAAGATCAGCTCTGGGGCGAGACCATGGCCATCGCCGAGACGATCTCGCAAAATGCACCACTCGCGATCAAGGCCGCCAAGCTCACCATTGCTCAGGTGCTGAAGGACGAAAGCGCGCGCGACATGGAGGCAATCAGCGCCGTCGGCACGGCATGCATGGACAGCGCCGACTTTCGCGAGGGCCGGCAGGCCTTCATGGAGAAGCGCAAGCCGCAGTTCCGGGGACGGTGATTCCGTTATTGCCACGAAGCGCAGCAACGACGGCAGCCAACGTGAACATGCATTCAGGAAGATTAAATTCCCACGCCCCTGCAACACCATAGCAACCAGCTGATTTGCTGGAAGTTCTCTCGCCATCAAACGAGGGAGATTGCGATGAAACTCAAATTAGCTGTTGTTGGTCTGGCTGCCCTGGGCGGCGCAGCGCTCATATCGGGACAGGCACTCGCAGCGATGCCGAACGGCATTCCGCAGGCCGACCGTATCGCGAGCGGCCCGGCAGCCAACGTCGATCAGGTGCGCTGGGTGTGTAACCCGTGGGGTCGCTGCTTCTGGCGTCCGAATTATTACGGCGCCTACGGCTTTTACGGCGGCCCGCGACGCTTCTACGGCGGGCGTCCGTGGGGCTGGGGCGGCCACCGCCACTGGCGTCGCTGGTGAATTGCGAGGGGCCGCGAGGCCCCTCTTCCTTGACTACAGCGCCGCGAGCACCGCCTTCGTAATGTCGGCGGTGCCGTTGCTGCCGCCGAACTCCATCGGCTTGAGGCCGCCGGCGTAGACCTTGTCCACAGCGCGCTCGATTTGCTCGCCGGCCTCGGCCGCGCCCTCGACACCGTGCTTGTCGGCGAGCCAGTCCAGCATCATTGCAGCCGACAAGATCATCCCGGTGGGATTGGCCTTGCCCTGCCCCATGATGTCCGGCGCGGTGCCGTGGCAAGGCTGGAACACGGCATATTTGTCGCCGATGTCGGCCGACGGCGCCATGCCGAGGCCGCCGATCAGGCTCGCGGTGATGTCGGAGACGATGTCTCCGAACATGTTCTCCATCACCATCACGTCGAAATCCCAGGGACGCTTCACCAGCATCGCCGAGCAGGCATCGACATAGAGCCGGTCGGTCTTCACCTCCGGATGACGCTTGGCGATCTCGTCGAAGATGCCGCGGAAGAACGCAAAGGCCTTGAACACGTTCGCCTTGTCGACGCAGGCCAGCATCCCCGGCTTGCCGCGCGCCTTGCGCCGCTCGGCGAGGCGAAACGAGAACTCGAACAGGCGCTCGGACGTCTTGCGCGTGATCACCATGGTCTCGCGCGCCTCCTCATGGGTGACGACGCCCTTGCCCATCGAGGCGAACAGGCCTTCGGTGGACTCCCTGATCACGACGAGATCGATGCCGCGCTGGTCGACGCCGACGATCGGGCTCGGCACGCCCGGAATGAGCCGCGCCGGGCGCACACCGGCATAGAGATCGAAGATGAAGCGCAGCTCGATCTGCGGCGCGATCTCGGTATTGTCGGGATAGCGCACCGACGGCAGGCCGCAGGCGCCGAGCAGGATCGCGTCCGCCTCCTCGCACAGCTTGATGGTGGTATCGGGCATCGACTTGCCGGCGGCGAGATAATGATTGGCGCCCGCCGGCGCCTCGGTGAAGCGGAAGCTCAAGCCGGATTTCGTCTCGATCTTGCGCAGGACTTCGATGGCCGGCGCCATGACTTCGGGACCGATGCCGTCACCGGCGAGCACGGCAATGTGGAAGGCGTTATTTGCGGACATGGAAGTTCCTAAATGACGAAAGGTGTGGCCTCGTCATTGCGAGGAGCTCTTGCGACGAAGCAATCCAGACTGTGTCCGCGGAGGGATTTCTGGATTGCTTCGCTACGCTCGCAATGACGGCGGAGAGAGCGTTGGTTACGGCGTCAGCACCGTGCGGCCAACCACCGCGCCCTGCTGCAACTGCACCAGCGCGTCGTTGGCTTTGGAAAGCGGCTGCCGCGTCACCGGGATCGGCGCTATGTTCTTCGCTCGCACGAGATCGAGCAGCTCCTGCGTCTCGCGCAAATTGCCGACATAGCTGCCCTGGATCGTCACCGCCTTGATCGGGATCAGCGGCAGCGCCCAGGTGGCACCGCCGCCGAACAGGCCGACGATGACGAGCTTGCCGCCCTTGGTCAGGCAGTCGAAGCCGAGTTGCGTGGTGGCGGCGTTGCCGACGAGATCGAGCACCGCGCGGATGGGACCACCGGCTTTCTTGGCAAGCTGCTCCAGCGCGTCGGGCGCCTTGGGATCGACGGTCGCGAGCGCGCCGGCTTGCTCCGCGGCTTCGCGCTTCTTCGCGTCGATGTCGACCATGATCGCGCCTTTGCCGCCCATGGCCTTCAAGAGCGACAGCGCCATCAGGCCAAGTCCGCCGGCACCGAACATCACGATCGGCGTGTCGAAGTGCTGCTCGAGCTTCTTCAGCGCGCTGTAGGTGGTGACACCCGAGCAGGCGTAGGGTGCGGCCGACGCGGGATCGAGGCCTCTCAGATTGAGCAAATAGCGCGGATGCGGCACCAGCATGTGGTCGGAATAGCCACCATCGCAATAGACGCCGAGCGAGCGCGGCGTCAGGCACATGTTCTCGTCACCGGCGAGACAAGTCGCGCATTTGCCGCAACCGATCCAGGGATAGACCAGCCCGACATCGCCGATCTTCACGTCGCCTTGGTCCGACGACTTCACGTCCGGGCCGAAGGCGAGGACCTCGCCGACGGTCTCGTGCCCCATGGTCAGCGGCAAATTGATGCCGCGGTCCTTCAGCGACAGCGGCTTGCGGCCGTGGCCGAGATCGTAGCCGCCTTCCCAGATGTGGAGGTCGCTATGGCAGACGCCGGCGGCCCTCACCTTGATCAGCACCTGCGTGCCGGACGGCTGCGGCGTCGCCTCGTCGAACTCCTGCAGCGGCGCCTTGAAATCGGCGACCTTGAAACTCTTCATTGGCGTCCTCCCGGATACTTTTTTGTCGCCGCCACCATGCCACGGGCGGCAGGACGAGACAAACTCGACCCTGTCTAGTTGAGGCTGACGGATGATGGCAAGCCGGCCATGCGCAAAGCCGCGTTGCTCGCTGCACGAAGCTGTCCGTCAACCTTGCCGTCAGGTTTGCGCGGCTGTTTTGGCGAACGGAATTGGTCCATCGCCGGTGAGCCCGATCTCCGCGCGCAGCCGGTCGGTGTGCTCGCCAAGCACGGCCATCGTCTTGCCCGGTGTCGTGTCGGCACCGGTCATCCGGAACGGCAGATTGAGGACCTGGAACGAGCCGCCTTCATCCTCGACAGACGAGAGCGCCTGACGAAGCGCGAGCTGCGGATCGGCCAGTGCTTCGGACACAGTGCGGTAGGCCGAGGCCGGCACGCCCGCCGCACCTAGCGCGACAAGACAGACATCGGTCGAGAGCTGCCGCGACCAGGCCTCGACACCGTCCATCAAGTCGGCCCAATGGTCGCGACGCGCGGCGTAGGTGGAGAAGCGCAGATCGGAGATCCATTCGGGGCGGCCGATCACGCCCATCAGTCCCTGAAACGTCTTCTCGCTGGCAACCGTGATCATGACATAACCGCTCGCCGTCTCGGTCGGCCCGAACATCGGGCGTGGCGGCGGCTTCACGGTGAACTGCGAGTTCTGCAACTCGATCAATGTCAGCGTCAGCATCGATTCCAGCATGGAGACGTCGATGTGCTGGCCGAGCCCAGTCACCGTGCGCTGGTAGAGCGCCGACGCGATCGCGCCGAACCCGTAGGTGCCGGTGACGACGTCGGCATGGTAGATGCCGCAATAATCCGGGCGGCTGCGGCCGGGCTGGTAGGCGAGATGCGCCATGTCGTAGCCGGATGCCGCATGGATCACCGGCGCGTAGGCCGGCAGCTCGGCCGACGGGCCGCTCTGGCCGTAGCCGGAGATCGAGCAGTAGATCAGCTTCGGGTTGACGGCGCGCATTCTGTCATAGTCGAGCCGCAGCCGGTGCATCACGCCGGGGCGGAAGTTCTCGACCAGGATGTCGGCGGTCGCGGCCAGCCGGCGGACCGCCTCCTTGCCCTCTTCGGACTTGAGGTCGAGCACGACGCTCTTCTTCCCGACATTGAGCTGGCCGAACACGGTGCTGCAGCCCTTGCGCAGCGGCGGCCGGGTTCGCATCGTCTCGCCGCCGTCGGTCTCGATCTTGATGACCTCGGCGCCCATGTCCGCTAGCATCCGCGCACAATGGGGACCGGCAATGGTGGTCGAAAAATCCAGGACCCGGAGGCCGGCGAAGGCCTTTGTCGTCGTCCCCTCATGCTTATCTGATAGCTGCATGCCTGCTCGCGTCCTTGAGTCACTTAGGAACTTATCGAAGTTCTCTGTTGTTCGTGCGCCGACCCTAGAGGGCGGCGGCTGAGTAGGAAAGTCTTTACCGAACAGACGCGTCTGGCGGGCGGCCTTGGGAATTCCAGGGGCAACTGGACCCGTTCTTGCATAGCAGCAATCGGGCTCCGGCAGAGGGCAGCAGTTCTTGAGGGTCTTGTTCGTTACGACAGAGATGGACGACTTTGTCCGCGTCGGCGGACTCGGAGCCGTTTCCGCTGCACTCCCCCGAGCCCTCCGTCCTTTCGCCGACATCCGGGTCATGCTGCCTGGCTATCGCGACATCATCGAACAACTCACGCATATTCAGATCGTTGGCCGCTGTCCGGCGTTCGCGGAGATGCCGGCCTGCTCGCTCGGCCGGGCCGCGACCAAGGACGGCCTGCCGGTCTATGTCCTGTTGTGCTCGCAACTCTACGACCGGCCCGGCAACCCCTATGGCGACGAGTCCGGGCGCGACTGGCCCGACAACGACATCCGTTTCGCGCGCTTTGCCTCGGCCGCCGCTGAGCTCGCGATGGGCACGCTGGACAAGGATTGGGCAGCAGACCTGATCCATGCCAATGACTGGCAGGCTTCGCTCGTGCCGGCCTACCTCGCCTGGCGCGGCTCCAAGCTGCCGTCGATCCTGACCATTCACAACCTCGCCTATCAGGGCCTCTTCCCGAAGGACTCGCTGCGGCGGATCGGCGTACCGGAGAGCTCCTTCCACATCGACGGCGTCGAGTTCTACGACCAGCTCTCCTTCCTCAAGGCCGGGCTGGTCTACGCATCGCATCTCACGACAGTCAGTGGCACCTACGCGCGGGAGATCACCACGGATGAATTCGGCTGCGGTCTCGAAGGCCTGCTTCGAGTCCGCTCCGACGCGGCCGAACTCACCGGCATCCTCAACGGCATCGACGAGAGCTGGGACCCCCGTTCCTGCGCCCAGCTTGCCCAGCAGTTCGGCGCCGGCGACTGGGTCGGCAAGAAGGCCAATGCAGACTATGTGCGCAAGCAGTTCGGGCTTGCGGTATCGCGCGGCCCGATGTTTGGCATCGTCGCCCGGCTGGTGCACCAGAAGGGCATCGACCTGGTGCTGGCGGCGGCCGATGAGATCGTCGATGCCGGCGGGCAGATCGTGGTCACCGGCTCCGGCGAGCCGGCGCTCGAGCAGGCGCTGATCGACGCGCATCGCCGGCGCCCTGACGCGATCGGGGTCGTGATCGGCTTCAACGAGGCCCAGGCGCGCCGCATCTTCGCCGGTAGCGATTTCACATTGATGCCGTCACGCTTCGAGCCCTGCGGGCTCAGCCAGATGTACGCCCAGCGCTTCGGCTCGCTGCCGATCGGCCACCAGACCGGAGGCCTCGCCGAGACCATTACCGACGGCGAAACCGGCTTCCTGTTCTCAAAACCCTCGCACGAATCCTTCCTCGGCGGCGTCCGCCGGGCGTTCTCCGCCTTCGTGGCACAGGACCAGCTCGACACCATGCGTCGCAGTGCGATGGGACGCTCGTTCTCCTGGAGCATCCCGGCTGGCAGCTACAACGCGCTGTACCGGAAGCTGGCGGCGGTGTGAGGCACGCGCGTTTCCTCGTCATTGCGAGCGTAGCGAAGCAATCCAGACTGTTTCCGTGGCAGCAGCCTGGATTGCTTCGTCGCAAGAGCTCCTCGCAATGACGGTGGTTTGTGGCAACGGCGGAGGACTTCACCCCTTCCCGCGCTGATCCATCTGCGGGCGGCCGATCCAGGCACGGTTGAGGCAGCGGATCATCCAGTCCGGCTGCGGCTCGCCGCGCAGCCGCGCTTGCGCTTCCTGGTAGGGACCGACATAGCGCAGCCGGTCTGGCAATCTTGGATAGACCCGCCGTATCCATCGCAGCGCGTTCTCGACGGATCTGGTGTCACGCTCGTCAAGCTCGAATCCAAACCCCACACGCAGGCGTTCCGGAAGCAGGCTTGCCGTGAGCGCGCGATACCAGCGCGGCGGACGCAACCACGGGCGCGCTCCACCAAAGATCTGCGCGGCGATCTCGCGCGCCGCCGGACTGACAGTGAGCGTATCCGATTGCGTCATTGTCGCGGTGTAGGCCGCAAAGCCCGACCAGTCCGCGGGCAGATCGTGCGCCGTCAACCCGAACAGAGCACCGAACAACCGACTCTCGGTCCAGTAGCGTTCGCGTTCCTCCGCCGAGAGCGGTGGCAAAACCAGATCATGCGCCATCAGCGCGGTCTCGACCAGCGTGGCATGAACCCAGCGCAGCGACGGGATGTCATTGGCACAGTAGCGCGAGCCTGCCGCGAACGGACCGACGGTCTCCGGCATCTCGCCGACGATCATGCTGTGGCGCCGGTGCAATTGCCGCGACGACAACAGCGCGCGGTCAAGCGAGCCGAACACCATGGCAAAGACAATGTCGAAGGTGCGGTGAAATCGTCCGATCGGATCAGCCAAGGTCCGCGAATGCTCGGCAATGGCGGCGGCGACCCAGGGATGCGCCAGCTGCAGCAACAGCGCACGACCGGCACCGAGAAAGATGACGGCCTCGCGGTCGATCTGCCAGGTCACCGTGTCAGGGCCGAACACGCCGGCGACCGGTCCTGCCATATCAGCACGAACCTGATCGAGGGCAGATTCCAGATCTCTCTCAGCGACCAATTGCAAGGCCTCGCGACGAAGACAGCGGGCGACAATAACCCGGACCGCCCCCTCGTGAAATCGTCACTGCGAGAAACAATGACGGACGAAGCCCTCACTCCGCCGCAATCGGCATGATGTCCATATGTTCGTGCAGCACCACGCCCGCGAGGGGATCGAACTCGCCAACCCACGGCCTTCGCTCCAGCACTGACTTTGTGTGCGAATAGCCGGCATCCCAGCGCCGCATGATGCCGGACGGACTGAAGTCGATATCCTTGGTGTGGTTCTCACGGTCGAGCTGCGGCGCAAGCAGGCGCACGACATGCATGCGTGTCGGGCAACCATAGCTCGCCAATTCACGAACCGCCGGATCGCTGCGCTCGCTCTCGGGCAGTCGCGCGGCGAGCTGGTTGATGACGTGGCGCAGGCGATGGGCTTGCTGCTGGCGCGTGATCTGGCTCGCGATCCGGCTGGAATACTGCACGTCCTTGTGCCGGTTCAAGACCTCCGCCATCGTGGTTGGCTCGGCGCCGACGGGATTCCACAAATGCACGGCGAAGATCAGCGAATTCTTGCGCGGATTGTCGTCGAAGACCGCCTCGGTCGGCGTGTTCGACAGAATGCCGCCGTCCCAATAGAGCTCGCCGTCGATGCGCACGGCCGGAAACGCCGGCGGCAGCGCGCCTGACGCCATGACATGCTTCACCGTCAGCTCGCCGTCGCGGCTGTCGAAATAGCGCATCTGGCTGCTGCGGACGTGGGCGGCACCGACAGTCAAGCGTGGCGCGCAGCGATTGATCCGGCCGAAATCGACGAGCTCAAGCAGCGTCCGCTCAAGCGGCGCCGTCGAATAGAAGCCGGCGTGATCGGCTCCGAGCGGATAGGAATCGCCCGCATGCGCCAATGGATTCGGACGGAAGAAGCCGGGAATGCCGTGGGTCACGGTCGACCAATAGGCGAGCTTTTCGTTGAAGTCGGGAAACGCGGTGCGCAGATTCCAGACTGGATTCTGCTCCATCCGTTTCCAGAACTCCTTCAGGCGCTGCAGCCGCTGGTCAGGCGCGTTGCCCGCAATGAGGCAGGCATTGATGGCGCCGATCGAGGTGCCGATGATCCAGTCCGGCTCGATGCCGGCCTCGTGCAGCGCCTGGTACACCCCGGCCTGATAGGACCCGAGCGCACCGCCGCCCTGAAGCACAAGCACTACCTGGCCGGGCAGATCCTTCGACGCGCTGGTATCGCGCTTCACACCGTTCATATCCTGCTCCCTGAGAGCCCGTATCCTTGCCATGTTCGTTCCTCGCGATCGTTTGTTACGCACTCGCCTTCAATGCGCGGTCCAGCCTCCGTCCACGGGCAGCGCAATACCGGTGATCGTGGCCGCCGCGTCGGTGGACAGAAATACGCTGAGCGCACCGAGCTCCTCGACGATCGAGAAGCGCTTGTTCGGCTGTTGCGCCAGCAGCACGTCACGGATCACCTGGTCGCGCGAGATTCCGTGCGCCTTGGCCTGCCCATCGATCTGCGCCTCGACCAACGGCGTATAGACATAGCCTGGACAGATCGCGTTGCAGGTAATGCCCTCTTCTGCCGTCTCCAGCGCGGTCACCTTGGTGAGCCCGACGATGCCGTGCTTGGCCGCGACATAGGCCGCCTTGAACGGCGAGCCGACGAGACCATGCGCGGAGGCGATGTTGATGATCCGGCCGAACTTGTTCTGTCGCATTGCGGGCAGCGCGAGCCGCGTGGTGTGGAAGGCCGACGACAGATTGATCGCAAGGATCTGGTCCCATTTCTCGACCGGAAACTGCTCCAGCGGCGCAACGTGCTGGATGCCGGCATTGTTGATCAGGATATCCAGCCGGCCGGCCTGCGCGACCGTCGCCGCGATCATCTCGGCGATCGAATTCGGCCTGGTCATGTCGGCCGGCGAAAATCTTGCCTTGACGCCGAACTCCGCCGCAATCTGCTCGCGCGTTCGGTCGAGCTCGACCGCCACACCAAGGCCGTTCAGCACGATGTCGGCGCCGGCCGCGGCAAGCGCCCGCGCGATACCGAGGCCGATGCCACTGGTTGAGCCCGTGACCAGGGCAACCTTGCCCGCGAGCGCCCGGGCGGCGGACGTCTGCGGCTTGACGGACATATTCACTGGCAAAATCCTCCGACACGGTGACTGGTGTTGAGCCGACTGTGAAGCATCGCCCGGGTTGACGGAAATGCCCGTTGGCTTCCGAAACCATGCCCGTGCGCTATTGCGGCCGGGATGTCATTCTCCGCTCCGATCGGCTAGCCTCCGCCTGGTCTTGCTGGAGAGCCGATCCAATGGAAATGCACCAGGTCCGCTATTTCCTCGCGGTGGCGCAGCTCTTGAACTTCACGCGTGCCGCCGAGGACTGCAACGTGACGCAGCCTTCGCTGACGCGCGCGATCAAGCAGCTCGAGGCCGAGCTCGGCGGCGATCTGTTTCGCCGCGAACGGCCCGCGGCGCAATTGACCGAGCTTGGCCAGCGCATGCATCCGCTGCTGAAGCAGTGTTTTGATGCGGCCATCGGTGCCCGCTCGCTGGCCTCATCGTTCCGGAGCGGCGAGATCGGCGCGCTCCGCGTCGCGCTGACGCATGCGATCGATCTGTCGCTGCTCATTCCTCATCTCAATCAGATCAAACGGCAGTTCAACCGGCTCGAATTCCGCTTCCTGCGCGGCTCGAGTCGTGAAGTGGCCGAGTTCTTGAAGAAGGGCGAGGCCGAGCTCGGGATTGCCGCCGACATCGACGAGGCCTGGGAGCGGCTCGATGTCTGGCCGCTGTTCACCGAGAGCTTCGAGCTCGTGGTCAGCGACGGACACCGGCTCGCAGGCCGCAGCAGCATCGAACTGGACGATCTGCGCGCAGAGCAGCTGCTGAGCCGGACGTTTTGCGAGCATTCCGCCCGTATCTCGGCGAGCCTGCGCGAGCACGGCATCGCGGTCGAACAGGGTCACGAAATCTCGAACGAACGCGACCTGATCGAGCTGGTCGAGGCCGACATCGGTGTCGCCATGCTGCCGCACACCTCGCCCGTTCCGGAGACGCTGACGCGCGCTGCGGTCGCCGGGCTGGACGCCCGTCGCACCGTCAGCCTCTACGGGGTGGCCGGCCGGCAGCGTACGGCGGTGGCCAATGCCGTGATGCGCATGCTGCGTGGTGCGGATTGGCGGGAGATTGCGGGTTAGCAGCGACGCTCGCTGCTGACCCTTTTAGGCTTCCCTGCTCGCGTCTTCCAACGCTTCAAGCAGATCATCGATCTCCATGCGCTTGCGGAAGTCCGGATCGACGAAGCGGGCTTTCACCAGACCGTCGCGGCCGACGACGAACACGGCCGGGATCGGCAGCATCCAGCCATCATTGCCGTGGAATTTCGCCATATCCTGGTAGGACAACAGGCTCTGGATCTCGGCACCGAGCCAGATCGCGAGATTGAGCGACAGCGCATAGCCGTTGTCGAGATCGGTCAGGATCGGAAATGGCGCATCAGCTTCCGCCTTGAGCTGCCGGGTGTATTCCTGCGTCTCCGGCATGATCGCGACGATGCGCGCACCCATGGACTCGATGCGATCCAGCGCCTGGACCACCGCGCGGACATTGAGCCGGCAATAGGGGCACCAATGGCCGCGGAAAAACATCACGGCAACCGGGCCGCTCTCCAGCAGTGAGGCCAGCGCGACGAGACGCCCGCTCTCGTCCGGCAACATGAACGGCGGCATCGCCTCGCCCGGACGCGGCGCGGTGTCGCCGCCGCCGTTTCCATTCAATCTGGCCACCAGATGGTCGACTGCCTCGCCATAGGCCGGGAAGACGTCGCGGCTGGCGTCGGCATAGGCGCGGAGCTGCTCGTTCAGCGTGCCATCCATGTCACGGCAGCGCTGGAAGGCGAGTTTGAGCCGCTCGGCATCGGCCGGCGAGAGAGAGGTCATCTTGCGCTCCAGCGTTCAGGGGACGAATATTAGGTGCCCGATCCGGCCGCCCGCAAGGGGCGGCCGTCATGCGCGCGTGATCAGTTGACGTAGAAATTGCCGGTCGGGTCCAGCCGCCCCGAGGTGGAATACAGCGATCCGTTGTCCATGAAGAAGACGGTGTTGTCGGGGACCTTCTTGGCGCTCTTCATCATGGCCTCGTGGTTCTTCTCCGCCGGGGCCATGGCCATCGCCGACATCTTGCCGGGACCGCCATACATGTAGGCCATGCCGGCCTTGAAGTCCCATGTGGCCTCCGAGAAGGCCGATGTGGCGATGACCGCGAACGCAGCCGTGGCAATCAAGGTCTTGGACAATTTCGTCATGAGATGCTCCTCCGGATTGACGTGAACGCCCGCCAATCGGGCGCGCCGCCATCGAACGCCAATCGCTCGGGAAGCGGAAATGCCGATCCCCAATCGGTTCGATAGCGAGCGCGTATCGGGCCCGATAGCGCCGGTCTATCGCAGCGAGAGCGAAAGAGCATTTCAGAACGAGCACTCTTTCGACGAAAGTCCCGACATAGCCGGCGACCAACGCGGTTGCGGCCAACACAGGAGACGTTCCGATGTTCAAGCATCACACCTTGTCGCGCGCGGTCTGGCCCGGCCTGGCCATCCTCGGCGTACTGACACTCTCGGCGCAGCCAGTCTTCGCCGGCGAATGCCCGGCCGACAAGATCAAGCCGAACGCGCAGCAGATGGTCGACTACAAGCCGGTCGGCGTCACCGACGTCACGCTCGGCGCCATCGACCTCGGCAAGCAGCCGGCACACATTGAAGGTCGCGAGCTGCGCTTCCGCAAGCTGACCATCGAGCCCGGCGGCATCGTGCCCTGGCACAGCCATGACGACCGCCCCGCCCTGATCTTCGTGCAGCAGGGCGAGATCGTCGAACACGCCTCCAACTGCGTCGATCCGATCGTGCACAAGGCCGGCGACATCCGCCCCGAGCTCTCCGGCACCTCGCACTGGTGGAAGAACCTCGGCAAGGAAACGGTCATCCTCTATGTCGGCGACGTCCGCAAGGACCCGCACGACCACAACATGTAACGGGTGCGCGACCCCAGCGCACGCGTGACGGAATGTGGCGCCCGCGATCCCCATGCTGCCCGCATGCGGGCGCCACATTCATCACAAAGGAGGCCTGCCATGACCGATCTGTCCGCGCCGATCAAGCCGACCGCGATGACGATGGACGCGCATTCGCCGGGTCTAGCGCTTCGCTCCCTCGTCATCGGCCTCACCGCCTTCCTCACCGTCGTCGATCTGTTCGCGACGCAGGCGATCCTGCCTTCGCTGACACGCCATTACGGCGTCACGCCGGCGGCGATGAGCTTGGCGGTCAACGCCAGCACGTTGGGCATGGCCGTCGCAGGCCTTGTCGTCGGCTTTCTCAGCCCTCACATCGACAGGCGGACCGGCATCCTGCTCAGCCTGACCCTGCTCGCAATTCCGACGAGCCTGCTGGCGACTGCGCCCAATCTTGCCGTCTTCACCGGCCTGCGGGTCGCGCAGGGCCTCTGCATGGCATCCGCCTTCGCATTGACATTGGCTCATCTCGGCGAGCAATGCAGCGCAATGGATTCCGGCGGCGCCTTTGCCGCCTACATCACGGGAAACGTCGCCAGCAATTTCGTCGGCCGGCTGGTCTCGGCCGCGATCGCCGATAGCCTTGGCCTGGCATGGAATTTCTATTTCTTCGCGGCCCTCAATCTGGCCGGTGCCGCCCTGGTCTATTTCACCATTGCGCGCGTACAGCCGACGCGTGCAACGACACCGACGGCGTCGGCGCTTGGCGCGACGATCGCGCAGTGGCGGGATTCACGGCTGCGTGCCGCCTACGGCATCGGCTTCTGCATCCTGTTCGCCTTCATCGGCACCTTCACATTCGTCAATTTCGTTCTGGTTCGCCCACCGCTGTCGCTGGGCATGATGGACCTCGGATTTGTTTACTTCGTCTTCCTGCCGTCGGTGGTCACGACGTTGCTGGCCGGCAAAGTGGCGTCGCGCCTCGGAACGCGTCCGACGATCTGGGGCTCGCTCGCGATCGCCGGGATCGGCCTGCCGCTGATGCTGGCCCCACACCTGGGCGCGGTCCTCGCCGGGATGGTTCTGGTCGGAATCGGCACCTTTTCCGCGCAAGCGGCTGCGACAGGATTCGTCGGACAGGCTGCGGCTGAAAACCGCGGCATCGCCAGCGGCACCTATCTCGCCTGCTATTTCTGCGGCGGGCTCATCGGCACCGCCGTCCTCGGCCGGCTGTTCGACGCGTATGGCTGGCATGCCTGCGTGGCCGGGGTGGGCCTGGCGCTCGCGGCCGCGGCCCTGCTGACGCTCGCCTTGAAGCGCTAGCGCTTGGCCGGTGCCTCCTGCGGCGGCTCGTCGTCGGCGATGGCGCGCCAGGCGGCGCCGTCGAGATCGTCGTACTGGCCGCTCCGGAGCGACCAGAGGAAGGCGACGAGACCGGCGAGACCGAGCATCAGCGCCAGCGGCACCAGGATGACCAGGATTTCCATCACACGATCTCCCGCGAGGCGCCGCGCGCACGCAGCGAATTCAGCATCACCAGGATCGACGATCCGCTCATGGCGGCAGCCGCGATCAGGGGTGTCACGACGCCGCTGATCGCCACCGGTACCGCGAGGACATTGTAGCCGATCGCAAGCCAGAGATTTTGCCGCATCAAGTGCAGCGCCTTGCGGGACGCGTCGATGGCGGCGACGACCGGGGCCAGCGGCCGGCCGAGGAAGACGAGATCGGCGGTTGCCTGGCTCAAATGCGCGGCCGAAATCGGCGACATCGAGACGTGGGCCGCCGCCAACGACGGCGCATCGTTCATGCCGTCGCCGACCATCAGGACCTTCATGCCCCGCTGCTTCAAGACCTCGATCCGCGCGATCTTGTCGGCCGGCGTCACCCCGGCCCGCCATTCGGAGATGCCCAGCGCATGGGCCGCCGCGATCACCGCCGGCTCACGGTCGCCGGAGAGAATCTCGATGCCGATATTGCGCGCCTTCAGCGCCGCGATCACAGCCTGCGCATCGGGGCGGAGGCCCTGGCGCACAGAAAGGATGAATTTTTCGCCGCCCTTGCTGAAAGCCACGACGGAGGCTTCGGGATCGAGATGTGTCACGTCGGAGACCAGCGTCTCGGCGCCGCAGAAGGACGGACGGCCGAGGCGGAGCTCGATGCCATCGACCATGGCGCGCACGCCCTGGCCGGCCTCCTCCACCGCGCTAACGATCGGCGATCTGGCGTCGGAGGCCTGCGCGACCGCGGCCGCGACCGGATGATGACTCGACAGCGCGAGCCGCCCGGCAAGCTCGAAGATCTCAGCGGGGATGTCGGCCGCATTCATCACTTCGAGATCGGGCAGCGTCAGCGTGCCGGTCTTGTCGAAGATGACGTGATCGGCTTCCGCGAGACGCTCGATGGCATCGCCGGAGTTCAGCAGGACCCCCGCCTTGAACATCGCGCCCGAGGCTACTGTCTGCACCGTCGGAATGGCGAGCCCGAGCGCGCAGGGACAGGTGATGATCAGCACCGCGACGCCGGTCACGATCGCATCATGCCAGCCGGCGCCCGCGATGACCCAGCCGAGGATAGTGACGAGCGCGGTGGCATGCACCACTGGCGCGTAGAGTCGCGAGGCGCGGTCGGCGAGCCGCATGTAGCGCGAGCGCGCCTGCAGCGCATTGTCGAGCAGCCGCGTGATCTCGGCGAGCAGCGTCGCCTCGGAGGCCGCGGAGACCCGTACCCGCAAGCTGCCCGAGATGTTCATCGAACCCGCATAGACCGGCGTGCCCTGCTCGGCCGTGACATAGAGCGTCTCGCCGGTGATCAGGCTCTGGTCGATTTCGGAACGACCTTCGATCACGGTGCCGTCGACCGCGCAGCGCTCGCCGGGTCGCAGCAGCACGATGTCGCCGGGATAGATCGCGGCCACCGGCACTTGAGATATCTCGCCAGGTCCGACGAACTTGGCCGCGGTCTCCGCCTTGAGCGCGGCGAGATTGCCCGCGACCGCGCGGGTCCGCCGCCGCATGTTCTGGTCGAGGAAGCGGCCGACCAGGAGGAAGGTGAGCAGCATGATCGCGGCGTCGAAATAGGCGTGCTCGGCGTGGTTGACGGTCTCGACCACCGACATGCCGAGCGCCAGCGTCACGCCGATCGAGATCGGCACGTCCATGTTGGTGGTCTTGGCCGACAGCGCGCGCCAGGCCGAGCGGAAGAACGGCTGGCCGGCATAGGCCGCCGCCGGCAGCGCGATCAGCGCCGACAGCCAGTGGAAGAAATCGCGCTGCTCCGGCAGCATGTCCGAGACGTTGCCGGACCACACCGGGATCGACAGCATCATCACGTTCATGGTGGCGAACGCGGCGACGCCGAGGCAGCGCAGCAGGAATCGCGATTCGGCGACCTCGGTCGCCTCCGCGCTCGCGGTCTCGTAAGGATAGGCCTTGTAGCCAAGCTCTTCGAGGCGGTCGATAAAGCGGGCCGGATCGAGCGTGCCCGCCTTCCATTCCAGCGCAACGCGCCGGTCGGTGAGGTTCACGCGCGCCAGCGTGACGTCGGGAATCGCGGACAGGCCGCGCTCGATCTTGGCCATGCAGCCGGCGCAGTGAACGCCCTCGACCGCGAGATCGATGTGCTGGACGCCCTCGCCCGCAGTCCGGACGTAATGCGAAAAATCCCGCGAGACGTGCATGGCAAAATCCTTCAGTTCAGGATCACGCGGTTGCGCGACATGAACACGCGCGTTCCCCGCGCCCCGCCCTCGATCACCAGGTCCCACTGGCCCGGCGCGACCGATGCGGCATTGCCGCGATAGAGGCCGATGCCAGCCTCCGAGAGCTCGATGGCGAGATCGGCGCGCTTGTCGGTCGGCCGCTCCAGGCGGCCGCCGAATTTCAGTCCGGCGATCGGCTGTCCGCTCGCGTCGCGCGCCTCGACCTGAAGCACGGCGCCGCCATCGGCGCGGCGCTCGACATGGGCGTTGACTTTCCATTTGCGCGCGGCCTGGTCCTGCGCCGCCGAAATTTCGCGATCATAGGTGAGGCCCGCGGCATAGGGACTGTCGACGTCCGTGCCCGGCAGCGTCGCGATCGCGAGCTTCATCATGGTCACGTTGACGCCGATCACGACGCCGAAGAAGGCGACCAGCATCAGAAACACCTTGGTTCCGGTCAGCGGCTTGGTTGCCATGGCGGGCTCCTGATCCTACGGCGCGACGAAATTGTCGGTGGCGCTGGCGACTTCGCCGAGGCCGATATCGGTGACGTGAAAGCGAACCGGGATCGACTTTTCCGGATTGCTCTCCACCGGCGCGGTCACGAGCACCCGCAGCTCGCTGGTGGAGTCGCGCGGAACCACGATCATCGGCCGGTCCTGCGTCACGGAATCGATCCCGATGACATGGATCGTCGCATTGACCGGACCGTTCGCGTCGATCGCGATGACGCGGTCGTAGCCGCTCTTGTTGAGCAGCCGCACCGTATAGGCGTTGCGGATCGAGCCGTCGCTGAGCCTGACCGCGACCGGATTGCGGTCGTGCAGCACGTTGACGTCGAGCAGGCTGCGGGTCGCCAGCGTATAGATCATGATGCCGCCAACCGCCGCGATGATCGCACTGTAGGCGACCGTGCGGGCCCGGACGATGCGGTAGATCGGCGCCTTACCTTCCTGGCGGCGCTGGATGTTGACGTCGTTGTCGTAGCCGATCAGCCGCTTCGGCCGGCCGATCTTGGTCATCACGTTGTCGCAGGCGTCGATGCAGAGCCCGCACTGGATGCATTCGAGCTGCGGTCCATTGCGGATGTCGATGCCGGTCGGACACACGGCGACGCATTGATAGCAGTCGACGCAGTCGCCGACTTGCTCGCCGAGCGCGCGCAGCTCGGCAGCCTTCTTCACTGACGTACGCTTCTCGCCGCGATCGTAACGATAGGTCACGTTGAGCGCCCATTCGTCGGTGAGCGCGGCCTGGATCCGCGGCCACGGGCACATATAGGTGCAGACCTGCTCGCGCATGAAGCCGGCGAGCACGTAGGTCGTCGCGGTCAGGATGCCGATCCAGATATAGGCGATCATCGGCGCCTGGAAGGTGACGAGTTCCCTGACCAGCGTCGGTGCGTCGTTGAAATAGAGCACCCAGGCGCCGCCGGTCCACCACCCGATCAAGAGCCAGATCGAATGCTTGAGCACGATCTCGGAGATGCGCTCCAGCTTCATCGGGTCGGACGATTTGTCCTTCTTCATCCGCTCGCGCCGGTCGCCCTCGATCAGACGCTCGACCGCATAGAACAGGTCCGTCCACACGGTCTGCGGACAGAGATAGCCGCACCAGATGCGGCCGCCGACCGAGTTCATCAGGAATAGCGCCACCGCGGCGACGATCAGCAGGCCGGTGAAGTAGTAGACCTCCTGCGGCCACAGTTCGATGAAGAAGAAATAGAAGCGGCTGTTGGGAAGATCGATCAGCACCGCCTGGCTCGGAGCACCGAGGCCGCGATTCCAGCGCACGAACGGCAGGAAGTAGTAGACGCCGAGGCAGAACGCCATCAGGCCCCATTTGATCCGGCGGAAGGTGCCGGAGATGCTCTGGGGATAGACTTTCTTCTGGGCCACATAGAGCGGCCCGTTGTCATCGTCTAATGGGAGCTCTTTTGGGTTCACGGTCCTGTTCATCGCCTGGAGCTTTTCGAGAGGTGCGATTAAACCTAGACCCGACGCCGCAGCATCAGTTGATCCAGCGCAAGCGGGGGCGTTTTTTGTTCGCCCCCGCCTGTCCCGAATTGGCTATTTTCCGCCGCCCAGCGAGTGGACGTAAACTGCCATCGCCTTGATGGTGGCGGGATCGAGCCGCCCTTCCCAGGCTGGCATCACACCCGCCCGGCCCTGGCCGATGGTCTCGATCAGCGACGCCTCGTCCGAACCATAGAGCCAAATCTTGTCGGTCAAATTGGGAGCGCCCATCTCCGGGTTGCCCTTGCCGCCGTCGCCATGGCAGGCGACGCAATTCTCCGCGAAGATCTTCTCGCCCTTGGCAGCGTCATAGCCCTTGCGGGTCGGAAGGCCCGACAGTGCCCGGACATAGTTGGCGGCCGTGACGATCTCATCCGGCTTCAGCACGCCGTCCTTGCCGAAGGCGAGCATCTGGCCTTCGTGCCCCTTGGCGTGGCCGGAACGTGCGCCGAACTGGATGGTCTGCATGATCTGGTCGAGCGATCCGCCCCACAGCCAGTCGTCGTCGTTCAGGTTCGGATAGCCCTTGGCACCGGCGCCGCCTGAGCCATGGCACGGCGCGCAATTGTCGCCGAACACGGTCTTGCCCTTGGCGCGTGCGAGCGCCAGCAGCGCCGGATCCTTCTCGATGTCGGCGAGCGAGGCCGCGCCCAGCGCCACCATCTTGGCTCCGCGGATCTTCTCGAGATTGGCGAGCTCGACCGCGACGTCGGCGCGCGTCGAGTAGCCGAACAGTCCCGTGGTATTGCTGGAGATCAGCGGCCAGGCCGGATACACGATCCAGTAGCCGATCGCCCAGACGATGGTGAGGTAGAACGTGATTACCCACCAGCGCGGCAGCGGCGTGTTGAGCTCCTTGATGCCGTCCCACTCATGTCCGGTCGTGGACCTGCCGGAGACGGGATCGATGTCGCTATGATGATCGGTCATGATCTCTTACTCCTCCCGCAACGGCAAATGTGCCGCTTCGTCGAAAGCTGCCTTGTTACGGGGCCAGAATGCGTAGGCGATGATCGCGACAAAGATCGCGACGAACACCGGCGTCCAGATCGTGGTCACGAGACCGGACGCGAGATTGTCGAGGGTCAGGATGGCTTTCATCGTTGGTGCCTTCTCAGCGAAGATTGGCTTTCTCGTTGTAGATCTTGAAGTCGACCAGCGTGCCGAGCATCTGGAGATAGGCGATCAGGGCGTCCATCTCGGTCGGCGTGCCGGCCTTGCCATCGAAGTTGCGCACCACGGCCTTGGCGTAGCGCTTGGTGAAAGCGTCGGAGCCGGCATTGTCAGGATCGGCCTGCGCCTTCATGTCGGCGCCCGCATTGGCGATCTGGTCGTCGGTATAGGGCGTGCCGACGGTCCGCAGCGTGCGCATGTGGTCGGCGATCGTGTCCGGATCGACCTCGGTCTTGCTGAGGAACGGATAGCCGGGCATCACCGACTGCGGCACGATTGCGCGCGGGTTGGTCAGATGGGTGACGTGCCAGTCGTCGGAATATTTGGCGCCGACGCGGGCAAGATCGGGACCGGTGCGCTTCGAGCCCCACTGGAACGGATGGTCGTACATGCTCTCGGCGGCCAGCGAGAAATGGCCATAGCGCTCGACCTCGTCGCGCAAGGGCCGGATCATCTGCGAATGGCAGAGATAGCAGCCCTCGCGGATGTAGACGTTGCGCCCGGCGAGCTCCAGCGGCGTATACGGCCGGATCCCGTCGACCGCCTCGATCGTGCTCTTGAGGTAGAACAGCGGGGTGATCTCGACGAGACCGCCGATCGCGATCACCAGCAGGATGCCGACGATCAGGATGATCGAGTTCTTTTCGAAGATTTGGTGGCGTGTCCAGAACGACATGGAAAACTCCTCATTCCGCCGGCTGGAGAGCGACGGGCATCTGGACTTCCTGTTCGCCGACGCGAACCGTCATCCAGAGATTATAGGCCATGATCAACGCGCCGATCAGGAACAGCCCGCCGCCGGCAGCGCGGATGATGTAGAAGGGATGCATCGCCTCGACGGTCTCGATGAAGGAATATTCGAGGAAGCCGAGCGAGGTGTAAGCGCGCCACATCAGGCCCTGGAGGATGCCGGACACCCACATCGCCGAGATGTAGAGGACGATGCCAAGCGTCGCGATCCAGAAGTGCCAGTTGACGAGCTTGAGGCTGTAGAGGCCCTTCCGATTCCAGATCCAGGGTACGAGGCAGTAGAGCGCGCCAAAGGAGACGAAGCCGACCCAGCCGAGCGCGCCGGAGTGCACGTGGCCGATGGTCCAGTCGGTGTAGTGGCTGAGCGAGTTGACCACCTTGATCGACATCATCGGGCCTTCGAAGGTCGACATGCCGTAGAAGGCGACGGAGACCACGAGCATGCGCAGCACGGGATCAGTGCGCAGCTTGTCCCAGGCGCCCGACAGCGTCATCAGGCCGTTGATCATGCCGCCCCAGGAGGGCATCCACAGCATGATGGAGAAGGTCATGCCGAGCGTCTGGGTCCAGTCCGGCAGCGCCGTGTAGTGCAGATGGTGCGGGCCGGCCCAGATGTAGAGGAAGATCAGCGCCCAGAAATGGATGATCGAGAGACGGTAGGAATAGATCGGCCGCTCGGCGCGCTTGGGGATGAAGTAGTACATGATGGCAAGGAAGCCGGCGGTCAGGAAGAAGCCGACCGCGTTGTGGCCGTACCACCACTGGAACATGGCGTCCTGGATGCCGCCCCAGGCGATGTAGGATTTCGAGCCGAACACCGAGACCGGCAGCGCCGGGTTGTTGCCGAGATGCAAGACCGCAATCGTCACGATGAAAGCGAGATAGAACCAGTTCGCGACGAAGATGTGCGGCTCCTTGCGCTTGATGATCGTGGCAAGGAAGACCAGCAGATAGGTGACCCAGACGATGGTCAGCCACAGATCGGCGTACCATTCCGGCTCGGCATATTCCTTCGACTGGGTGACGCCGAGCAGATAGCCGGTGCCGGCGATCAGGATGAAGAAGTTGTAGCCTACGACGACGAACCAGGGCGCGAGATCGCCTGCAAGGCGAACGCGGCAGCTCTTCTGGACGACGTAGAAGGAGGTCGCGATCAGGACGTTGCCGCCAAAGGCGAAGATCACTGCGGACGTGTGCAGCGGACGCAGGCGGCCGAAGCTGGTCCAGGGCAGATCGAAGTTCAGCGCCGGCCACGCCAGTTGCGAGGCGATGATGAGGCCGACGAGAAAGCCGGCAATGCCCCAGAACATCGCCATGACCGAGGAGAACTTGATCGGCCCCATGTTGTAGTTGGGGCGTCCGTTGATCTCCGCAGGCGGCAGCGCCGCCGGCCGGTCGAGGTAGCGGTTGATGATGCAGAAGACCGCGGCGACGCTCGCTGCCGCGCCCAGCGCGGCGTGGAAGGCGAAGGGCGCATCGAGCGCCTTGGCCGAGGCAATCACGCAGAGGAAGGCGGTGACCGCGAACACGACAGCCAGGCCGCTTTCACCTGACGTCATGGACTTGGAGATGGAGGGCTGGCTCATGCGGATTCTCTCTGAAAGAACACAGGGCCAGAAACCACATTCGCCCTCGCGGGGAATTGATTGAAATCAAGCTATGTGGATTTCTGTTAATGTGGGTGATGCGGCGCCAGTTGCAGTGCCCTCTCCCCTTGCGTGAGAGGGCAGCGAGGACGGCGCGGCAATCTCACTTGGGTGAGGGGTTGGTCTCGACGAAGAGTCTTTCGGTGGAGAAAACCCCTCATCCGGCGCCATAGCCGAAGCTTCGCTTCGGCGTTCTCAAGAACGGCGGCCGAAGGCCGCCTATGCCACCTTCTCCCACAAGCGGAGAAGGGGAAACGTCACTCTTGTGCCGTCGCCTTGAGCGCCGCGATGACGTCCTCGCGCGCGACGATTCCGACCAGCTTCTGCGCGCCGTCGAGCACGATGATGCTCCTGATGCGGTGCTCGACCATAATCTGGAGCACGCGCGTCAGCCGCGTGTCGGGGCTGACATAGATAAAGTCGGGCGTCATGACGTCGCCGATCTTGCGGCTCATCAGGTCGCGATAGCGCGGCAGCATCTGGCTCGGCGTGAAGGCGAAGCACTTCAGGATGTCGAATTTCGTGACGATGCCGACGACCTGCCCGTCGTCCTCGACGGGATAGGAATTGAAATCGTCGCGTTCGAACATTTCGCTGAGCGCGAGCAGGTCGAGGTCGCGCCTCACCGTCCTGACCTCGTGCGTCATGTAGCCGTCGACGGTCTGCTCAAGGAATCTGTACACGGCGCGTCCTCTTTGATTCGTCTTGCACCGCTCCCGCGTCAGTGCGACAGCAGCACGCAGCGGGCAGATTGAGTGACCAGGTACTGGGTGACGCCGCCGAGGATCAGTTCGCGGAAGCGCGAATGACCGTAGGCACCGGCGACGATCAGGCTGGCGCCGACATCGCCGGCAATTTTCTCCAGTTGCCCGGCAACGGTTTCGTTGCGGGCCGCTTCGGAAACGCGCGCGATCGCGGTCACGCCATGGCGGGCAAGCCACGCCGTCACGTCGGTCACGCCAGCGACCGCGGCGGCGCGATCGTCGTCGCCTTCGGGAATTGCAAGGACGGTGACATCCCTGGCCTTGCGCAGTATCGGCAGCGCATCGACCAGCGCCCGCCGCGCTTCCGGCGTATCCTTCCACGCCACCAGGACGCTGCGCAGATCGAGCCAGTTGACGCCGTCAGGCACGACCAGGATCGGCCGGCCGGCTTGCATCACCAGATCCTTTGGGCTCGCGAGCGCGAAGGCGTCGGAGAAGGCCGGGCTCTGCCCGCCGGCGACCACGATGTCGGCGCAACGCGCCTGGGTGAACGTAAAGCGCGCCGGGAAATCCATGGCGCTGCGCCATTCCACATGTCCGCCGCGATTCCTGATCGCGGCGCGGAATTGCGCCTCGAGCTCGCCCAGGCGTCGCTTGACCGAGGCTTCTCCCTCATCGATCAGTCCCTGCCCTGCGGCGCCATCGCTGAAGTAGAGCGGCGGGGCGAACTGCGCCGCGGCAACGCCGATGATCGACGCCCCAAATCGTTCGGCAAGCTCGCCCACGACCTGAAGCCGCGCCTCGTTCGGCTGATCGAGCGCCAGGCTGACCATCACGGTCGCGTATGTCATCGGAATCTCCGGGGCAATGAGCTTTGATCCGATCGTAAGCCGGCCGCCGGCTGGCAGGATGAGATAGATCAAAACCTTGGATCACCGCGCGGGGCCGAAATCTGCCAATGGTATAAGACATCGGAACTTGCCTCTGGCCCCCCCTTGGGTACATTGCCGACGGTAACGCTGTGCGGTTCCCCGCATCAGAATGGGAGTGATCGTGTGGCGCCGACCCGTGTGATTCATCCGCAAGATGACGGCCGGGGCGAACATTTCCGCGTTCGAATCGAAGGATTTGGCGTCGGGACCTGGGATCTCGATCTCAAGACACTGGAATTGGAGTGGTCGGAGACGGCCAGAATCCTGTTCGGAATCGAATCCGGCCAATCGGTGAGTTACCCGCTGTTCCTGTCCCGGCTGGAGCCGAACGACCGCGAGCGGATCGAGAGTGCGATCCGGCGCGTCTCCGAACGGGGCGGCAGCTTCGACGTGTCGTTCAGGGTCACGGGGGCGTCGGGCAGAACGCAGTGGATCCGCGCCCGCGCGGGGCTGATTCGAGACGACGCCGGCGCCGCCCGACATCTCAGCGGCATCTTTCTTGACGTCGATGAGGAGAAGCAGGTCGAGGAAACCCTGCGCACCCGCGAGAGTCACCTCCGCTCGATCCTCCAGACGATTCCCGACGCCATGATCGTCATCGACGGCCATGGCGTCATCCAGCTCTTCAGCGCGGCGGCCGAGCGCCTGTTCGGGTGGGTCGAGTCGGAAGCGATCGGCCAGAACGTCCGCATCCTGATGCCGGAGCCCGACAGCTCACGTCACGACGGCTACATCGCGCGCTACCGGACCACCGGCGACCCGCACATCATCGGCATCGGCCGGATCGTGACCGGCAAGCGTCGCGACGGCACGACCTTTCCGATGCACCTGTCGATCGGCGAGATGCAGTCGGGCGGCGAGCCCTATTTTACCGGTTTCGTCCGCGATCTTACCGAGCATCAGAAAACCCAGACGCGGCTCCAGGAACTGCAGTCCGAACTTGTCCACGTCTCGCGGCTGAGCGCGATGGGCGAAATGGCGTCCGCGCTCGCTCACGAGCTCAACCAGCCGCTGGCAGCGATCAGCAACTACATGAAGGGGTCGCGGCGGCTGCTCGCCGGAAGCCAGGATCCGAATACGCCGAAGATCGAGAGCGCCCTGGACCGCGCCGCCGAGCAGGCGCTGCGCGCCGGCCAGATCATCCGCCGCTTGCGCGACTTCGTCTCCCGCGGCGAATCGGAGAAAAGGATCGAGAGCCTGTCCAAGCTGATCGAAGAGGCCGGCGCCCTCGGGCTGGCAGGCGCGCGCGAGCAGGACGTGCAGCTTCGCTTCAGCCTCAATCCCAATGCCGATCTCGTGCTCGCCGACCGGGTGCAAATCCAGCAGGTGCTGGTCAATCTGTTCCGCAACGCGCTGGAAGCGATGGCGCAGTCGCCTCGGCGCGAGCTCGTCGTCGCCAACACTCGCGTCGCCGACGACATGATCGAGATCGAGGTCTCCGATACCGGCTCCGGATTCCAGGACGACGTCATGCCAAACCTGTTTCAGACTTTTTTCACCACCAAGGACACCGGCATGGGAGTGGGACTGTCCATCAGCCGCTCGATCATCGAGGCTCACGGCGGCCGGATGTGGGCCGAGAGCAACGCATCGGGTGGAGCGACATTCCGCTTCACGTTGCCGGCAGCCGACGAGAACTGATCCATGACGACCAAGGGAATCATCTACGTCATTGACGACGACGAGGCGATGCGGGATTCGCTGAATTTCCTGCTGGATTCAGCTGGCTTCGGCGTCACACTGTTCGACAACGCGCAGAGTTTTCTCGATGCCCTGCCCGGCCTCGTCTTCGGCTGCGTCGTCTCCGACGTGCGCATGCCCGGCATCGATGGCATCGAACTTCTCAAGCGCCTGAAGGCGCAGCGCAGCCGGTTTCCGATCCTGATCATGACGGGCCATGGCGACGTGCCGCTCGCGGTCGAGGCGATGAAGCTCGGTGCCATGGATTTCCTGGAAAAGCCGTTCGAAGATGACCGCCTCGTCGCCATGATCGAATCCGCGATCCGCGAGGGCGAGCCGGCGGCCAAGAACGAGGCCATCGCCCAGGACGTCGCAGCTCGCGTCGCTTCCCTGAGCCCCAGGGAACGCCAGGTCATGGAGGGGCTGATCGCGGGCCTCTCCAACAAGCTGATCGCCCGCGAGTACGACATCAGCCCACGCACCATCGAGGTCTACCGGGCCAATGTGATGACCAAGATGCAGGCCAACAGCCTGTCGGAACTGGTGCGGCTGGCAATGCGGGCCGGAATGCTCAACGATTGAAGTCAGCAGGATTGAGGCAAGTCAAAACCGTCCGCCCGCCCTGTGCTACCAGATCGGAATGATTGCGATCAGCTCCCATCCTGAGCGGCTCCCGATGTCGTCACCCGCGAAACCAACCGTCTATGTGGTGGATGACGACGCCGCCGTGCTGGGCTCCCTGCGCTTCCTGTTGGAAACCGACGGTTTTGCCGTGCGGACCTTCAGGAATGCCACGGCGCTGCTCAATGCGGCGAGCCCGTCCGGTGCAGACTGTTACGTCATCGATTACAAGATGCCCGACATCAACGGCATCGAGCTGGCCGGGCGACTGCGCCAGTCCGAGGGCGACACCCCGGTGATCTTGATCACCGGCTATCCCGACCCGAATATCTCGGCCCGGGCGGCGGCCGCAGGCGTGAATGAAGTGATTCTGAAGCCGCTTCTGGATGAAAACCTGGTCAAACGCATTCGCCACGCCATCCAGAACCGGGTCCATAGCTGACCTACGGGATTGTACGTAAGGCACCCCCCTTAAGATATCTCGCGAAATTTTCGAGGCACCCGATACCGCGTACCAAAGCGTCATCACAACGGAGATGGCGCAGATGCTGACCCAGACGATCAACACCCAGGCGATCAAGACCCAGATCAACGGCAGCAAGATCGCCCCGGGCCATCCCGTCTCTGACCAGTTCGGTGCGATCGCTGGCCATGTCGGCCTCGTTGCCACCGAGTTCTCCTACCGCAAGGAAGAGGAGATCTATGGCGAGGACGAGCCGGCCGAGTACGTCTATCAGGTCGTCACCGGCGCCGTGCGCAGCTACAAGCTTCTCTCCGACGGCCGCCGCCAGATCGGCTCCTTCCACCTTCCCGGCGACGTGTTCGGCCTCGAATCCGGCACCACCCATCGCCTTGCCGCTGAAGCTATCATCGACACCACGGTGCGCCTCGTGAAGCGCGCGAGCCTCGAGAAGGCCGCAGCCACCGACGTCCAGGTCGCCCGCAAGCTCTGGGCCATGACCGCCGGTGAACTTCGCCACGCCGAAGACCACATGCTGCTGCTGGGCCGCAAGACCGCGATGGAGCGCGTCGCAACCTTCCTGCTCGAAATGGACCGCCGCCTCGCGGTTGCCGGCATGATGGCGCTGCCGATGTGCCGCCGCGACATCGGCGACTATCTCGGTCTCACGCTCGAGACCGTCTCGCGCGCGCTGTCGCAGCTTCACGCCCAGGGCATTCTCGGCTTCTCGGGCGCCCGCCAGATCGTACTGCGCAACCGGGCACGCCTGCACAATCTCGACGCCTGATCTCCCCTCTCCCACCCCCTCATGGCCGGCTGATTGGTTCAGCCGGCCATTTCTTTTGCTGCGATCATGCCCTTGCGCCGCGTCTCCGGCATCACAAGCAGAATCAGCAGAAGTCCCGTCGCCGCGACGCCGGAGAGTCCGGTGAACGCCATGGCATTGCCGAATTTATCGCTGACATAGCCGCCGAGCGCGGTGCTCAGCGACGCGCCGATGCCCATGGCCGTGCCGACGATGCCCTGCGCAAGGTTGAAATGGCCGCTGCCGAAGGCGACGTCGGCCACGATCAGCGGGATCATCACCGCGAACACCGCCGCGGTGAGGCCGTCGAACACCTGCACGAGTACCAGCAGATACGGATCGCGCACGGTCGCAAACAGCAGGCCGCGAATCGTCAGCGCCGCAAATCCAATCAGCAGCAGCGGCCTGCGCCCCCACGCTTGCGCCTTGCGCCCGACGCTCGGCGACAGCAGCGCCACGATCGCCTGCGGCACGACGATGCAAAAGGCGACGAGCACCGTCGCCCACTCGCTCGATCGCGCCGTCACCGCGCTTGCCATCAGCGGCATCATCGAGGCGTTCGCGAGCTGCAACAGGAGCACGCTGAGCGCGAAGACGATGAGCGGCCGCTGCCGGATCAGATGCCAGATATTGGTGTCGCCGCGATCCTCCGCCTCGCGCGGCATCTCGCCGTGACAGCGCGCGATGTCGACCTCGTGCTCGCGGATGCGAGAGAGCGCGATCAAGGTGGGGATTGCGAGTAGGAACGTGACCAGGAAAACCGAGCGGCTCGACAGCAGATAGCCGGCCGTTCCCATCACCGCGGCCGCAACGCCGTTGCCAAGCGAAGCAAAGCGCGCGTTGCGGCCGAGACGCTCGCCGATCGCGAACGGGCCGACCAGACCGAGGCTGATCGCCGCGATCGCCGGTCCGAGCACGCAGCTCGCCGCCGCGTGCAAGGTGGCCGCAGCCACCACCACGGGGAAGATCGGCATCGCCGCATAGGCGAGCGCGCAGCAGCCGATGGTGGCAATCGCGAGGCCTGCGACCAGCCGCTCGGACTTTGCGGCATCGATGATGGCGCCGCCCGGCATCTGGCCGATCAGGGCAACGATGCCGCCGATCGACAGCACGAGGCCGATCTCGACCTGGGTCCATTTCTGGGTCGTCAGATAGACCGCGATGAACGGCCCGAATCCGGTCTGAACGTCGGCGAGGAAGAAGATGAACCAGTCGAGGCCGCGCAGGCTCTGGCGCGACGGCGCCGGAATGCCGGCAGGCGACGGCGCCGCAAATTTGTCCTGCTCAACGCGACCCTCGCGATCCGCATGATTCGGCTTCCTCGACAACAGCACCGGCGGCCATCCCTCCCCGCGCCTCACTGAACGGCTTGCAGCGGCTGCAGGCTGCCGGACGCGCCGAGCACCACCATCGGCGTGTCCTCCTTGTATTCCGGCGCGGCTGCGACCTGTGCCTTGGTCAATTCCAGCGTGATGCTGTCCTTCTTGTTGACGATCTTGCCGAACCGCATCGCGTTCCAGTCCACCACGATCTTGCGGCTGCCGACGCCGAGGAAGCCGCCGAAATCGATCACGGCGGCACGCACGTGCCCGCTCCGATCGACGATGACGTCGACGATGCGGCCCATGTCCTCGTTCGCCGCGCTGAGCACGTCACGGCCGAGCACACCGTGCGCATCGCTCGCGCCGATGATCGTGACCGACGGCGGTGGCGCGGCATTCTTTGGCGTGACGGGGACCGATGACGCCGGCGGCTGCGCCGTCGGCGGTGCATTCGCTTCAGTCGCGGGTGCGGGCGGCTCCTCCGCGGCGCGTGACACGGCGAGCGTCATTCCGCAGACGATCACGACGCCCAGGGCCAACCATCCGGCGGTACGCATGCACCCTCCTTCCGGCGCGCCGCTAGCGCGCCAGCACGATCGAGACCTGGATCTGGCCACGCGTGCGCAACACCTCCAGCGCCACGTCGTCGCCATGGCGGCTGACGCGCAGGTCCACGCTGGACTCGCCCAGACGCAGATCGCGCAAGATCACCTCGTGCAGAAACGCTGGCAGATGCGGATTGCGCAGCCGGATCTCGCCGCGCGCCACGTCGAACTCGATGCCCAGCGCCGCCTCCAAGAGCGTGAACGCCGTCGCGCTGGCCCAGGCCTGCGGCGCGCAGGCGACCGGATAGAGCGTCGGGCCCCGCCGCTTTTCACGCCGGAAACCGCAGAACAATTCGGGCAACCGGCGCAGGTCCATGTAGGTCGCGGCGTCGAACAGACCCTTGAAGACATGCGCGACCGAATGCTTGAGCCCGTAGCGCGCGAGCCCAAGCGCGATCAGCGCATTGTCGTGCGGCCAGATCGACCCGTCATGATAGGACATCGGGTTGTAACGCACCTCGCCGACAGCGACGGTGCGGATGCCCCAGCCCGAGAAGAAATGCGGCCGCATTAAATCGGCGGCGACGAGGCGCGCGCGGTCCTCGCGGATCATGCCGCTGAACAGGACCTGGCCGGCGTTGGAGGTCCGCACCTTGCAGGGCCGCTTCTTGCCGTCGAGCGCAAGCGCATAGGTGCCGAGCTCCTCGCACCAGAACGCGGCCTCGAAACGCTCGCCCAGCGTCTTGGCCTCGGCTTCGAGCTTCCTGGCGAGATCAGGCTTGCCAAGCCGGAGCGCGCAGCGCGCGGCGAGCCGCTTGGCGGCAAAGACGTAGCCTTGCACCTCGGCCAGCGCGAGATTGCCTTCCGCAAGCTGGCCATCGGCATGGAAGATCGCGTCGTAGGAATCCTTCCAGCCCTGGTTGGCGAGGCCCTTTTCCGTCGCGCGCTGATATTCGACGAAGCCGTCCTTGTCGGGATCCCCGGGGCCGTCGATCCAGGCCAGCCCCGCCTCGATGGCCGGCCACAGCTCGGTCAATGTCTTCTCGTCGCCGGTGCGTTCGAAATAGCTTCCTGCCAGCAGGACGAACAAGGCCGTGGAATCGACGCTGCCGTAATATTGCGCGAACGGCACCTCGCGCAGCGCCGCCATCTCGCCGCCGCGCATCTCATGCAGGATCTTGCCCGGCGCGGCATCGGCGAGCGGATCGACCGCCTTGGCCTGGAAATGGGCGAGCCGCCGCAGCACACCCTTGGCAATCCGCGGATCGACCCACAGCATCTGCAGCGCCGTGATCAGCCCATCGCGGCCGAACGTCGTCGAGTACCAGGGAATCCCCGCATAGGGATAGCGCCCCTGCGGCGTCTCCGTCATCAGCATGTTGAGGTCGGCCATGGCCTGGCACAGCACCTCGTTGAAGATGTTGTTGGAGGTCTCGATGCTGGCGGCCCCCATCGTCGATTGCCGCATCTCGCGGCGATGGGCGAGCAAACTCTGGAAAAAGCGCGCCGGCTTCTCCGCGATCGGCCGATTGCAGGACACGGCCACGAACAGGGATTTCGACTCATGCGGGTCGAGTTCGAGCTGCCAGGTCGCGGCGTTCACCGACAACTTCGTCGGGCGCGGATCGAAATGCAGGCCCGTGGTGCGCTCGGCGTCATCGAGACCGCGGTAGTCGAACAGCACGTCGGTCGGTCCCAACAGCCGGCTCGAGCCGATGCCGCGGCGCGGGCGCCGCTCGCCGCGGACCTCGAACAGATCGGCGAAATCGTTGTCGAACAGCAGCGTCAGCGCGAAGCCGGCCGGGCGGTCGCCGTGGTTCTGCACGCCGATGCGCTGATAGGCGGTGCCGCGCCACAGGAAGATCGTGCGCACGATGTGCAGCAGGTCCTTTTGCAGCACGAGGCTGCCCTGCCGGTAGATGTCCGGATTGGTGAGATCGACGGTCAGGGCTGAATTGTCGTCGCGCAGGTTCGAGCCCAGCAGCAACGGCTGGAGATCGTCGAGCACGAGCTCGAGCCTGGCAAGATAGCGCGTGTCGTGATGAAACAGGCCGTCGGGCCCGCCGGCCGAAGCGCCGATGTCGCCATGGCTGTCGA
Source organism: Bradyrhizobium sp. Kon58 (assembly GCF_055807455.1). Classification (NCBI taxonomy): domain Bacteria; kingdom Pseudomonadati; phylum Pseudomonadota; class Alphaproteobacteria; order Hyphomicrobiales; family Nitrobacteraceae; genus Bradyrhizobium; species Bradyrhizobium sp. Kon58. The sequence goes on from NZ_JBVVOT010000006.1 coordinate 244,063, forward strand.
GCACGATAAAGGTGTCGTCGTGCTTGAGCGAACGCCGCGGCCGCGCCGACGGTCCCGTCATCGGAATATAGAAAGGCTGCTCCGCGACCTGGTCCACGGTCCGCGTCACGGAGACGAATTGGGTAACGGCTTCAGCCGACATCAGCAGCTCCCCTGCGCTTGTTTCGACACGCAACCGACTCAAACGCGACTGTTGGTTTACGCGGCGGCCTGGGCGAGCCGGCTCATTTCCTGCGTGACCAGCTCACGATAGGGCCCGTGGCCCTGCATCAGACGCTCGGGCGACCCGTCCTCGATGATCTTACCACCCCTCAACACGACCACGCGATCGAAATTGCGCAGGGTCGCGAGGCGATGCGCGATCGCAATGACCGTGCGGCCGCGCATCAGCCGCGACAACGCCTCGCGGATCGCCTCTTCGGATTCGCTGTCGAGCGCGGCGGTCGCCTCGTCCAGCAGCAGGATCGGCGCGTCCTTCAGGAAGGCGCGCGCAATCGCGATGCGCTGGCGCTGACCGCCGGACATCTTGACGCCGCGGTCGCCGACCATGGTGTCGAGACCACCAGGCAGGCTTTCGACGAAATCGCAGCGCGCCGCAATCGCGGCACGCAGCACCTCGTCGTCGGTCGCGTTCGGGCGGCCATAGCGGATGTTCTCGCGAATCGAGCGGTGGAACAGCGAGATGTCCTGCGGCACGACGGAGATCGCCTCGCGCAGGCTCTGCTGCGTCACCTTGGAAATGTCCTGGCCGTCGATGGTGATGCTGCCCTCGTCCGTATCGTAGAAGCGCTGCAACAGCGTGAACAGCGTCGACTTGCCGCCGCCGGACTGGCCGACAAGGCCGACGCGCTGGCCGGGTTGCAGGCGCAAGCTGAAGCGCTCGAAGATCTTTTCAGCCCCGGGATAGCCGAAGGTGACATTGTTGAACGCGATCGCGGCGCCGCTCTTCACCAGCGGCTCGGCCTCGGGGTGGTCGCGCAATTCATGCGGCACCAGCAGCGTGGCGATCGCCTCGGTGAGCCGGGCAACGTGCTGGGTGACGTCGACCAGCGCCACCGCGAGATCGCGCGTCGCGTTCAGAATGGAGAGACCGAGGGTGCAGACCAGCACCACGTCGCCGGTGGTCGCCCGGCCATCCTGCCAGAGCATGATCGCCCAAGCCATCAGGGCGATCGTGAGCACGACAGTGACGCCGGCATGGATAAGCCGCAGCTTCTCCAGATAGCGCAGGCTGCGGCCGCGCGCGGTGAGCTCCCGATTCACAGTCGCGTCGAACCGCTCATGCTCGTGCCCGATGCCACAGAAGGCGCGCACCAGCGGCATGTTGCTGATGACGTCGATCATCTCGCCGTCGACGACGGCGGCCTTGTCGGCGAAGTCGTCATGCAGCGGTTTTCCCGCGGCGGCGAGGCGGAACATCGCAAGCACCATGCCGCCGGCAATCACCATCAGGCCGAGCGCCATATAGGGACTGACCGTTCCAATCAGCGCGATGGCCGCAACCGTTGCGATGCACGGCGGCAGCACATTCCAGACGAACATGTTCTCGACCGTGAACACCGCGTTCGACGTCGCCGTGATGCGGCTCGTCAGCATGCCGGGCATGCGATCGGAGAAGTAGCTCGGCGCATGGCCGGTCAGATGGCGAAATATGTCACGGCGTAAGTCACCGGTGACACGGACGAAGGTGAAGCTGGCCGTCCAGCTCGCGATCCGCCAAAGGAAATTGTCGGCGGCGATGAGCGTCATGAGGAAAATGAATGCCAGCCATACGCTCCCACCATGCGCAGCGCCGGCCGACAAACTGTCGACGAGGGATTTGACGCCATACTGAGTGCCTACGGAGCAGGCAACGGCCGCCACCACAGCCGTCAGGATCACGAGATGCGACGCGAGCCGACGCCGAAGATAGCGCAAAACAAAGGCAAACGGCCGGTGCGCATACCCAGAAAGATGATCCATGTGACTATCGACCCCGTCGTGATGATTCAAACTTTTATTGTTAGTCGACTGAACATCGACACTTCGCCTCGGTTCCCGGGCACACTCATCACGACATGCGGATGCGGGCGTTCTGCGATGATGTGATGGCAGCATCGCGACGGGCATCCGACGTGTCGAATAAGTAACGTTCGGAAGGAGGAACTTCGCAAGTGCGGGAACGTTCCCTTGTCTGGCGTGCCGGTGCTGAACAGGCGGGGGCTTTCTACAATCATGATCGCACAGAGGAGATGGTGAGATGCGCATCGCGCAGGTAGCTCCGTTGACGGAGGCTGTTCCACCCAAGCTGTATGGCGGCACCGAGCGGGTGGTGCATTGGTTGACGGAAGAGCTGGTGGCCCTTGGGCACGATGTGACGCTGTTCGCGAGCGGCGATTCGCAAACCTCGGCAAAGCTGGATGCGCTGTGGCCGCGGGCGCTCCGCCTCGACGGTTCCGTGCGCGATCCCAATGCGCTGCACATGGTGATGCTGGAGCGGGTGCGGCAGAAATGTGACGACGAGGAGTTCGACTTCCTCCACTTCCATCTCGATTATTATCCGTGGTCGCTGTTCTACCGGCAGCCGACGCCGTTCCTCACCACGCTGCACGGCCGGCTCGACCTGCCGGAGCATCAACCGGTCTTCAACACCTTCTCGAAGGTCCCCGTCATCTCGATCTCGAATGCGCAGCGCCGCCCGGTGCCGCAGGCGAACTGGGTGAGGACGATCCACCACGGCCTGCCGGAGAACCTGCTGACGCCGAAGCCGGCGAAACAGGAATATCTCGCCGTGCTCGGCCGCATCGCGCCGGAAAAGGGCGTCGACCGCGCCATCAAGATCGCGACGCATTGCGGCATTCCGCTCAAGATCGCCGCCAAAGTCGATCGTGCCGACCAGGATTATTATGACGAGCTGATCCGACCGATGATCGAGAACAATCCGCTGGTGGAATTCATCGGCGAGATCAGCGATCACGAGAAGTCGGACTTCTTGAGCGGCGCGCTCGGCCTCTTGTTGCCGATCGACTGGCCGGAGCCGTTTGGCCTGGTGATGATCGAAGCCATGGCCTGCGGAACGCCGGTCGTCGCCTTCAACCGGGGCTCGGTGCCGGAGATCATCGACGAGGGCCTCACCGGCTTCGTCGTCGAGGACGTCCTCAGCGCAGCCGGCGTCGTCGGTCGCCTGTCGCAACTCGACCGCTCCGTCATCCGCAAGCAGTTCGAGACGCGCTTCACGGCGCGGCGCATGGCGCTGGATTATCTCGCGGCCTATCGCAGCCTCGGCGAGGAACAGGCGCCGCGGATCAAGCTGGTGAGCAGCGCGGAGTAGCAGGAGCACGCGCCCATCCCGTCGCGATCGTCATGGCCGGGCATGTCCCGGCCATCGACATTTGCGCCCTGCTCCATCAACACGTCATTGCGAGCGTAGCGAAGCAATCCAGACTGCCTCTCCGGAAAGACTCTGGATTGCTTCGCTACGCTCGCAATGACGGAGAAGGCGGTAGCCTACCTCACCACCGCCCGCTTCGGCTCGACGATCTCGAACATGCGCGGGAATTCGTCCATCAGGCCCATCAGCTCGGCGAGGCGCATCGGGTTGCCGGCGAATTTGACCTTGCCGGCGGCCACGGCCTCCGGAAAGCTGGTCAGTTTCGCGATCACCTCGTCGAGCGTCGACCGCGCGAGCGTGAAGCTGGCATCGGCATTGTCCGCCTGCATGCCCTCCGTGTAGGTCAGCGCGCAGTTCTCTAGATTGAGCACGAAGTTCTCGCCGGTGTCGGAAAAGCTCCAGTTCAGCACGATGTGCTTTCCTTCCGCCTTCGGTCCGTTGAGGCGGATCCCGAGCACGTCCCAGAGCTGCGAGGTACGCAGCGCCGCCAGCGTCTCGCGCGGCATCGGCGGGCGTGCCGGCACCTTCGGCATGCCCTGGCGCAACTCCTGCGCGCCGAACAGGTAGGCATTGCGCCAGGTCGCGCTTTCCGCGACGTAGCCGAGCTGCTCCAGCGTATCCGCCAGCAACGCACGTGCAGCCTGATTGTCCGGCTCGGCAAAGACGAGATGGCCGAGCGCCTGCGCCACGAAGCGGAATTCGCCATTGTCGAAATCGGCACGCGCCCGCGCGAGGATGGCGTCGGCGCCCCCCATGTACTCGACATATTTCCTGCCGGACTCCACCGGCGGCAGCGGATCGAGGTTGACCGGATTGGCGTCGTACCAGCCCAGATACTTTTGATAGATCGCCTTCACATTATGCCGGATGTGGCCGTAATAGCCGCGGCCGTGCCAGGCGCCCTCCAGGCTCTCGGGCAGCTGGATCGTCTCGGCGATCTCGGCCGCGGTGAGGCCGTGGTTCATCAGGCGAATGGTCTGGTCATGCGCGAATTTGTAGAGGTCGCGCTGCTGCCGGATCATGGTGCCGATGCGTTCGCGTCCCCACACCGGCCAGTGATGCTGGCCGCACATCGCCTCCGCCTTGCCATCCCAGAGCTGCAAGGCCTCGCCCAGATATTTCGACCAGGCCAGCGCGTCGCGCACGTCGGCACCGCGGAACGGCAGCAGATTGTGGAAATTGTGGGTGCAGTTCTCGGCCAGGTTCAACAGCTTGTAACGCGGGATGAAGAAATGCATCTCCGCCGGCGCTTCGCTGTTCGGCGCCATCTGGAATTCGAATGCGACGCCGTCGATCACGCGCCGGTCGCCGGTCGCCATGATCAAATCGGTCGGCCGCAGCAGCGCCACTGAACCTGCCGCCATCGACTTGCCGAGGCCGCAATCGACCTGCCCGCGCGCGCCCTTGGCGAGGAGCGGCCCGAACTGGTATTGCGCCCGGCGCAGCATCGCAGGGCCCGCGATGATGTTCTCGGAGACGGCATGCTCCATGAACAAGTTCGGCGCGATGATCGGCACGCGGCCGGTCGCGAGCGCGTCCTGCTCCAGCACGCCGCGCGCGCCGCCCCAATGGTCGGTGTGGGTGTGCGTGAAGATCACGGCCGCGACCGGTCGCTGGCCGCGATGCTTGTAGTAGAGATCGAGCGCGGCGCGCGCGCCCTCGATCGAAGTCAGGGTGTCGACGACGATGACGCCGCTGTCGCCTTCGATCAGCGTCATGTTGGCGATGTCGAGCCCACGCACCTGGTAGATTCCGGGCACGACCTCGAACAGGCCGTGCTGCATGTTGAGCCGCGACTGCCGCCACAGGCTCGGATTGACCGTGGCCGGCGCCTGCTCGGCGGCGAGAAAGCCGTAAGGCTCGAGGCTCCAGACCGTCCGCCCTTGCGGATTGGTGATCTCCGCGTTCTCGATGGTGCCGAGGAAGCCGCGTGCGGCGTCGTCGAAATCCCGCGTGTCGGAGAACGGCAACGCATTCAGCATCGCCGTTTGCTGCGCGATGACGGACGGCGTTGCGCCCTTCGGCTCGTTGCTGGACGTGTCCGTCATCTGCGTTCCTCCCGGCCTATTGCGCGGCATCTAACCGCATTCCGCGGTCGATTGCCATGGCGGCAGGACGCAGCAATGCGTAGCCTCGCGCCCACGGATGGAGAGAAGCAGCGTGTTCGCGGGCTACATGCCCAGCAATCTCGGCAGCCACAGCGACAGGCCCGGCCAATAGGTCACGACCACGAGGAATCCCAGCATGGTCAGCAGCCATGGCCACACCGCGACCGTGAGCTCGGTGATGCCCATCTTGGCGATGCCCGAGGCCACGTAGAGATTGAGGCCGACCGGCGGATGGCACAGCCCGACCTCCATGTTGACCGTCATCAGGATGCCGAAATGGATCGGATCGATGCCGAGCTTGATCGCAACCGGAAACAGGATCGGCGCCATGATCAGGATGATCGAGGACGGCTCCATCACGTTGCCAGCCAATAGCAGCAGGAGATTGACGACGAGGAGGAAGCCGATCCAGCCGAGGCCCTGGTCGATCATCCATTGCGCGAGCGCCTGCGGCACGTTCTCGTAGGTCATCAGGAACGAAAACAGGACGGCGTTGGTGATGATGTAGAGCAGCATCGCCGAAAGATTCGCTGACGACAGCAGCACCCGCGGCACGTCTCGCAGCTTCAGATCCTTGTAGATGAACACGGCGACGATGAAGGCGTACACCGCGCTGACGGCAGCAGCTTCGGTCGGTGTGAACAGGCCGCTGTAGATGCCGCCGATCACGATCACGATCAGCAGGATACCCCAGATCGACTTGCGGAACGCATCGAAGCGCTCGGAGAGGGTTGCTTTCGGCATCCTCGGATAGTCGTTACGCCAGGCCCGATAGAACGTCGTGGCGCCGAGCAGCATGGCGAGCACCATTCCCGGCACGATGCCGGCGATGAACAGCTTGCCGACGGAGGTGTTGGTGGAGACGGCAAAAAGCACCATCGGAATCGAGGGTGGAATGAGAATTCCCAGCGAGCCCGAGGTCGTGATCACGCCCGCCCCGAACCTCTTCGGAAATCCCTGCGCGATCATCGCGGGCAGGATCACCGATCCGATCGCCACCACGGTGGCCGGCGACGAGCCGGAAATCGCGGCGAACAGCGCGCAGGCGACCACGCCCGAGAGCGCAAGGCCGCCGTACCAATGGCCGACGAGCGAAGTCGCGAACGTGATCATCCGGCGCGCCACGCCGCCATGGGTCAGGAAGTTGCCGGCAAGGATGAAGAACGGGATCGCCATGATCTCGAAGCTCTCGATGCCGGTGAACAGCTTCAGCGCCACCGATTCCGTTCGCACGTCGGTCAGTGTGAACATGAAGCTGAGCACGGTCAGGCCGAGCGCGATCGAGATCGGCATGCCCGTGAGCATCAACGACAGCAGGAGGCCGAAGACGACGGCGACACGCAGGCCCTGCGGCAGCGTGATCACGTGCGCCGAATGGGCGAAGCACACGGCGACGATCAGGACCGGCAACAACATCAGGACCCAGCCGAGCGGGCTGCGTTCGTCGCGGACGACCTGACTGCGCGTGACCGGGGCCGGGTGGACCGGGTCTATTTCGACGCCCTCGACGCCGGCCATGTCGTGATGCGGCAGCTCGCCGGTGCGATAGAACGACCAGGCGACCTGCAGGAAGCGGAAGCACATCAGCCCGGAGCCGAGCGGGATGGTGAGATACACCAGCCACATCGGTGCTTCCAGATCGTTGGATTGCTGGCCGGTCTGCCACATCTGGCCGACGAACGCGGCGCCGAAATAGCATACGATGGCAGTGAAAAGGGCGCCGCACATCAGGCCGAACGTGATGACGCGGCGGCGCGATCCGCCGGGAAGGATATTGACCAGGACGTCGACGCCGACATGGATGCCGGTGCGCACGCCGTAGGCCGCACCGAACTTCGCCATCCAGATGAACATGTAGATGCAGAGTTCCTGCGCCCAGGACAAGTCGAGAGCGGCAAGCCAGACGAACGCGGCTCGCGCGGGGACGGCCAGCAAGGCCAGGTTGCGCGCCTCCGCCCATTTGGCGATGTCGATCGACAGCCCGGCACCATATCGGTGCAGCACGGCAACGAAGATGAGCAATGTCGCGGCCGCGATCATCGTCGCGATCAGCCATTCCTCGAGATGATCGAGCACACGATTCAATGCACGCAGCAACTTGGTCCCCTCAGCTTGGCTGATCATTCAAGAGCAACGGCCGGGAGTGCGATCACCCCCGACCGTTCATGGTTGTTCTCAAAGCGCGCCGGCGTCAGTTCATCTTGACGTCGAGTTCCTTGGCGACGAGATCGAGCACCTCCTGCCCGACCCGCCCCTTCGCCCATTTGTAGGTCGGCTGCATCGCTTCCTGCCACGCCTTGCGATCGGCGTCAGTCAGATAATGCAGCGTGGTCTTGCCCGTCTTCTTGATCTCGGCCAGCGCATCCTCGTTTTCCTGGTGCGCGATCTGATTGGTGTAGTCGGTCGCCTCGTTCATCGCCTTTTCGAGCTGGGCGCGGATATCGGGCGGCAGGCCGGACCAGAATTTCGAATTGACGATGACGGCATATTGCAGGTGCGCGTGATAGGACACGGTGATGTCCTTCTGCACCTCGTAGAACTTCTGCGTCAGGTAGTTGGACGCGGTGTTCTCGCAGCCGTCGACCACGCCCGTCTGCAAAGCCTGGTAGACCTCGGAAAACGCCATGATCTGGGGGATCGAGCCCATGATCCGGAGATATTGGTCGGCGACCTTCGATCCGGAGATGCGGAATTTGAGACCCTGGAAATCGGCCGGCTTCATCAGGGCACGGTTGGCGGAGAGCATGTGGAAGCCGTTGTCCCAATAAGCGAGCCCGGTGATGCCCTTGGTCTCGAGCCTCTCGAACAGCCACTTGCCGATCGTGCCCTTCATCGCGTTGGAATAGGTTTGGTCGTCCTTGAACAGCCAGGGCAGGTCGAGCGCCTCGAACTCCTTGATACCGAGCGGGGCGAATTTGGCGGTTGAAGGCGCGAGCATGTGCACCGAGCCGAGCTGCAGCGCCTCGATCTCCTCCTTGTCCTTGTACAGCGTGGAGTTCGGGTAGATCTCGACCTTGACCTTGCCGTCGGTGTATTTCTCCGCGAGCTCCTTGAACTTCAAGGCGCCCTTGCCCTTGGGAGTGTCGTTGGCGACGACGTGGCTGAATTTGATGACGATCGGGCTCTGGGCCTGGGCCAAGACAGGAGACAAGGCAGGAGCCACGAAGATAGCTGCGGCGGCGGCCGCAAGAAGCAGCTTGCGCATGAACGAACCTCCCAACAACCTCTAAAACCGGGTCTTTTTTGTTTTCCGGTTTCTGTAGTGACAGCAATCCGCCACCCGAACAACTAGACCTAAGCCCAATTTGCCGCAGCCAAGCCATCTTGCGCAACCCGGCACCCGCTGCCGTTCCCGGAAGCGAGCGCTTATGTCGCATTGCGGCAGTGCGATCAGCCGTTGCGCTGGGCGACCATGAACAGACGCCGGAACGGAAACAGCGTCTGTCCCGCGGCGTTCTTCGGATAGGCTCTTGCGACCCGCTCCCCATAGGCGGCTTCGAACGCGGCCTTCTCGTCGCCCTGCAAGATGTCGAGATAGCGCGTCAGCCAGGTCCCCTTGGTCCATTCCTTCACGGGATTCTCGCCTTCCAGCACCTGCAGATATTCGGTCTCCCAGATGTCGATATTGGCCGACATCGGAGCGAGAAGACCGTGATAATAGGCCGGCGCTTCGACCGGCGGCGGCGTGACGAGATGCTCGACCTTGGACCGCCAGGGACCGTTCAGCGCGGTCTCGCCAATCAGCACATGCGAGGGCGCCAGAAAGTTGCGCGGCATCTGCACAGCGAGCATTCCGCCGGGCGTCACCTTCTCCATGATCGACGGAAACAGTGCCGCATGATTGGGCAGCCAGTGCAGCGCGGCATTGGAGTAGACGACGTCATATTGCTTCGTCGGGCGCCAGTGACCGAGGTCCTCGTGTGACCATTCCACGTCCGGCGCCGCCTTGCGGCCGGCGGCAACCATCTCGGCCGAGCCCTCGACACCGGTCACCGTCGCGTCCGGCCAACGCTCCTTGATCAGCTTGGTGACGTTGCCGGCGCCGGCGCCAAGATCGGCAACCGCACGCGGACCAGTATCCGGAATCCGCATCAAGAGGTCGACGGCGGGCCGGAGCCGGTGGCCGGAGAACTTTAGATACTGCTGCGGGTCCCAGACCATCGCCACGCCTTTTCTTTTTCGTGTTTCCTTCGCCGTTGCTCTTGGTTACCACTGCTCGTCCCGTTCAGGCAATTCGCTAGCCGGCGGGACGGGGCAGGAAACGAACAGCAAAAAAGCAAACGAGAGGGCGTGTCACCATGGATCTCGGGCTCAAATCCAAAACCGCCGTCGTCACCGGTGCGAGCGTCGGCATCGGCCGCGCCATCGCCAAGGGCTTGGCTGCCGAAGGCGTGCGCGTCGTCGGCGTGGCACGGCGCACCGACCTGCTCGCAGAGCTGGTGAGCGAAGTCGGCTCCGGTCTGATCACGCCGTTCGAGCAGGACGTGATGGCCAAGGACGCGGCGGAGAGGATTTCGGCCTTCGCCGTGAGCGAACTCGGCCATGTCGACATCCTCATCAACAATGCCGGCGGCAGCCGTCCCCTCCCCGTCGATGCGCCCGACAGCCAATGGGACGAGGCGATCGCGCTGAATTTCACCAGCTACCGCCGCATCGCGCATGCGCTGCTCCCGCAGATGATCGAACGCAAATGGGGTCGCATCGTCAACATCACCGGCAAGTCCGAGCCGGAAGGCCTCAACGCCGCGTTTGCCGCCAAAGCCGCCGTGCACGCCTGGGCCAAGGGCCTGTCGCGCGAGATCGGCGAGCACGGCATCACCATCAACTGCATCCCGCCCGGCCGCATCATGAGCGAACAGATCCGCCGCAACTACGCGCCTGATTATCGCGAGCGCTTCGCGGAAGAAGAGATTCCCGTCGGCTATTGGGGCGAGCCGGAAGACCTCGCGGCGTTAGCGGTGTTTCTGGCGTCACCCGTAGCGCGGTACATCACGGGCACGGTGATCCCGGTGGACGGGGGGCTGAGGAGGTATCAGTTTTAGGGCCGATTGGAGTCCGTAGGATGGGTAGAACGCAGCGAACCCATTGGCGGCATCCAACGTCACATGCGGTGAGCCTTTTGGGGCGAGCGTAGACTTGAGTCTGCGGACAAGCTAAATTCTCTCGGTGACGCGCGTGGGGCGAAGATAGGATGGCATGGGCCAGTGGAGAATTCCGATCGCTGGAGTTCGATCGGATACCGAGCTGCGTTGTGGTGTACATGCGTGCCCTGCTTCTCGCGCTCGCACTGCTGGTCGCAGGCACATCTGCACAAGCAGATCCACGGCGATTTCGCGCTGGCGTCACGCACATCACAGTGCAGGATGTTGTCCCATTCGACACATTGATTGTGTATCCGACAGACGCGGCCGAAATTCCCTTTCAGGATGGTCCATTCACAATTGACGCCAGCCGCGATGCGCCGATCGCTTCTGGGGCGCGCTTTCCAGTTGTTCTTTTCTCACATGGCGGAGGGGGAACGATCAGAGCAGGAGGCAGCTCGCTCCCTTATGCCGCTCTTCTCACCTCATTGGCGCGCCAGGGTTTTGTCGTGGTCGCGCCGTTTCATCCCGGGTCTAAGCGTCCTCGCGAAGCTCTCGAAGATCGACCACGCCAGATTCACAAGGCGCTCACCGGAATGTTGGCCGATCCACGCTTCGCGGTGCATGCCGATCCTAACCGTCTTGGCATGATGGGATTTTCCTACGGCGGAGCCGTCACGCTGATCGTCGCGGGGGCGGCTCCCAGCCTGGCTCACCTGGCGGCTTATTGCCGGGACCGTAGCGATGATCCGATGGCTTGCGACGGCGTGCCGACCGACGGCTCCTTGGCCAATGCGGTCGGCAAGAGATCGCCAGATGCGCTCGCCGTGAGCGCCCTCATACTATTGGAGCCGTTCGGCGCCTTGTTCGATCGAGACGGATTGACGCCGGTCGGCATGCCGACGCTGCTCTATCGGGCGGAAGGCAGCGACCTCAAGGCTGATGGCAACATCTTTGCTCTCGCGGCAGCATTGCCCCATCCGCCACGACAAGAGTTGGTGCCGGGCGGGCATTTCATAATTTTCGGCCCATGCTCTCCCACGCTGCAAGCCGAGGCGCCTGCGGCCTGCAAGAATGCTTCCGGGATCGACCGTGCGGCGGTCCATCGGCGGATCGAGGCTGAAATTGGCGACTTCCTGCGCCGGAATTTATAGTAGTCTACAGGATGGGCAGGCGCATCGAAATGCACCGACAGCATCCAACGTGACGCGTGATGGGTTTCGCAATTGCTCTAGCCATCCTGTGGCCCTAGGCTTCTGCTTTCGCATCCGGGCTGCTCTGACCGAGGCGCGGCTCCGTTCCCACCAGCAGCCGTTGAATGTTGGCGCGGTGGCGAACGATCACATAGATGCCGCCTCCGATCACCAGCAGCCGATAGGGCCACGGTTGCTCAAAACCGCAGACGAGAACGATTGCCGTCAACGCCGCGAGCATCGAGCTGACAGAAACAATCCGAGTAATGGCCAGTGCGAGACCAAAGACCGTGGCGGCCCCCAATCCCACGGGCCACGACATCGCCAGCAACACACCCAGCCCGGTCGCAGCGGATTTGCCGCCCGTAAAGTTCAACCAGATCGAGCGGCTATGCCCAAGCAGCGCGGCAATCCCGGCCATGCAAACCGCCCATGGCACCCAGATCTGCAAATCGGGCGCCGCCGGAAGCGTCGGGGACAACTCGGTATAGAGCCAGGGACAGAATAAGCGAGCAACGACGACGGCACCCACACCCTTCAGTACATCGGCGACAAGCACCACCAGCGCAGGCCATTTACCCAGGGTCCGCAGCACATTGGTCGCGCCCGTGGATTTGGAACCATGCTCACGGATATCGATGCCCCTCAGTAGCCTCCCCGCCAGATAGCCTGTGGGCGTAGACCCGAGGAGATAGGCGATCACCAGTCCAACCGCACTCGCTGTCCAGAAAGCCATGGGGCCTGTTTCCAGTTTCAGGTAGCCGGCGCTTTATGGCTCGACTTGTTTTGACCACGACGGGTCAGAGGCGAAATGCCGGAGTTGGCTGTGCAGATCTGCCCGATCTGGAAGCGGTGACATCGCGCATACATGCGCACGCAGTCTGGTCTTCGCCCGGACCTCAGCCACTCTAGCATCCTGCCAGTGTTTTGCCCGACGCGTCAACGTCATGGCCGCGGCGAATGTCGTCGCTGCGCGGTTCGGAAATCCCTTATTAATCAAGGGGCCTTCTACTGTGCATGGGGTTGTTTTCGCGTTTTTTGTTTTGAGCCCTTCAAAAAAACACGCAAGACCCCGCGTGACCACTCACTCGCCCTGCAAGATCTCCGCGATCACGGCCCCCGCGGCGATCGTGCCGAGCTTGCCGCCGACGTCGCGCGTCGCCCTGCCCTCGCCGATCGCCTTCGCCACTGCCGCCTCGATCGCACGTGCGGCTTCCTCGTAGCGCACCGCGCCGCTGTTCTCGCCGTGCCAGGCCAGCAGCAGTGCCGTCGAGAGGATCAACGAGACTGGATTGGCAACGTCCTGCCCGGCTATGTCAGGCGCCGAGCCGTGCGCGGCCTGCGCCATGGCGTGGCTGTGACCGACATTGAGCGAGCCGCCGAGGCCGAGGCTGCCGGAGAGTTCGGCGGTGAGATCGGACAGGATATCGCCGAACATGTTGGTGGCGACGATGACGTCGAAACGGTCGGGGTTGCGCACCACATGCGCCATCATGGCGTCGACGAGGATGTCGTCGACCCCAAGGCCGGGATAGGCCTTCGCCACCTCGCGGCAGATGTCGAGGAACATGCCGTCGCCGAGCTTGAGCACATTGGCCTTGTGCACGATGGTGAGATGCTTGCGCCGCTTCATCGCCAGCCGGCACGCCGCATGCGCGATGCGCTCACAGCACAGGCGCGTGATCCGGCGCAGCGAGATCACGACGTCAGGCGTGACCAGCATCTCGCCATTGCCCTGCTCCATGTTGCGGTCGGCGTAAAACCCCTCCGTGTTCTCGCGCACCACGACGAGGTCGAAATCGCCGACCCGGCCGGACCGCCCCGCATAGGTGCGCGCGGGCCTGACATTGGCGTAGAGGTCGAGGTTCTTGCGAAAATACCGCGACGGGTTGATCTCGCCATGGGCTTCGTCCTTGAAGTCGAAGGTCGCGGTCGGGCCGAGGATCAGGCCGTCGGCGGCGCGGACGATGTCGAGCAGCTCGGGACGCACCGTCGTGCCAAATTGTTTGAGGCTCGCATGCCCGACCGCATGCTCCTCCAGGCGCAGATTGAGCTGGAAGCGTTCGGAGGCCGCGCGCAGCACGCCTGATGTCGCGGTCGTGATCTCGGGCCCGATGCCGTCACCGGGCAAAACGACGATGTGCATGGCGCTCCCCTGAAATGCAGCAGTTCGCGCGATCATACGCCGGCGCGCAGGTTCATCGCCCAGCCTTCGCGCATACACTGCATGCAAGCATATGCCTGTGGAAGGCGGCCGCGCCGTAGTACATGCCAAGGCCCCTGGAGCCGGCGGCCGGAGCAACGCGCTAACGCAATGACAATCACGTTACCTGCCGCCACGCGCAAGCCCGACCACACCATTTCCGACGGTCTTCCGCCCGCACAGCGGCGCTGGGCCATCGCCGCGATCTTCACCGCGCTGGCGATGGCCTCGCTCGACACCGCGATCGCCAACATCGCGCTGCCCGCAATTGCCGGCGACCTGCATGTGAGCCCGGAGCAATCGGTCTGGGTGGTCAATGTCTACCAGATCGCGCTGGTGGCGACGCTGCTGCCGCTCGGCGCACTCGGCGAGATCGTCGGGCACCAGCGCATCTATCTCGGCGGCCTGATCCTGTTCACCATCGCCTCGCTGTTCTGCGCGGTGGCGTGGTCGCTAGAGAGCCTGCTCGTTGCGCGCACGCTGCAAGGGCTGGGTGCGAGCGGCATCATGAGCGTCAACACGGCGCTGGTGCGCTTCGTCTATCCCGGCCGGATGCTCGGCCGCGGCTTCGGCCACAACGCGCTGGTGGTCGCGACCGCCTTCACCTTGGGTCCCTCGATCGCCTCCGCCATCCTCGCGGTCGGCCCGTGGCCATGGCTGTTCGCCGTCAACATCCCGTTCGGTCTGGTCGCGATCGGCATCGGCTTTGCGATGCTGCCGAAGACGCCGCGCGCCGATCACGGCTTTGACTTTCTCGGCGCAGCCCTCGCGTCGGCCTGTCTCGGCCTGTTCATCACCGGCATCGGCAGTGCCGCGCACAATCTCTCACCGGTGGTCGTGGGCATCGAGCTGGTCACGGCCCTGGTGCTGGGCGTCGTCCTGATGCGCCGCCATGCCGACCATCCGGCGCCGATGCTGCCGATCGACCTGTTCAGTCGGCCGATGTTCGCGCTGTCGGCGGCGACGGCGGTGTGCTCGTTCGCGGTGCAGGGCCTCGCCTTCGTCTCGCTGCCGTTCTACTTCGAGGACGTGCTGGGGCGTTCGCAGGTCGAGACCGGCTTCTTCATGACGCCGTGGCCGCTGGTGGTCGGCATCATGGCGCCGATCGCGGGGCGCCTCTCCGACCGGCATGCGGTGGGATTGCTCGGCGGCATCGGGCTCGTGCTGCTCGGCCTCGGCATGGCGCTGCTGGCGATGCTGCCGGCCAATCCTGCGATCCCCGACATCATCTGGCGGATGGTGATCTGCGGTATGGGGTTCGGCTTCTTCCAGGCGCCGAACATGAAGGCGGTGATGTCGAGCGCGCCGCCGCATCGCAGCGGCAGCGCCTCGGGCATCGTCGCCACCGCGCGCCTGACCGGGCAGACGACGGGGGCCGCGCTCGCCGCAGCCTGCTTCTCGCTGGCCGGTCACGACGGCGCAGTCGTGGCATTGGCACTTGGCGCGGGCTTTGCCGCGCTCGGCAGTGTGATGAGCTTTTTGCGGCTGGCGGTGAAGTAGACCGTCAGGCCAGATGTCGGGCCGCCGTCACCTCGACAGCCGCCACCGGAACGACCGCCTCCTCGTCGAGTGCGGCGAGGCGCTGATCGATGGCAGCGATGACCTTGCGCGAGAACGGCCCGAGATGCGCATAGGCGGCGATCATCTGCACGGCAATCCGCGCCGACGTGGTGTCGCGCTTGGCGCAGTTCATGAATGTCTGCCACAGCGGCCCACGCGCCTCGGGAAGCGCTGTGACCACCTTGTGCACCGTTTCCATCGCGCCGATCCGGGCGCGGATATCGCCTTCCGCGAGCTCCTGGCGCTGGCGAGAGCGGTCGAGCAGCGTCATCAGACGATCGATGCGCCTTGCATAGGCCTCCGGGCTGTAGATGTGCTCCAGCACGCGCTTGTAGTCCGTCAGGATGTCGCGCAACGGGCGCACCGGATCGAAGTTGATCCCTGCGGTGCACTGATCCGCGCCGATGGTCGGCGCCAAATCATGGCCCGGATGCAGCCGGCCTTCGCGCTCCAGGCGACGCGTCAGTTGCGTGTTCGGCAAGGCATAGAGCAGGCCGACCATGCTGACCGGGATCGCCGCCTCCTCGATGAAGTCGATCATGGCATCCGCCATCGAGAGCTTCTCATTGTCGAAGCCGACGATGAAACCCGCGGTGACGAGCATGCCCGCGGCGTAGATCTTGTGGATGCTCTCGGCGATGTTGCGCCGCGTGTTCTGCTTCTTCCGCATGGCGACCAGCGTCGCCGGATCCGGACTTTCGATGCCGACGAAGATTGCGAAGAAATTCGCCTGGCCCATCAGGTCCAATAGCTCGGGATCGTCGGCCAGATTGACAGAGGCTTCGGTCGACAATTCGAACGGATAGCCGTGAGCGCGCTGCCATTCGGCGAGCTGGGGCAGGAACAGCCGCAGCGACTTCTTGTTGCCGATGAAATTGTCGTCGACGAAGTCGAGATGGCCGCGGTAACCCATGGCGTAGAGCCTGTCGAGCTCGACCAGCATTTGCTCATTCGTCTTGGTTCGCGGCACCCGGCCATAGAGCTCGATGATGTCGCAGAACTCGCAGGTGAACGGGCAGCCACGGGAGTACTGCACACCGAGATAAAGGTAGTCCTCGAACTTGAGCAGGTCGAAGCGCGGCACCGGCGTCTTGGTGACGTCGGCCTGGAATTTCGGCGCGATGAAGACGCCGGAGCGTGCGCCACTGTCCCAGGCCGCGACGAATTCGTGGAGAACGCTTTCGGCCTCGCCGAGCACCTGGAAGTCGGCCCTCTCATAGATATGGGGGCTCGAGGTGGGATCGGGACCGCCGACGACCACCGGCTTGCCCGCGGCACGGCAAATTTCGATCAGGCGCAGCGTGTCGGCCTGCTGCGGCATCATACCGCCGGTGAAGACCACATCGGCCCAGGAAAGATCCTCGTCGCTGAAGGCTTCCGTGTTGCAATCGATCAGCCGGACCGTCCAGTGCTCGGGCAACATCGCGGCAACGGTGATCAGCCCCAAAGGGGCGGCCGGGCGCTTCACGCCCAACACTTTGCAGGATTCGCCAAAGCTCCAGAAGGACTCTGCCGAGAACAGCGGATAGAGCATCAGGACTTTGCAAGGCTGCGGTACGTTCATGGAACCTCTTTTTGGCTGATTCCACTGTAGCAGAGCATTGTCGACTTGCACCCCGGCAAAAGGGACAAACTGTCGCTCTCGGTTCCAGGGGCGTGGGCGCGGAAGCCGGAGGACGGCGCCCCAAGCCGTGCCGCGGGCGTCCAGGGAGGGAATCTCCGGCGGCTACCCCTCGGACTGTTGATTTGAACGTTTCCAATTTGCCGGACACATTGCGCCGCTGAGTCCAATCGGTGGATTGGGCCAATCAGGGGACTGCGATGGCAAACCTAACAATCAACGGAAAAACCTTCACGCTCGACGTCGAGCCGGATACGCCCCTGCTATGGGCGATCCGCGAGAATGCCGGCCTGACCGGCACCAAATATGGCTGCGGCATTGCACAATGCGGCGCCTGCACCGTTCACATCGACGGCGTCGCCACCCGTTCCTGCGGCGTTTCAGTCGACGAGGCCGCAGGCAAGAAGATCACGACCATCGAAGGGCTCGCCTCCGGCAACGCACTGCACAAGGTGCAGGAAGCCTGGATTGCCCAGGATGTTCCGCAATGCGGCTATTGCCAGAGCGGCATGATCATGGCGGTGGCGGCGCTGCTGAGCGAGAAGCCGAAGCCGACCGACGCCGACATCGACGAGGCCATCACCAATATCTGCCGCTGCGGCACCTTCCAGCAGGTGCGCGAAGCGATCCACACGATCGCAAGCGCGTAAGGAGCCGCCACATGAACAAGCATGTCTCTTCCAGGATGAACCGCCGTGCCTTCGTCATCGGCACCGCCGCGGTCGGCGCAGGTCTCGCCATCGGCCTCGATATCCCCTTCGGCGGCCCCGCAATGGTCCGCGCGGCCGACGGCTTCCCCGAGATCGGCGCCTGGGTCGTGGTCAGGCCCGACGACACCGTCGTCATCCGCATCGCCCGCTCGGAAATGGGCCAGGGCTCGCTCACCGGCCTTGCCCAGCTGGTCGCCGAGGAACTCGAATGCGACTGGTCGAAGGTCTCGACCGAATATCCGACACCGGGCCAGAGCGTCGCCCGCAAGCGCGTCTGGGGCGATTTCTCGACCGGCGGCAGCCGCGGCATCCGCTCTTCGCAAGACTATGTCCGCAAGGGAGGTGCCACCGCACGCGTGATGCTGATCCAGGCTGCCGCCGAGGCGTGGAAAGTGCCGGCGTCGGAATGCACGGCCGCCAACAGCGTCATTACCCACACGCCGACCGGCAAGACCACGACCTACGGCAAGGTCGCCGAGGCCGCGGCCAAGCTGACACCGCCGGCCGAGGTCAAGCTGAAGGACCCCAAGGACTGGAAGCTGATCGGCAAGGGCGTGAAGCGGCTGGACACCGCCGAGAAGACCACCGGCACCATGATCTACGGCATCGACGTCAAGCTGCCGGGCATGCTGAACGCCGCGATCAAGGACTGCCCGGTGTTCGGCGGCAAGCTGAAGAGCTATGACGAAGCCAAGATCACCGGCATGAAGGGCGTCAAGAAGGTCGTCAAGGTCGGCGACACCGCGGTCGCGGTCGTTGCCGACACTTGGTGGCACGCCAAGACCGCGCTGGAGGCGCTGCCGATCGTCTGGGACGAGGGCGACAACGCCAAGGTCTCGAGCGAGTCGATCGCGAAATGGCTGACCGAGGGCCTCGACAACGGGCAGCCGGCCTATGTCGGCAACAAGAACGGCGACGCGAAGGCGGCGATTGCCGGTGCCGCCAAGAAGATCGAGGCCGTCTACAGCTATCCCTACCAGAACCACGCCACCATGGAGCCGATGAACGCCACGGCGGTCTACACGGCGGACAAGTGCGAGGTCTGGTGCGGCACGCAGAATGGCGAGGCCGCCTTCGCGGCCACGTTGGAAGCGTCGGGCCTGCCGGCGGAGAAGTGCGACGTGCACAAGGTGATGCCCGGCGGCGGCTTCGGCCGGCGTGGCCAGACCGACTATGTCCGCCAGGCCGTCTTGATCGCCAAGGAGATGCCGGGCACGCCGATCAAGCTGTTATGGTCGCGCGAAGAGGACATGGCGCACGGCCGATATCACCCGATCACCCAGTGCAAGATGACCGGCGCGTTCGATGCGGACAACAATCTGGTCGCGCTGCACTACCGCTTATCGGGGCAATCGATCCTGTTCTCGCTCCGCCCCGAAGCGCTGCAGAACGGCATGGATCCGGCCGCATTCCAGGGCGTCGCCCAGACCGGCGAAGCCGCGTTCGGTTACTCCGTGCCAAACCTCCTGGTCGAGCATGCGATGCGCAACCCGCACGTTCCGCCCGGCTTCTGGCGCGGCGTCAACGTCAATCACAACGCGATCTACATGGAATGCTTCATGGACGAGCTCGCCCAGGCCGCAGGCCAGGACCCGCTTGAGTTTCGCCGCAAGCTGATGGGCAATCACCCCAAGCATCTGGCGGTTCTCAATGCCGTGGCCGAGAAGATCGGCTGGAGCACTCCGGCGCCGCAGGGCATCTATCGCGGCATCGCGCAGGTGATGGGCTATGGCAGCTATGTCGCCGGCGCCGCCGAAATCTCGGTGACCGACGGCAACAAGATCAAGGTGCATCGCATCGTCGCCTCCACCGATCCCGGCTACGTCGTCAATCCGGCGCAAGTGGAGCGGCAGATCGCCGGCTCCTTCGTCTATGGCCTTAGCGCCTTGTTCTACGGCGGCTGCACCGTCAAGGACGGCAAGATCGAGCAGACCAACTTCGACACCTACAATTCGATGCGCATCAACGAGATGCCGAAGGTCGAATCGGTGATGGTGCCGAGCGGCGGGTTCTGGGGCGGTGTCGGGGAGCCGACCATCGGCGTCGCGGCACCGGCGGTGCTCAATGCGTACTTCGCAGCGACGGGCAAACGCATCCGCTCGGTGCCGCTGCGAGACCAGAACATCACCTTCGCCTGAGAAACGCCGCGGCGGCCGTAACGCTCGCCGCGGCACACTTTCCGGACAAGCCTCATGAATGCGTCGGTGACACGGCGGGATGCCGTCCTCGGCATCGCCGCCGCGGCTACATCATTCGCCGTTCCTTCGATCCTGCGCGCGCAATCGGCGGGCCGCGTCGTCGTGGTCGGCGGCGGTTTTGGCGGTGCGGCGTGCGCCCGCGCGCTGAAGCGCGCGCAGGCAAACTTGCAAGTCATCCTGATCGAACCCAATGCGGTCTTCACCTCCTGCCCCTTCAGCAACGAGGTGATCGCCGGCCTGCGCGAGATCGAGGCGCAGCAGTTCGACTATGACAAGCTCGTCGCCGAAGGCGTCACCGTGATCGGCCAAGCCGTGACCACAATCGAACCGCAACGGCGCAGCGTCATAACGGCCGATGGCGTTGCGCTGCCCTATGACCGTCTCGTGCTCTCGCCCGGCATCGACTTCCACTTGGAGGCTCTGCCCGGCTATGACGAAGCCGCATCAGCAAAAATGCCGCACGCCTGGAAGGCCGGCGCGCAGACGCTGCTGCTGCGTCGGCAGCTGGAGGCCATGCCGGACGGCGGCACTGTCGCCATTGCCATCCCCGCCAATCCCTCGCGCTGTCCGCCGGCGCCTTACGAGCGCGCCAGCTTGATCGCGCATTACCTGAAAACCAAGAAGCCGCGCTCAAAGGTCCTGGTCCTCGACGCCAAGGACAATTTCTCCCAGCAGCGACTGTTCGAGAAGGCATGGAAGGAGCTTTACAGCGACATGATCGAGCGCATCGGGCTGTCGCAAGGCGGCCGCGTGACCTCGGTCGATCCCGCGACCAGGACCATCGTCACCGAGTTCGGCAATTATATCCCTGACGTCGCCAACGTCATCCCGCCGCAGCGTGCCGGACGCATCGCCGAGATCGCGGGCGCTACGGATGCCACCGGCTGGTGCCCGATCGATCCCGTCACCTTCGAGTCGAAGCTTGTCCAGAACATCCACGTCATCGGCGATGCCTGCCTCGGCGGGGGCATTCCCAAATCGGCCTCCGCGGCAAGCGCGCAGGGCAAGGCCTGCGCTGCCGCGATCGTGAACCTCCTTGCCGGCCGCGCGCCAGAAACGCCGCGACTGACCGGCGTCTGCTACAACATTGTCGCACCCGGCTACGGCTTTTCACTCGCGGGCCATTACCAGCCCAGAGGCGACATCTTCGCCGAGGTGGAGGGCGGAGCGACCAGTCCGGTCGATGCGCCGCGCGAATTGCGCGCCCGCGAGGCGGCTGAAGCCGAGCGCTGGTTTCAAACCATCACGGCGGACACCTTTGGCTAGAGCATTGGTCCGTATCGCAGCTCTGATCGCCGCCAGTTGCGCCTTCGCCTGCCATGCGGGAGCCGAGGAACTCCTGCCCTACAACGTCGCCGGCGACGGCATTCCGGAGTCGCTCACCGGCGCACCCGGCGATGCCGCGCGCGGTCGCGCGCTTGTGCTGGCGCGCACGACGACCTGCATCCTCTGCCATTCCGGGCCCTTCCCCGAAACCCGGTTCCAGGGCGACCTCGCGCCTGACCTCTCGGGTGCGGGGAACCGCTGGACGGCGAGCCAGTTGCGGCTTCGACTGGTCGATGCAGCGCGCTTCAACCCTGAGACCATCATGCCGTCCTATTATCGCACCGATCACCTCGTGCGGGTCGGGCGAAATTTCGCCGGCAAACCGATCTTGTCGGCCACCGAGATCGAGGACATCGTGGCTTTTCTCGCAACGCTTCGGGACTAGGACTGTTCATGCTGACCACGCGACGACAATTCCTGAACCTCGCCGGAAACGTGACGGTCGCCGGGACGATCCCGATCGTCACGCTGCGGCCGCTCGAGGCGACACCGGCGATGCTCACCGCCGCGATCCGTAACGTCGTCGGCGAAGCACCTGTACGCACTGGCAAGGTGAAGCTCGACATTCCGCCGCTGGTCGAGAACGGCAACACGGTGCCGCTGACCGTGAGCGTCGCGAGCCCGATGACGGCGAACGACTACGTCAAGAGCATCCACGTCTTCAACGAGAAGAACCCGCAGCCGAACATCGGTAACTTCCATCTCGGCCCCTCCTCCGGTCGCGCCCAGGTCTCGACCCGGATCCGCCTCGCCGACACCCAGAAGGTGGTGGCGATCGCGCGTCTTTCCGACGACACGTTCTGGCAGGTCACGACCGAAATCGTCGTGACGCTGGCCGCCTGCACCGAGGAGATGAATTGATGGCGGCGCTCATCAACGTTCCGGCGAAAGCCAGGCGCGGCGAAATCATCGAGATCCGCACGTTGACCTCGCACATCATGGAGACCGGCTTCCGCCATACCGCGGACGGCGCGCTGGTCCCGCGCGACATCATCACGAGCTTTACGTGCCGCTACAACGGTACCGAGATTTTTCGCGCCGATCTCTTCCCGGCGATCGCGGCCAATCCCTATCTGTCGTTCTTCACGGTCGCGAAGGAGAGCGGCAAGTTCGAGTTCGAATGGATCGGCGACAACGGCTATTCGTCCAGCGCATCGGCGTCGATCGCGGTCGAATGAGTTTTTGGCGCGCGATAGCGGCCGCGGCGCTTCTCGCCACCGCCCCTGCCCTGCTCGCCGGCGAGATTCCGCCGGACGCGCGCCGCTCCGGCTATTCGTTCATGGGGCCCGACACGCGTGCGATGCAGGATGACGACAGCTCAAATCCCGGCATGCTGTTCGTGCTCGACGGTGAGGCGTTGTGGACGAAGAGGACCGGCAGTGCCGACAAGGCCTGCGCTGACTGCCATGGCGATGCACGCGGCAGCATGAAGGGCGTCGCGGCGCGCTATCCGGCCTTCGACAAGGCGCTGGCGCGGCCCGTCACGCTCGACCAGCGCATCAATCTGTGCCGCAGCAATCATCAGCAGGCACCGGCGCTACCCTACGAGAGCCGCGACCTGCTGGCGCTGTCCGCCTTCGTCGCGCACCAATCGCGCGGCATCGCGATCACGACGGGCGACGATCCGCAATTGAAGCCATTCGTCGAACAGGGCCGCGACCTCTTCATGCAGCGCGAGGGCCAGCTCAACCTTGCCTGCACCAATTGCCACGACGACAATTTCAACAACCGGCTTGCCGGCGCGCCGATCACGCAGGGACAGCCGACCGGCTATCCGCTTTATCGCCTGGAATGGCAGACGCTGGGATCGCTGGAGCGGCGGCTACGCAGTTGCATGACGGGTGTCCGCGCCAAGGCCTATGATTTCGGCGCGCCCGAGCTGGTCGCGCTCGAACTCTATCTGATGTCGCGAGCGCATGGCTTGCTGATGGAAACGCCGGCCGTGCGGCCCTGAATTCCACAGATTAGGGCTAGGCAGACGCAGAACGGCCGCTAGTATCCGCCCAAATTGAGTCACAGGGAGGGACCTAAAGTGGTCAACCACAAAATCTCGCGTCGTACGCTCTTGACGGGCACTGCCGCAGCTGGCGCGCTCAGCCTGACGGGATTGCCGGCGCGCGCCGAGGTGAACTGGAAGAAATACGCGGGGACCAAGCTTGAGGTGATTCTCGCCAAGGGGCCTCGCGGCGACAATTTGCAAAAATACGTCAAGGAGTTCACCGAACTCACCGGCATCCAGGTCGAAGCGGAGCAGATTCCCGAGCAGCAGCAGCGCCAGAAGGTGGTGATCGAGTTCACCTCTGGCCGTCCAAGCTTCGACGTCGTCCATCTCAGCTATCACGTGCAGAAGCGGCAGTTCGAGAAGGCCGGTTGGCTCGCCGACTTGACGCCCTTGATGAAGGACCCGGCGCTGACCGCGCCCGATCTCGTCGAGAGCGACTTCTCGGCCGCGGGCCTGCAATACGCCAGGAACGACAAGGGCCAGATGCTGTCGCTGCCGTGGTCGGTCGATTATTTCATCCTCTATTACAACAAGGAGCTGTTCGAGAAGAAGGGCGTCGCCGTTCCCAAGACCCTCGACGAGATGGCCGCGGCGGCCGAGAAGCTCACCGACACCAAGGAAGGCATCTACGGCTTTGTCGGGCGCGGCCTGCGCAACGCCAACATGGCGATGTGGAGCAACTTCTTCCTCAATTATGGCGGGGAATTCCTCGACGCCAAGGGCAATATCCTGACCGACGGTCCGGAAGCCATTGCCGCGACCAAGCTGTATCAGACGCTCCTGACGAAATCGGCACCGCCCGGCGTCGCCGGCTTCAACTGGATGGAGTCGATGGCCTCGTTCACGCAAGGCCGATCCGCGATGTGGATCGACGGCGTCGGCTGGGCACCACCGCTGGAAGATCCGGCCGCCTCGCGCGTTGTCGGCAAGGTCGGCTACACCGTCGTGCCCGCCGGCCCCAAGGGGCAATATTCCTCGACCTATGGCGACGGCATCGGCGTTGCCGCTGCGAGCAAGAACAAGGAAGCCGCCTATCTGCTCTGCCAATGGGTGGTTTCGAAAACCCAGGGTGCGCGACTGCTGCAGGCCGGCGGCGGCGTGCCGTTCCGCAACTCGATCCTTGGCGATCCCGAGGTCCAGAAGGGTGTCAAGACCAAGGAATGGCTGCAGTCGGTGATCGATTCCGGCAAGATTAGCAAGCTGGGCCTGCCCGTCGTGATTCCGGTCGCCGAATTCCGCGACATCGTCGGCGCCGCGGTCACGGCGACCTTGTCCGGCGCCGATCCTGCCGCCGAGTTGAAGAAGGCCAACGATCAGTACCGGCCGATCCTGGAGCGTAGCGAGAAGGCGTGAGTGCGTTGACACAATCGGCTCCGGGCGTGGCACAGTCTGATGCCGCGCCGGAGAAGGAGTTGCGGCCGCCGTCGTACTGGCCGTTCGTGGTGCCGGCGCTGGTCGTCGTGATCGCGATCATCATCTTCCCGTGGGTCTTCACGATCTGGATGAGCCTGAACGAGTGGAAGGTCGGCTCGTCGACCACCTTCGTTGGCTTGTCGAATTATCTGCGGCTGACGACCGATCCCCGCTTCATCGAGGCCGTCGGACATACACTGGTCTACACCATACTCTCCGTGCTGCTGCCGCTCGTGCTCGGCACGTTTGCGGCCGTGGTGTTTCACCAGAAATTCCCCGGCCGCGGCTTTCTGCGCGGCGTCTTCATCATGCCGATGATGGCGACGCCGGTGGCGATCGCGCTGGTATGGACCATGATGTTCCACCCGCAGCTCGGCGTGCTGAACTATCTGCTGTCGCTGGTCGGGATCCCTGCGCAGCTCTGGGTATTCCATCCCGCGACCGTCATTCCCTCGCTGGTGCTGGTCGAGACCTGGCAATGGACGCCGCTGGTCATGCTGATCGTGCTCGGCGGCCTGGCCGCGATCCCGACCGAGCCTTATGAAAGCGCACAGATCGACGGCGCCAGCATCTGGCAGGTATTCCGCTTCATCACCCTGCCGCTGATCATGCCGTTCCTGTTCATCGCCGGCATGATCCGCATGATCGACGCCGTGAAGAGCTTCGACATCATTTTCGCAATCACCCAGGGCGGACCGGGATCGGCATCGGAGACGATCAATATCTATCTCTACAGCGTCGCCTTCTCCTATTACGACCTCGGCTACGGCTCGGCGATCGCGGTCGTGTTCTTCCTGCTGATCGTCCTGCTTGCGGCGGTGATGCTTTATGCGCGCCAACGCATGCTGTGGACCGAGATCGCGAGCGGCACATGAGTCCAAGGCAAATCATCGGCAAAATCGGCCTGTGGTTCTCGGTGTTCCTCATCGTGTCGCCGGCGATCCTGTTCTTTCTCTGGATGCTGTCGCTGTCGCTCAAGTTCGAGATCGACAATGCCGCCTACCCGCCGGTGTTCTTCCCCGAGCATGTCGCCTGGAAAAACTATGCCGACGTGCTCGCCTCCAACCGCTTCCTGACGTATTTCATCAACAGCCTGATCGTCACCGGCAGCGCGACGCTGCTTGCGCTGCTGGTCGGCGTTCCCGCCGGCTACGGGATTGCGCGGATGGCCGCGCATAAATCCGCGATCGTGATCCTGATCGCCCGCATCACGCCGGGCCTGTCCTATCTGATCCCGCTGTTTCTCATGTTCCAGTGGCTGGGACTGCTCGGCACGCTGGTGCCGCAGATCATCATCCACCTCGTGGTCACGGTGCCGATCGTGATCTGGATCATGATCGGCTATTTCGAGACGACGCCGATGGAGCTGGAAGAAGCAGCCCTGATCGACGGCGCCACGCGCTGGCAGGTCTTCCGCCATGTCGCGCTGCCGATCGCCAAGCCGGG
This sequence comes from Bradyrhizobium sp. Kon58, assembly GCF_055807455.1. Lineage (NCBI taxonomy): Bacteria > Pseudomonadati > Pseudomonadota > Alphaproteobacteria > Hyphomicrobiales > Nitrobacteraceae > Bradyrhizobium > Bradyrhizobium sp. Kon58. The sequence goes on from NZ_JBVVOT010000006.1 coordinate 270,294, forward strand.
CATCGCCGTCGCCTTCATCCTGGCCGTGATCTTCTCCTGGAATAATTTTGTCTTCGGCATCGTGCTGGCCGGACGCGAGACCCGCACCCTGCCGGTCGCCGTCTACAACATGATCTCGTTCGACCAGTTGAGCTGGGGGCCGCTCGCGGCCGCCGCGCTGATTGTCACGTTGCCGGTGCTGCTGCTGACGGTGTTCGCCCAGCGACAGATCGTCGCCGGGCTCACCGCTGGTGCCGTCAAGGGCGGGTAGCTACTCCGCCGGTGCCGCGTGCATGTCCGCATGCGGCATGTAGGACTCGCTCGCGCCGAGCCTGCTGGCCGCGAACAGACCGGCGGCCATCACGGCATAGGCGAACGCAACCGCGGGCGTGACGCCAAAGCCGCCGCCGATGCCGACGGCTTCGCCGTGCATGAAGCCGAAATAGGTCAGGACCGCGCCAACCAGCGCGAATGCCGAGGCCTTCTCGAAGTCGCGCTCGATGATGAAGACACCGATCGCACCCAGGATCAGGCCGCCGAGGATGGAGCCGCCGCCCATGATCTCGAGCCCGTGATAGAACACGCCCTGCTGCGGCAACGCGGCGATCGCGGCAGCCTTGACCGCGTCGGCCTTGTCGGCGGCCATTCCGCCCACGGTCGCAGCCGCGTTCATGGTCGAGCCCAACATCGTGTCGATCTGGAGCTTGGCCCAGGCGGCAAGATGCGGGGTCAGCGCCAGCACGATCGCGGGCGCGTGCTTGACCGGCGTGGTCTGGAACGCCTGCGCGCCGATCAGCATGCCGATATAGAGCAGGATCGGCGAGATCGCGACCACCGGCACCAGCGCCAGCAGCACCGAGATGATGCCGAACCAGGCCAGCACCACCACCATGATGCCGGTCGCGGCCGAATAGCCGATCCGGCCGCCCATCGCCTTCCAGCCGGGATGGCCGATATAGACGGCGTTGATGAAGGGATTGCCCATCAGGCAGCCGATCAGGCTGACGATTCCGTCGGCGGTGAGGACGCGCGTGGTCGGATATTCGTCGCCGGCGGCTTCCGCGCTCTCGACATTGTCCATGGCCTCGACCAGATCATAGATGCCGAACGGAATGGCGGTGACCAGGATGATCCCGAGGAATTCGAAACCGGAGAAGACATAGCCTACCGCCGGGATCGGCACCGAGAAGCCGAAATTGGCAAAGGCATCGCCGACGCCCTTGACGCTGAGCCCCCCGAGACCGAGGCCGAACAGGTTCGAGCCCCAGGCGATGACCATGCCCACCGCGATCGCAACGAGACCGGCGGGAATGCCGCGCCAATATTTCACGCCCCCGAACCAGCTCACCAGGATGATGGCGAAGCAGACCAGGCCGATCTGCGGCGTCATGTACATTTCGAGCGCCGGCCGCATCGAGATGAAGGTGACGGATACACCCGCAAGCGTGCCGAGCAGCGCCGCGCGCGGCGTGATCTTTCGGATGAAAGGCGCGATAAAGCCGCCGATCATGAGAATAAAACTCTGGAAGAACACCCAGACCAGGCCTGCCGACCAGCCCTTGAGCGGATCACCGGTCTTGATCGTGATCGGCAGCATGATCACGAAGGTGACGATGAACATGTGCGGCACGCTGACGCCCGAGGGCAACGCGCAGACATCGTTGCGGCCGGTCTTCTGCGCCAGACGATAAGCGAGGAACGCGTAGTAGAAGGTGGAGAGACACATCATCAACCCGAGCGCGGGAAGGATGCGGCCGAACACGAGACTGTCGGGCATCTTCAACACGAAGCGCAACAGGCCCGTGAGCACCAGCATGTTGACGAGGATGTTGGTGCCGAAGCCGAAAAACGCGTTCCAGTCGCCCGGTGTCCATAGTGCCGGCTTGAACTCGGAGGTGCCGGCCGTCCCTGTCGTGCCTGTGCTCATCGTGATGCCCCTACGCTGATGTGGAAATCTTCATCGCCTCCAGTACCGCGGCTGAGCTTGCGACCCAGCCGAAGATGCCGCCCTGGGCCTTGATCATCTTCAGGCCCATCTCGTGAAACTCAGGGAAGTAGGACGCGCAGCCGTCCGAGATCACGACGCAGCGATAGCCGCGATCATTGGCCTCGCGCACGGTGGTGTTGACGCACACTTCGGTGGTGACGCCGCACACGAGCAGATTTTCGATGCCGTATTTCTCCAGCACGTCGGTGAGCTCGGTGGCGTAGAACGCGCCCTTGCCGGGCTTGTCGATCACGATCTCGCTGTCGAGCGGATAGAGCTCCGGGATGATGTCGTGGCCGGCCTCGCCGCGAATGAGAATGCGTCCCATCGGACCGGGGTCGCCGATGCGGAAGGATGGCGCGCCGCGCTCGATTTTCGCCGGCGGCGCGTCGGAGAGATCGGGCAGATGGCCCTCGCGCGTGTGGATCACCAGCATGCCGGTGTCGCGCGCGGACTTCAGCACGGCACCGATCGGCTTCACCGCGCGCGCGAGCTGGCTGACGTCGTTGCCCAGCGTCTCGCCGAAGCCGCCGGGCTCCATGAAGTCGCGCTGCATGTCGATGATGAGAAGCGCGGTGGCCGGCCAGTCGAGCTTGACCGGCTCCGGTTCGGCGCTGATGACACCCAGTGTCGGCTTGGTTGAGTTCAACATGACTCAAGGCCCCCGCGAGAACTCTCTCTGCGGGAGTTCTGCAAGCGCCATGCCATTGTGTACAATTGGAGTTGAACCGACGGCGCAGGAAAATTTACTGCGCTGTCAGAATGTTATTGGAAAAGCCGGGGTCTGCTTATTCGCTGTGCGGCGGCTTTGCGACGTGCATTTGCCCAAAGGATAAGCGCTCCCTGTCGTCATTCCGGGGCGACGCGTAAGCGTCGAACCCGGCGGCTGAACACGCGGCGAAATGGATTCCGGGCTCGCGCTACGCGCCCCGGAACGACGAAGGTGGCGTTAGCGACCCGCTCCGTACGGCCGGCGATACTCCTCCCCGTAAGGTGCGCAAGAGGCCTTCAGCGTCGCCATGTAGAGCGACCTTCGGCCGTGCCGCGCAATACTTCTGCGTGGAGCATCTGGTGCGGGTGACGCCATGGCCCGATCAGCGCCTCAGCCGTCTCCGTGATCTCGGTATCGAACGCGCTTGCAGCCATCCTGTCCTCCGCAAGCAAGCCATGACCAGCAGGAGCGCCACGGATGCGGCCAGCGATATTGACTTCGTCTGTGCATGCCTTTGACTGTCACAATTCGCGTCGCGCAGCCGCTCCTCCCTCCCGCAGCGCAAACCCCAAGTCGAATACCAAGTCGAATAAAAGCCGAACAAGAGACGAGGACTCCTGAAATGACGCTGATGCAGGTCGAGCTGGACGACAAATACCGGCTCGAATCGAAGCGGATCTTCCTGTCCGGCACGCAGGCGCTGGTCCGGCTGCCCATGTTGCAGCGCGAACGCGACCGGCTGCAGGGGCTCAACACCGGCGGCTTCATCTCGGGCTATCGCGGCTCCCCGCTCGGCATGTACGACCACGCGCTGTGGCGCGCGAAGGAACATCTCCAGCAGCACGACATCGCCTTCGCCCCCGGCCTGAACGAGGACCTCGCGGCGACCGCCGTCTGGGGCAGCCAGCAGGTCGGCCTGTTTCCCGGTGCCAAGGTCGATGGCGTGTTCGGCATCTGGTACGGCAAAGGGCCCGGCGTCGATCGCTCGGTCGACGCGCTCAAGCATGCGAATGCCGCCGGCACCTCGCTCAATGGCGGCGTGCTCGCGCTCGCCGGTGACGACCACGGCTGCCAATCCTCGACACTGGCGCACCAGAGCGAGCAGGTCTTCGCAGCAGCGCTGATCCCCGTGATCAATCCGGCGACGCTGCAGGATTACCTCGACCTCGGCCTTTACGGCTTTGCGCTGTCGCGTTTCTCCGGCTGCTGGGTCGGCTTCAAGGCGATCAGCGAAACGGTGGAGAGTTCGGCCTCAATCTACAGCGATCCCGAACGCATCCAGATCAAGCTCCCCGACGATTTCGAGATGCCGCCCGGCGGCCTCAACATCCGTTGGCCGGATCCGCCGCTCGACGCGGAAAAGCGCCTGTTCGGCCCTAAGATGGCGGCGGTGCAGGCCTTTGCGCGCGCCAACCAGCTCGACCGCATCGTGCTCGACTCCAAGCCGGCACGGCTCGGCATCGTCGCGACCGGCAAGGCTTATCTCGATCTGCGACAGGCGCTCGCAGACTTGGGCATTACCGACAAGGACGCGCAGGACCTTGGCCTTCGCATCTACAAGGTCGCACTGACCTGGCCGCTGGAGGAGAGCGGAGCCAAGCGCTTCGCGGAAGGACTTCAGGACGTGCTGGTCGTCGAGGAGAAGCGCGGCTTCATCGAAGACCAGCTGATGCGCATCCTCTATAATATCGATGCGTCCAGGCGTCCGACCGTGACGGGAAAACGCGACGAGCGCGGCGCGCCGCTATTGCCGAGCGAGGGCGAGCTGACGCCGACCCTCGTTGCATCCGCGCTGGTGGCGCGGCTGCGCAAGCTCGGCCACCATAGCCCGGTGCTGGAGCAGCGCCTCGCCCGGCTCGAGGCGTTCGACACTCCTGTTCCGGCCTCCGCGCAGATCAAGCTCGCGCGCACGCCGTTCTTCTGCTCGGGTTGCCCGCATAACACCTCGACGCGCGTGCCTGAAGGAAGCCGCGCCATGGCCGGCATCGGCTGCCACGGCATGGCCCTGAGCATGCCGACCCGCCGCACCGATCTGATCTCGCATATGGGCGCCGAGGGCGTGAACTGGATCGGGCAAGCGCCCTTCACCACCGAGCAGCACATCTTCCAGAATCTCGGCGACGGCACCTACACCCATTCCGGACTACTTGCCCTTCGCGCGGCATCGGCCGCCGGCATCAGCATCACCTACAAGATCCTTTACAACGACGCGGTCGCGATGACCGGCGGCCAACCGGCCGAGGGCGGCTTCAACGTCGCCCAGATCGCGCATCAGGTCTGGGCCGAGGGCGTCAAGCGCCTCGCGATCGTCTCGGACGATCCCACCAAATACCCTGACGGCAATTACTTCCCGCAAGGCGCGACCGTCCATCACCGCCGCGAGCTCGACGCCGTTCAGCGCGAGCTGCGCGACATCAAGGGCCTTACGGTCATCGTCTACGACCAGACCTGCGCCGCGGAAAAGCGCCGCCGCCGCAAGCGCGGGCTGTATCCGGATCCCGCAAAACGCGCCTTCATCAACGAGCTGGTCTGCGAAGGCTGCGGCGACTGCTCGCAGGCCTCGAACTGCGTCTCGGTGCAGCCGCTGGAAACCGAGTTCGGCCGCAAGCGCCAGATCGACCAGTCGAACTGCAACAAGGACTTCTCCTGCGTCGAGGGTTTTTGCCCGAGTTTCGTCACCGTGCATGGCGGCACGCTCAAGCGGATCAAAACCTCGGCGGTGGATTCAGGCCAGTTGTTTGCCGACCTGCCGCTGCCGCCCGCGCGTGAGCTGGACGCCCCCTACAACATCCTCGTCACCGGCATCGGCGGCACCGGTGTCATCACCATCGGCGCGCTACTCGGCATGGCCGCCCATGTTGACGGCCGCGGCTGCTCGGCGCTCGACTTCACCGGCCTGTCGCAGAAGAACGGCGCCGTGATGAGCCATGTGCGCATCGCCGCGAAGCCGGAAGACATCTCCGCGGTCCGGATCACCACGGGCGGCGCCGACGTCATCCTCGGGTGCGACATGATCGTCTCGGCAGGTCCCTCTGCGCTCAGCCGCGCCGAACGCGGAACGACGAAAGCGTATATCAACGCCGACCTGCAGCCGACCGCGAGCTTCGTGCAAAACCCCGACCTCGATTTCGAGATGGGCACGATGCAGACGGTGCTGCGGGACGCTGTCGGCGACAAGAACCTCGACATCATCGATGCCACCGGCATTGCCTCCGCGCTGATGGGCGATTCGATCGCGACCAATCCCTTCATGCTCGGCTTCGCCTTTCAGAAGGGCGCAATCCCGCTGTCGCTGGAAGCGCTGCTCCGCGCCATCGAGATCAACGGCGCCGCGATTGAGATGAACAAGCTCGCCTTCACCTGGGGACGCCTCGCCGCCCACGACATGTCGCGGGTACGCAGCGTGCTGCAGTTCAGGAGCCGGGCCTCCACGCCGACGAGGTCGCTCGACGACATCATCGCGACGCGCGCCGAGTTTTTGACCGGCTATCAGGACAAGGCCTACGCCGACCGTTACCTCGCCGCCGTCGCCAAGGTGCGCAAGGCAGAAGCGACCGCCTCGCCCGCGTCCACGGAGCTGACCGAGGCTATCGCGAAAAACCTGTTCAAGCTGATGTCCTACAAGGACGAGTACGAGGTCGCGCGGCTCTACACCGATGGCAGCTTCTCCAAGAAGATCTCGGAGAAATTCGACGGCGACTTCAAGCTGAAGTTCTATCTGGCCCCGCCGATCTTCGCACAGCGCGACAAGACCACCGGACATCTCCAGAAGAAGGAATTCGGCGGCTGGATGATCCATGCCTTCCGCGTACTGGCCAAACTAAAATTCCTGCGCGGCGGCGCGTTCGATCCGTTCGGCCGCACCGAGGAGCGCCGGACCGAGCGGAAGCTGGTCGCAGATTATCTCGGCATGATCGATCGGCGGATCGCCGGGCTGAAAGCGGAGCAAATCCCGCTGCTGACGAGACTCGCGCGGCTACCGGAGACGATCCGCGGCTTCGGACATGTCAAGGAAGCCAACATCAGGCAGGCGGCGGCCGAGAAGGCGCGGCTTGAGGCAGAGCTGGAGAACAGCCGCTTTGCGGCGGCGGCAGAGTAGCGATTGGAGCCCACGCTCTCTCCACGTCATTGCGAGGAGCCCTTGCGACGAAGCAATCCAGACTGCCTCCGCGGAACGATTCTGGATTGCTTCGCTTCGCTCGCAATGACGGGGATATAGCGGAGACGACAATCAGGCAGTTGCCGTCGCCGCACTCGCCGTCACCGCCCCCTCCGCCAGATGCCTTCCCGCGATATACCCGAACGTCAGCGCCGGCCCCAGCGCGATCCCCGGCCCGGGACAATTGCCGTTCATGATCGAGCCCATGTCGTTGCCGCAGGCGTAGAGGCCCGCGACCGGCGTGTCGTCCTCGCGCAACACGCGCGCCTGAGCATCCACCTTCATGCCGATCGCCGTGCCGAGATCGGCGGGGAAGATCCGCATCGCATAGAACGGCGCGCGGAGGACGGGCGCGACGCAGGGGTTCGGCTTGTGGCTGATATCACCGAGATGACGCTGGTAGATGGTGCTGCCGCGACCGAATTCCGGGTCACGGCCCTCCTTCGCATCGGAATTGTAGTTTGCGATGGTCACCGCGAGTGTCGACGGCTTGATGCCGATCTTCGCTGCGAGCTGCGCGATATCGGCGGCCTCGACCAACTCGCCGCTCGCCGCATAACGCCTGATATTGCGCGTGAACGGCAGGATGCGGCCGAGGCCGTAGCTCCACAGAAACTGGCGGTCGCAGATCAGGTGGAACGGCCGATCCGGTTCGCCGTCGCGCAGCATGGCGAGAACGAACTCGTGGTACGACAGTGTCTCGTTGACGAAGCGCCGGCCGGCCGCATTGACGGCGATCACGCCGGGCTTGGCGCGGTCGGTCACCATGTGCGGGAAAACACCACGGCTTCCGTCAGTACGCCGGAACAGCGAGGCCGGCACCCAATAGGCCGGGCTCGTCGCATCCGGATTGAGCGCTGCGCCGGTTGCAGTCGCAAGGCGGAGCCCGTCGCCCGTAGCGGACGTGTGGGCCGCCGAGATAAATCCGGCCGCGGGCGGGAAGAAGCGTTTGCGCAACGTCGCGTCGTGCGAAAAGCCGCCGGTCGCCAACACCACACCGCGTCGCGCGGCGATCAGCCGATCGCGCGCGCCATGACGGATGACGACGCCGCCGACGCGCTCGCCCTGCATCGACAAATCCTCGACGTCTACACTGAAGAGGATCTCGACCTGCCGGGCCAGCAGCGAGGCATACAGCCGCGCGGCGAGCGCATTGCCGAGATGCAGCGTCGTGCCGCGCGGGCTGCGCAGGCGCTGCCACGCATACTGCGAAACCAGCCGCGCCGCGCGAAGAGTCGAGCGCAGCGATTGTCCGACCCGGCGCAGATACGGGATGTCGAGGCGGTTGACCATCATCCCGCCGAACCGCGTGAACTCCGGCAGCGGCGCGCGCAGCCGCGCGACATGCCCGCCCAGGCGCGTGCCGCCGAAGACGACCGGCTCGAGCACGCGCCCGCCCGGCGTTGCGCCCAGCCGCTCCGGATAATAGTCCGGACAGGCTTTCACCGGCTGGAGGCGCACTTGCGTGTTGGCTTCGAGATAGGCGACCGCTTCCGGTCCGCGCGCGAGGAAGGCGGCGCGGAGGCCCGCATTGGCGGGCTCCGGCACCGTGTTCGACAAATATCGCACGGCGTCCGTGACGCTGTCGGAGAGCCCCGCCTGTTTCATTTTGGCATTGGCGGGAATCCAGATCATGCCGTCGGACCATGCGGTGGTGCCGCCGACGAAAGCGGTCTTCTCGATCACCAGCACGCGCAGGCCCTCGGCGGCGGCGACGGCCGCGGCCGTCATGCCACCGGCGCCGGCGCCGACGACGATGACATCGTAGGTCTCATGCGCCGGCATCATGCGGCGGGGTTCCCGAAGCGAGGCATGACACCGTCATACCTCGCTTCGGCGCCCACACGCTAGCGCGCCGGCTTGCGCTCGACCGGGTCGATCTCGATCTCCCGCAGACGGCCGAGCCGCAGCACGTCCATGGCCAGCCGCCGGCCGATCCGGTCGCGATCGAGCACACGGATCAGATCGTCGACGCCGTTGATCTCGACACCGTCGAGGCCGATCACGACATCCCCGGACAACAGGCCCGCCTTCGCCGCAGGCCCGTCCGGCTCGATCTGCGCCAGCAGCGCGCCCATCTTGTTCTCGACGCCGGCCAGCACCGCGTGCCGCCGCGGGATCGGCGCGGTCTGGCCGGCCACGCCGATATAGGCGCGGCGGACATAGCCGTGGCGGATGATCTCCGACAGCACGAATTGCGCGGTGTTGCTGGCGACCGCGAAGCAGATGCCTTGCGCGCCATTGATGATCGCGGTGTTGATGCCGATCACCTCGGCATTCGACGACACCAGCGGCCCGCCCGAATTGCCGGGATTGAGCGCAGCATCGGTCTGGATCACGTCCTCGATGGTGCGGCCACTGACCGAGCGGATCGAGCGCCCGAGCGCCGAGACCACGCCGGCGGTGACGGTCGATTCAAAGCCGAGCGGATTGCCGATCGCGATCACGAGCTGGCCGCGCCGCAAGGTCTTGGAGTTGCCGAGCGCCGCATAGGGCAAGTCCCGCACGCCGTTGGCGCGCAGCAGCGCAAGGTCAGTGTCGGGATCGACGCCGAGCACCCGGGCGTCGCCGACATGGCCCTCGACGTCGCGCAGCCGGATCTCCTTCGAGGAGCCGACCACGTGGCTATTGGTGAGAACGAGCCCGTCCGGCGAGATCACGATGCCCGAGCCAAGCCCGCCGCGCTCGCGGCCGTTCGGCACTTTTGGTCCGGTCTCGACGCGCACGACGGCAGGACCGACGCGGTCGGTCACGTCGATGACGGCATTGGAATAGGCGTCCAGCAGGTCCCGGTCATTGTCCGGGACAGCCGCTGTCGCCCGCGATGACGCGGCGTCATCGACGATGTCTGAAGTAAAATCCAACATGGTAGGAGTCCTTGAGGCTCACACAGATGGTGGCCTGCCCCTTTAGGCGCAAGGGACCCGCCCGGGGTGCAAGGCTGGACTGCCCAGGTGGCTAGGGTGCCCGTCGCAGCGTGCCCGCCCTTGCCTTGACCGGGTCCAGCAGCGACCAGTCGCCATCCGGCAGCACGTAACCCAGGGGGAACGGCGCGCGTAGCTCGAGCCCGAGCGAGCGCAGCACACGGTCGTCGCGGTAGTAGCATTGCAGCACCACGCGGACGAGCGTCGCGGCAGCCGCGCCGCCGGAACTGCGAAACTCCTGCGCCACCGCATCGCGCCTGGCAGCATCGAGCTCGGCCAACGGCTGCCCCGCGAGCCGCGCCAAATGGTCGAGCGCCGCCGCCACCAATTTGGCGTCACGCCCCAGCGTCGCCAGCATGTCGGCCTGGATCGCGGGATCGTCGGCGCCGGGCACCTTGTACTCATCGCTCGCGGGAACGATCATCGCGGCGATAGCGCGGAGGTCGTCGCGCTGGCTGCGTGTCAGTTGATTGTCTGCGGACATGTCGGCCTCAATCGAACAAATTGGCGAGGCGCTGCTTCATCTGGTCGGCGATGTAGAGCGCGAGGGCCTGGATGGTGGATGTTGGGTTGACCCCACCCGAGGTAACGAAGATGCTGCCATCGACGATGAAGAGATTCTTGACGTCGTGCGAGCGGCCCCATTCGTTGACGACGGAGCGTTCGGGGTCGGTGCCCATGCGTGCCGTGCCGAGCAGGTGCCAGCCGCCCCATGGGATCGGCGAGTTGACGCAGATGTCGCTCGCCCCCGCCGTTTCGAGAATCTCCCGCCCGCGCGCCAGCGCGTGCTCCATCATCTTCCGGCTGTTCTCGCTGATCGTGTAGTCGATCTTCGGCGCGGGAATGCCGTGGCTGTCCTTCAAGACCGGATCGAGCGTAACCTGGTTATGCTCCTCCGGCAGGTCCTCGCAAATCGCGGAAAAGCCGAGCCGGTGGCCGTTGAGCTTGCGGAAGATGCGGTGATGATCGGCGCCCCACGGCAATATCCCCTTCTGCTCGCTGACGACAGCCTCGAACACCGGCCCCGCGCCGCGCACGAACTGAACGCCGTAGCCGCGCACGAAGCCGCGCGAGAGATCCGTGTCATACCATTCCTTGCTCCACAGGCAGGTCGGCGGCGCGCGGTTGCTATCGGTCGGCTCTTCTACGTAGCCGTAGATCTGCGCATAAGGATGGAACATCAGGTTCTTGCCGACGAGGCCGGACGAATTGGCAAGCCCGTTCGGAAAGCGGTTCGATGCCGAATTCAGCAGCAGCCGCGGCGTGCCGACGCCGTTGCAGGCGATGATAACCACATGCGCCGGCTGAAACTGCTCGACGCCGTCCTTGTCGTAATAGACCACGCCGGTGGCCATGCCGTTCTCGTCGGTGGTGATCTCGCGCACACGGCAGTGCGTACGCAGCTCGACGCCGGCGCGGACCGCGTGCGGCCAATAGGTGATGTCGGTCGAGGACTTCGCGCCTTGCGCGCAGGCCGGCGTGCAATGGCCGAGATTGATGCAGCGCGCGCGGCCCTCGTAGTCCATGGTCGCGACCGTCGTATCCGACGGCCACCAGTGCCAGCCGAGCTTGTTCATGGTCTTGCCGATGATCGCACCGGACAATCCGAGCGGCTGTTGCGGCATCGGCGGATGCGTCAGCGGTGAGAGCGGGTCGCCCGACAGGCCGGACGTGCCCATCATCCGGTCGTTCTCTTCGAAGAACGGGGTCAGCGCGTCGTAGTCGATCGGCCAGTCGTCGGCGACGCCGTCGAGCGTCTTCACCTTGAAATCGGAGGGGTGCAGCCGCGGCCAGTGCGCGGTGTACATCACCGTCGAGCCACCGACCGCATTGTAGTTGACGACCTTGATCGGCGAATCGTCGTCGTTGATCGGATAGTCCTCGGGCCGCCCGCGGACGTTGGGGCTCGACGACCACTCGCCGTAGAACTTGGCCTCCCAGTCCCGGCCCGTGCTGGGATATTCCGCCGGGTTCATCCAGCCGCCCTGCTCCAGGCAGAGAATATGCATCTTGGTCTCGGCCAGCGACCACGCCACCGCCGCGCCCGAAGCGCCGGCGCCGATGATCAGGACGTCCACGGGGTCTTTCATCGCGAAATTTTCCTCCCTTCGCCGCTTCCCGGGCGATTCGGCCTCCGCTCCGCAAGGCCAGCGAACGATAGGATCAGAGCTACGGCCGAGTAAAGCCGCGGGGCCGGAATGTCGCACTTCGCGGGGCGCAGACCATTGGTATCGCCACATCCGGATGCTAGGAACAAGGCGCACGAGCCATCGATAGCGAGACCTTATGTCCTTCCGAAAATCCTTTGCCAGCGCCCGCGCTTTTGCGTTCGTTTGCTTTCTCGCCCTGTCCGGATTTCTGGGCACCACCGGCCCCGCCTCGGCGCTGACCGCCGCCGCGACGGTCCGCGACGGCAACGCCGTCCAGCTTGGCGACGTCACCTATCGCCTCGACGGCGTCGACGCACCCGAGCTGGACCAGGTCTGCATCGACGATCACGCCGATCCCTGGACCTGCGGCATCGAGGCCCGCGACCAGCTCGCCAAGCTGATTGGCAAGCGATCGGTGCGTTGCGACGATGTCGGACCGGAAAAGAGTTTCGGCAAGCGGCACCGCGCGATCTGCACGGCCGAAGGCGACAAGACCAGCTTGAACGAGCAGCTGGTCAAGCTGGGCTTTGCCATCACCCGCGAGCCGGTCAAGGCGAACGTCAAGTCGGCCGCGGCCGACGCGAAATCAACCTCGGCCGGAATCTGGAAGGGCTGCTTTGTTGCACCGCAGGAATTCCGCGCCGGCAAGAAGGACGGCGCGCTCCTGGGCGCCGCCTGCCGCACCGACCGCGACAAGGAGATTCGCGCGGTGTTGTTTCCTGAGGATCTGACGATGCCGCCGAGCTGTGGCATCAAGGGCAAGCTTGCGGTCCGCGCGCGCGTGACCGGCAATATCGGCATCTACCATTTGCGGGGCTGCCCGAGCTACCCCGCGACCACCAAGCCGGATCGCTGGTTCTGCTCGGAGGACGATGCCCAGGCTGCGGGCTTCCGCAAGGCCTACAATTGCCGGCGGCCGAAATAACGACGCCCATCACGCACCCGTGAGCGGTAGTCGGAGACAGTATTCATCCGGAATTGAACTCTATCGGGAGTTGCTGCATTTGTAAGCGTACGCAAGCGCTTTGCGCGAGCGTTTCCTTGGCGGCAATCCGGCTCCGGCCCGATTGCTTTGCTCGGGCGTTTCCTCCCTAGACTTGGGCCGCTTGTCACAACAAGCGGCTCTTCTTTTTTGTGCGCCCTCAGTGACGCATTGGCATGATCTGATCCATGGCCGGCATGTTCGCATTCAGATGCGCCATGATCCAGACGGTGCCACCGACTACCAGGAACACGACCAGCAGCCCGAAAGCCAGCGCCAGCACGTTGTTGGTGTTGTCGGGGCCGGTGGTGATGTGCAGGAAGAACACGAGGTGCACGCCCATCTGCGCGATCGCCAGCACGATTAGCGCGACGGGAATCGAAGGCTGCCAGACCAGATCCGTGCCGGCGATAAAGAACGAGGTCGCCGTCAGCAGCAGCGCGAGGACAAGACCGACCACGTAGCCGAGGATACGCGTCCCAACGCTGTGTTGCTCCTCATCGCCCGGCGCAAGGTCATGGCCGGCCGGCATATGCGTCTGATCGCTCATACGCCACTCCCAAGCAAATAGACGACGGAGAAGACCCCGACCCAGACGATGTCGAGCGCATGCCAGAACAACGCAAAGCACATCATCCGGCGCAGCACGTCGGCACGAAAGCCCTTTGCGAAGACCTGGGCCATCATGGTGAGCAGCCACAATATGCCGGCCGAGACGTGGAGGCCGTGGCAGCCGACCAGCGAGAAGAACGAGGTCAGGAAAGCGCTGCGCGATGGGCCATAGCCGCGGGCAACGAGATCAGCGAATTCGCGAAACTCAATGACGAGAAAGATGAGGCCGAGCAAACACGTCACCGCCATCCCGAGATAGAACCAGAACCGGTTGCGCACATCGGCTGCGATGCTCGCCATGCCGCAAGTGAAACTCGACAGCAGCAGGCAGACAGTCTCGATCGCGACGTTCCGCTGCTCGAATATCTCTGAACCCTTCGGGCCGCCGGCGGTCTGGTCGGCCAGCACCGCGTAGGCCGCAAAGAAGCAGGAGAACATCACGATGTCGGAGAGCAGGAAGATCCAGAAACCATAGGCGGTCACGATGCGCTTCGGCGCAGGGCCGGGATGCTCGATGACGAGCCCGATGTGGTGGGGATCGGCGTGCGCATGGCCGGCGGTCGCGGTCATTGACATCAGACTGTCCCCGCCATGCTGACGAGGCTACGCCGCTCCTCGAGATTGACGCGATCGATCGCCGCGACCTCCTCGGCCGGAATGACGTATTCGTCATGGTCACGCCAGGCGAACACGACGAAGGTCGCGAACGCTCCGATGCCGCCCAAAATCACCATCCACCAGATGTGCCAGATCAGCGCAAACCCCATGACCGTGGCGAAGAACGCGCAGACGAAGCCGGTCGGCGAGTTCCTGGGCATCTCGATGTCATGATACTCCGGCGCATCATGCTGGAGCGATTGCTGCTTGGCATGGGCCTTGAGATCCCAATAGGCATCCTCGCCGCGCACATCGGGATTGAAAGCGAAGTTGAAAACCGGTGGCGGCGACGAGGTCGCCCATTCCAGCGAGCGACCATCCCAGGGATCACCAGTACGGTCGCGCAGAGCCTCGCGGTTGCGGATGCTGACCACGAGCTGCACGATCTGGCAGATCACGCCAATCGTCAGCACGGCCATGCCGGCGGCTGCAACCAGCATCCAGGGCCGCCACGCCGCGACGTCATAGTGCTGCATGCGCCGCGTCATGCCGAGCATGCCGGCGACGTAGAGCGGGATGAAGGTGACGTAGAAGCCGAGGAAAGTGAACCAGAACGCGAGTTTGCCCCAGCGGTCGTTGAGGCGAAAGCCGAACGCCTTGGGGAACCAGTACTCAAAGCCGGCGAAGGCGCCGAACAGCACGCCGCCGATGATGACGTTGTGGAAGTGCGCGACCAGGAACATGCTGTTGTGGAGGATGAAATCGGCCGGCGGCACCGCGACCAGCACGCCGGTCAATCCGCCGATGATGAAGGTGACCATGAAGCCTATCGACCACAGCATCGGCGTCTCGAAGCGGATGCGGCCACCATACATCGTGAACAGCCAGTTGTAGATCTTCACCCCGGTCGGTATCGCGATGATCATGCTGGCGATGCCGAAGATGGCGTTGACGTCGGGGCCCGCGCCCATGGTGAAGAAGTGATGCAGCCAGACCATGAAGGAGATGATGCAGATCGCCATGGTCGCCAGCACCATCGAGCGATAGCCGAACAGTGCCTTGCCGGAGAAGGTCGAGACCACCTCGGAGAAGATGCCGAAGGCCGGCAGCACCAGGATGTAGACCTCGGGATGCCCCCAGGCCCAGATCAGGTTCATGAACATCATGACATTGCCGCCGGCCTCATTGGTGAAGAAGTGGAAGCCGAGATAGCGATCGAGCAGCAGCATCGCGAGGGTGGCGGTCAAAATCGGGAACGCCGCGACGATCAGGAGGTTCGAGGCCAGTGTGGTCCAGCAGAACATCGGCATACGTAGATAGTTCATGCCTTTGGTGCGCAGCTTCAGCACCGTCGTCACGAGGTTGATGCCGGCCACCAGCGTGCCGACGCCGGAGATCTGCAGCGACCACGCGTAATAATCGACGCCGACGCCCGGCGAGTAGGACAGCTCCGACAGCGGCGGAAACGCGAGCCAGCCGGTCCGGGCGAACTCGCCGATCACGAGCGAGAGATTGACCAGCAGCGCACCGGTCGCGGTCAGCCAGAAGCCGACCGAATTGAGCGTCGGGAAAGCGACATCTCGTACGCCAAGCTGGAGCGGCACGATGAGATTCATCAGTCCGATCACGAACGGCATCGCCACGAAGAAGATCATGATGGTGCCGTGCGCGGAGAATATCTGGTTATAGTGCTCCGGCGGCAGATAGCCTTGCGACTGGTAGGCCACCGCCTGCTGAATCCGCATCATGATGGCGTCGCTGCCGCCGCGCAGCAGCATCACCGAGGCCAGCAGGATGTACATCACGCCGATCCGCTTGTGGTCGACGCTGGTGATCCACTCGTGCCAGAGATACGGCAGATGCCCCTTCACCACGACCCAGGCCAGCACGGCGAGAATCCCGACCAACACCACGGCGCCCGCGATCAGCGGTATAGGCTGGTCGAACGGGATCGCCGACCAATCGAGCTTACCGAGCATCATGGCCTCCACTGTGCGACCGGCCTGCTTCGGATGCGAGCTCCGGCCCCGGTCCCGGCGGAATGTGCTGGGTCGCGATCAGGTCGAACAGTCGGGGATCATCGAGCCTGTAGGTCGGCCTGCCCTTCTCGATGCCCTGCTGCATCAGCTTCTTGTAGCTGTCCTCATTGAGGACGGCATCGCTCTTTGCCGTGGTCGCCACCCAATCCGGAAAGGCGAGCGGCGAGACCACGTTGACGTCGAACATCATGTCCGGAAAGCCGTCGCCGGAGAAATGCGCCGACAGTCCCTGCAACTTGCCCTCATTGTCGGCGCGCAGGTTCAGCTTCGTCACCATGCCGTTCATGGTGTAGATCATGCTGCCGAGCTGCGGAATGAAGAACACGTTCATCACGCTCGACGACGTCAGCTGGAAATTCAGTTCGGCGCCCGCCGGCACCGTCAGCGTGTTGATGGTGGCAATGCGCTGGTCCGGATAGATGAACAGCCATTTCCAGTCGAGCGAGACGGCCTGGATGCGGACCGGACTGCCGGTGCCGGGCACGGGTGCCGCGGGGTCGAGCTGGTGCGAACCGATCCAGGCGACGCCGCCGAGCAGGATCACGGTGAGCGCGGGAATCGCCCACACCACCATTTCCACCCGACCGGAATAGACGAAGTCGGGCTGAAACTTTGCTTTGGGATTCGAGGCGCGAAACCAGAACGCAAACGCAAGGATGGCGATGATGGTCGGCACCACGATCGCGAGCATGATGAAGACGGAATCGACCAGGATGGTGCTGTTGGCCGCAGCCACAGGCCCTTGTGGATCGAGCAGATTCATCGGCAAGCCACTGGCGGTTGGGAAGCCCCGGGACAGAGCCTAGCGCGGGAAAGGCTCCGGCAGCAAACGCGATCGCGTGAGGTCGGTTCCTAGCGACGCGAATCGACAGCCCGCCATCTCGCGCGGCGGCATGCAATTCCATGCGATGTCAATGACATGAAAGCGGGAGCCCGGCCCTTCTCGCCGGTCGGAGCGATTGCTAGACTGCACGAAAATCATCTGGGATGAAACGACATGCAGAGGCCCGAGGACGATCCCGGTCTCGCCGGCAGGGTGGCGCTGGTCAGCGGCGGCGGCGCTGCGGGCGACGGCATTGGCAACGGCCGCGCCGCCGCAATTCTACTCGCTCGCGCCGGCGCCAAAGTGCTGGTGGCCGATCGCGACCTCAAGCTCGCCGAACGCACCGTGGAGATGATCGCAGCCGAAGGCGGCGCGGCCGCGGCTCATGGCGGCGACGTCACCAGCGAGACCGATTGCAAGACACTGGTCGAAGCCGCGCTCGACCGCTGGGGCCGGATCGATTTCCTCGACAACAATGTCGGCATCGGCAGCCGCGGCAGCGTGGTCGATGAAGCCCCCGAGCAATATCGCCGCGTCATGCAGGTCAATGTCGAGAGCATGGTCCTGCTCTCCAAGCACGCGATCCCCGCAATAATCAAGACCGCCAAGGGGGGCGCGATCGTCAACATCTCCTCGATCTCGGCGCTGCGGCCACGCGGGCTCACGAGCTATTCGACCTCGAAAGCCGCGATCATCGGCCTGACCCGCGCGATGGCGGTCGATCACGGCCGCGACAACATCCGCGTCAATTGCATCTGCCCCGGGCCGATGTACACGCCGATGGTCTATGGCCGCGGCATGAGCGAACAGGCGCGCGCCCAGCGGGCCAAGGCGTCTTTGCTGAAAACGGAAGGCACCGGCTGGGACGTTGGCCATGCCGTCAAATTCCTGCTCAGCAATTTTGCGCGCTATATCACCGGACAGGTGCTGGTGGTGGACGGCGGGGTGACGCTGCAAGCGCCCGAACGTGAATCACAAGAACACTGAAAGGAACATCAGGGATGGCCCGCCTGCCCTATCTCGAGGCCGACCAGGTCGCGCCCGAATATCGCGACATGCTCAAGCGCAACACCAATCTGCACAAGCTGCTGGTCAATTCGCCGGAGATGGCGCGCGCCTTCAACGGCATCGGCGGCTACATCCGCTTCAAGAGCAAGCTCGACCCGCGCCTGCGCGAGCTTGCGATCCTCCAGGTCGGCTGGATGGAGAAATCGGAATACGAGTTCACTCATCACGTGAAGATCGGCAGGGAGTTCGGCGTCACCGATGATGACATCGCCGGCCTAATGGCTGAGACCGAGGGCAAGCCCTCGACGCTCGAGCCACAGGCCAAGACGATCCTGAAAGGTGCCCGCGAGATGGTACGCGAACTCGCGATGTCGGATGCGACTTTTGCCGAGATCAAGCAGCATCTCTCGGACGAACACATGGTCGACCTCGTGCTGACCATCGCCTTCTATTGCGGCGTGGTGCGCGTGCTCGCCACCATGAAGATCGACAACGAGCCATATTACAAAGAGGTACTCCAGCAGTACCCGATCCCGGGAGTGAACTGACATGCGCTTGAAGGACAAGGTTGCGGTCGTCGTGGGCGCCGGGCAAAGCCCCGGCGAAGGCATGGGCAACGGCCGCGCCACGGCGCTGACCTTCGCGCGCGAGGGCGCCAGGGTGCTGTGCGTCGATCATCATCTGGAATCGGCACAGGAAACCGCCGCCATGATCGCGGCGAAGCATGGCACCGCCGCGGCGTTCAAGGCCGACGTCACAAAGTCCGCCGACATCAAGGCGATGGTCGCGGAGGCGCAGGCGCGCTGGGGCCGGATCGACGTGTTGCACAACAATGTCGGCGTCAGCCTGTCCGGCGGCGACGCCGAGCTGCTGCAAATCACCGAGGAGGCCTTCGACCGCGTCGTTGCCATCAATCTGAAGAGCTGCATTCTGGCCGCGAAAGAGGTGATCCCGATCATGCGCGCGCAAGGAAGCGGTGTGATCATCAACATCTCCTCGATGGCGGCGATCACGACCTACCCTTACGTCGCCTACAAGGCGACGAAGTCGGCGATGATCGCTTTCACCGAACAGCTCGCCTACCAGAACGCAGAATACGGCATCCGCGCCAACGTCATCCTGCCGGGCCTCATGAACACACCGATGGCGGTCGACACCCGCGCCCGCGAATGGCACAAGACCCGCGCCGAAGTCGAAGCCGAGCGCGACAGCAAGGTGCCGCTGCGCAAGAAGATGGGCACGGGATGGGACGTCGCAAATGCCGCGCTGTTCCTGGCCTCGGACGAGGCGAATTTCATCACGGGTGTGACGTTGCCGGTGGATGGCGGGGCGAGTGTGCGACGGGGGTGAGCGCCGCAAGCGCAGTGCGTTTTCCCTTCTCCCCTTGCGGGAGAAGGTGGCGTAGGCGGCCTTCGGCCGCCGTTCTTAAGAACGCCGAAGCAAAGCTTCGGCTATGGCGCCGGATGAGGGGTTTCTCTCCGCACACGCAGACGAGTTCGCCGATAGAACCCCTCACCCGTCTCGCCGCTATGCGGCGAGCCACCCTCTCCCGCAAGGGGCGAGGGTACAGCTTCATCGCGGCGCGCTCGTCACCCGCCAGATCGTCCCGTTGCCATCCTCCGACACCAGCAGCGCGCCGTCTTTCGCCACGGCAACACCGACCGGCCGGCCCCACACCTCGGTGTCGCTCACCACGAATCCCGTGACAAAATCCTCGTACTCGCCGGTCGGCTTGCCATCCTTCATCCGGATACGGATCACTTTGTAGCCGGTGCGCTTCGACCGGTTCCAGGAGCCGTGCTCGGCCGCGAAAGCATCGCCCTGGTACTCGGACGGAAACTGCGTGCCCTGATAGAAGGTCATGCCGAGCGAGGCCGAGTGCGGCTGCACCAGCACGTCGGGCACCGTCACCTTGTCCTTGAGGTCCGGCCGCGCGCCGGCGTGGCGGGGGTCTTCGTTGCCGCCGATATAGAACCATGGCCAGCCGTAGAACGCGCCCTCCTTCATGCTCGTCACATAGTCAGGCACGAGATCGTCGCCGAGGCCGTCGCGCTCGTTGGTCGAGCACCAGGGCAGCCCGGTCTGCGGCTGGATCGCAAGACCGACACAGTTGCGGATGCCGGTGGCGTAGATCTTGCGCTCCTTGCCCTCGGGGGTAAAGGCGAGCACCGTGGCGCGCTCGGTCTCGCTCGCCCAGGCCGCACCGAGCGGCTGCGCTTTCGACCAGGCTTCCACTCCGCCCGGCGGTGTGCCCATGCCCTCGGCGACGTTGCTGAGCGAACCGACCGACACCAGCATGCGCCTGTTGTCGGGCGTGAAGACGATGTCGCGGGTGGAATGACCGCCGTCATGCGGCAGGCTCGCGACGATCGTCTCCGCCTTGCCACGCGCCTTGAGATCGCCGGCCTGATAGGGAAAGCGGACGACGCTGTCGGTGTTGGCGACATAGACCCACTGCGGATTGTCGCCGTTTGGGAAGAAGGCGATGCCGAACGGCTGCCGGAGCCCGCTGGCGAAGACCTCATTGGTCGCGGCTTTGCCGCCTTCGCCGGCGCGCAACACGCGGATGGTGCCCGCGCGCGTCTCGGCGACGAAGGCATCGCCATTCGGCGCCACGCGCACGATGCGCGGGGCGCGCAGGCCCTCTGCGAACAGCTCGATCTTGAAACCGGCCGGGACCTGAAGCGCCCCTTCCGGCGGGCGCGGCACCACGCGCGACGAACTCGCAACCGACCGCGTGGCGCCGGGCCTGACCAGATCCTGCGGCCGGATCAACCTGACCGTGCCGGGCTTGTCGGCCTGCCAATCGCCGTAGGCGTCCTTGCCCTGCAGCACCGGCTCCGCCTGGGCGCAGCTCGCGACTGCGACCAGCCACCCCGTGGACATCGCCACGAACGAAATCCTGTTCCTCAAATCGTTTCCTCCCGGCCGTCGCGTCTGGCGCATCAACGCCGATCGACGCGCAAACGTTCTGCGACAGGTCAGATGCCTGCCGAATCCCACGTCAGCTCATGCCCGCACGATGTGCATCAGCCGCAGCCCATCGTACTGGAAAATGCGGCTGATCGGTGCGACACATTGTAAGGGCAAGGTAAGGGCAAGGCCGCCGGTTGCGGTCATCAAGGCTGCGGCATTGGGGCTGCATCTGTTGGGGTGATCATGTGGGGATCCATCATATCGGAATGGGCGAGCCTGCTGCTCCGCTGGCTGCACGTGGTCGCCGCCATCGCCTGGATCGGCAGTTCCTTCTATTTCATCGCCCTCGACCTCAGCCTCAGGCCTGACAGCGAGCTGCCGGAGGGCGTGCAAGGCGAGGCCTGGCAGGTCCATGGCGGCGGCTTCTACCGGATCATGAAATATCTGGTCGCGCCCGCCCAGATGCCGGACGAGCTGACCTGGTTCAAATGGGAGGCCTACACCACCTGGCTGTCCGGCTTCGCGCTGATGGTGGTGGTGTATTATCTCGAGGCCGATCTGTTCCTGGTCGACAAGTCGATCCTCGACCTCACGCCATTCCAGGCCGGCCTGTTCAGCCTCTGCAGCCTCGCACTGGCGTGGCTGCTCTATGAAGGCGCCTGCCGTACCGGGCTGGCGCAGCGCGAGCTGCCCTTCGCGATCGGCGGCTATCTGTTCCTGGTCGCCCTCACCTACGCCTTCACCCACGTGCTGAGCGGGCGCGGCGCCTTCAACCAGATCGGTGCGATCATCGGCACCATCATGGTCGCCAACGTCTTCGCGCTGATCATCCCGAACCAGAAGAAGATCACAGCCGCCCTGATCGCAGGGCAGGCGCCCGATCCAAAGCTCGGCAAGACCAGCAAGGAGCGCTCGGTCCACAACAACTATCTGACGCTGCCTGTCGTCGTGCTGATGATTAGCAACCACTATCCCCTGCTCTACGCCACCCGCTTCAACTGGATCATCGTCGCCATCATCCTGGCGCTCGGTCCCGTGATCCGTCATTTCTTCAACGAGGGTCATGCCGGACGCAGATCGCCGTGGTGGGTGTGGGGTGTCGCAGCGGTCGGCGTGATCGCAATCCTGTTCCTCTCGGCGGCCGGTCCGCGCGAGGTCAAGACAAGCGCGCTGTCGGCGCAGCCGACGCTTGCCAATGTCGAGGAGATCGTGATGTCCCGCTGCAGCATGTGCCACGCCGCCGAGCCGGTCTGGGCCGGCATCGTCACCGCGCCGAAGGGCATATTGCTCGACGCGCCCGAGCACATCCATCGCAACATCCGCCTGATCGGCCGCGTCGCCGCCTGGTCGAATGCAATGCCGCCGGGCAACATCACCGAGATGACCAGCGAGGAGCGCGCCATCCTCGCCGCCTATATCGAGCAGGCGCGCTGACGCCATCGCGCGTCGGTATCGCGTTTCGCGGAATGAATTTTCCGCATGTCCCGCCGATTTGAAAATGACTTGACCGCCTATCCGGCGTAGACAGGACTGGCGGCCGCCAGCGGCGGTCCAGTCAGTTTGCATGCGGGGAAAGAACAGTGGCACTCAAGAACGTCATCGGTATCGACCACGCCGTGGTTATGGTTCAGGACCTCGACAAAGCCGCCGAGAACTACCGGCAGCTCGGCTTCACCATCTCGCCGCGCGGCACCCACAGCGCGCATATGGGCACCGGCAACTACACCATCATGTTCGACCCGGACTATATGGAGCTGCTCGGCGTGCTCGCCGCGACCGAGCACAACGCGCCGGCGCGTGCCTTCCTCGACCAGCGCGGCGAAGGCATCGAGCGCATCGCCTTCACCGCGGTCGATTCCACCGCCGGCGCGGAGGAAATCCGCGCGCGCGGTCTGGAGCCGATCGGCCCGACCGATTTCGAACGGCCCGTGACACTGCCTGATGGCACGATCTCGGCGGCGAAATTCCGCACCTTCATGTGGCCGACCGCGGAAGCGCCCGGCGGCGTGCGCATTTTCGCCTGCCAGCACAAGACGCGCGACACCGTGTGGATTCCCGAGCTGATGAAGCACGCCAATGCGGCCAAGCGGATCAAGCAGACATTGATAGCGACGCCCGAGCCCGCAAAGGAAGCTGCACATCTGGGGCGGCTGATCGACCGCGAGCCGAAGGCCGAGGCCGACGGCGCGGTGACCGTGGCCTCCGGTGGCGATCGTGCCGACTTCGTCTATTTGACGCTGGAGCAGCTTGGCAAACGCTATCCCGGCGTGCCGCTCGCGGGTCTTTCCGAACGCGGAGGCGCCGCCCTGGCGCTCGTGAGCGGCGATCTCGCGGC
The DNA here is from genome assembly GCF_055807455.1 of Bradyrhizobium sp. Kon58. Taxonomy (NCBI): domain Bacteria; kingdom Pseudomonadati; phylum Pseudomonadota; class Alphaproteobacteria; order Hyphomicrobiales; family Nitrobacteraceae; genus Bradyrhizobium; species Bradyrhizobium sp. Kon58. The sequence continues at coordinate 293,517 of NZ_JBVVOT010000006.1, forward strand.
CACCGAGAAGGCGCTTGGTTCGGCAGCGGTGCGCAGCGGGCCTGCGATCTGCGTGCCGCCGGCCAAGGCGAACGGCACCCTGCTCGCCTTTGTTGCCGGCTGATTTGAACTAATTCTTTAACAAGCGTTTTACCGGGCCGCCCTAGGCTTCTGGGCTACCCGCGCCTTCAGGGGCCAAGCGCATGTTTAAAGAGAAATCGCCGATCGCCTATGACGCGCCGGCCGAACTGAAAAAGTGGCCGTCGCTGAAAGGCGAGAGGCAGAAGGATCGCGGTCCGCCCTATCTCGTCTACAACGGCACGCTCGCCGACTGCGTCCGCGAGCTCATGGGCAAGCCGATCAAGGGTATCTCGCTCTACGATATCATGACGAGGCCGCAAGCAGCGTTCGACCAGACCGTGCTATCTCCCGGCGATGCCGCCGAGATCGCGATGCGCAAGGACTTTCCCAAAGATTAGTTCGAGGCGCGCCTGCCGCCGGACTTTCCCTGCTGCCTGGCTGAGGAGTCCGTCGGCGCATCCAGGAAGACCACCGGCGTGCCGCGCTTGACGTGCTCGCCCAGCGCGCGCACGTCCCAATTGGTCAGCCTGACGCAGCCATGCGACGCGGACTTGCTGACCCTGTCGGGCTCCGCCGTTCCGTGGATGCCGTAACCCTGGGCGGACAAGCCGATCCAGTATGCTCCCACCGGATTGTTCGGGCCCGGCTGAACATCGAACGGCCTTTTCGATTTGACGCTTCTGAACTTGTAGTCGGGGTTGTAGTGATAGACCGGACTCTCGTGAGTGCTGGTGACCTTGAGCGTACCGCTCGGCGTCGGACGATCCGGACTTCCGATTGACGCGGGATAGAATGCGATCAGGGTGCCGCCCCCGTCGAATGCTTTCAGCGTGCCGTTCTTCTTGTCGATCTCGAGCCGCGCAACGGCTGGAAGCTCGCTTCGTGCAGAGACGTTCGCAACGGTAATCGTCTCTCTAACCTTGTCGAAGGACTTGCCGGGATTGAGCGTCCGAAGCAGGTCTCCGCTCATGTGGAATTTCTCGGCAAGCCCTTCGAGCGGACTGGTGTAGCTCAGCGCCTTGAGCGGTTTCATGTCATCGAGCTTGCCGGGCAGCTCCTTTAGAAACGGCCCTTTCACATCTGCGTCCGTGATCTTGTATTCGACGAGGACGGCGCCTTCGCTCGCGGCATTCAACTTATCCCAAAGCTCCGGTCCGATCGCTTTGTCGGATGCGACGCCGTTCTGCTCAGCGAATGCCTTCAGCGCCTTCTGCGCGTTCTCGCCGAGCTTGCCGTCGATCTCCCCGGGCGAGAACCGGGCACGGTCGAGCAGAATCTGAAGCTTCACGATCGATGCGTTGAGCTTGTCGCCAGCAATTTGCTTTGCGGGACGCGCAGCGTCGTTTACCGCTGCTGCATCGAGATTGCCGGCAAGCGCCGGAGAGATCATCGACAGCGAAATCACCGCGCCAAGCATCCACCGCATCATCTCGCTCGTCCCAATTCGCATGCCCGCAAAATCGCGGAGAAGGGAGTTTCCCGTCGGGAACACCGTAGTAACACCGGCGGAACCGACGAGACCGCAGCTTTGCCGCAATCGCTCGGTTAATAACTCCTTATCGCCGGCGCACCGCTGGCCGTTCACCCACAGTTCGAGGTTGCTCCAGCAAATGCGATTTGTCGTCGCGGCTTGCGCCGCGTTCATGATTCTGATGTGCGACTTCGATCCGTCGGCGTCCCGCCAAACATCAGCTTTCGATCACACCGTTCTTCAAAACACTCAGGCCGCGCCACTTGTTCCGGTGGTCGAGCTGTTCCTTGCAAGCGTGCAGGCCCTCGAGCTTGCCAATGCGCGTGCGGCCTATGAGGGGACACCCGAGCCGCCGGATACGGTCGAAGCCGTCGCGCAGGCGCCGGTTTCGCCGACGGAGCGCTTCTGCCACGCGCTTCGTGGCGCTGCCGAAGCCAGCGGCATTCCCGTGCCGTTCTTCGCGCGTTTGATCTGGCAGGAGAGCCGCTTCAAGTCCAACGAGGTCAGCCAGGCCGGCGCGCAAGGCGTCGCACAGTTCATGCCGGAAACGGCAGCCGAGGTCGGGCTGGATGATCCGTTCGATGCGATGAAGGCGCTGCCGGCATCGGCCAAATTCCTGCGCAAGCTGCGCGACGATTTCGGCAATCTCGGACTTGCTGCAGCCGCCTACAACGCAGGTCCCGGCCGGATCCAGAAATGGCTTGCCAAAGAGAGCGAGCTGCCGCGTGAGACACGCGACTATGTCCGCATCATCACCGGCACCAAGGCCGAGGACTGGACCGAGCGCGCCGAAGCCCTCGCGATCCGGATCGACCTGCCGCGCGAAGCTCCCTGCGAAGGCATCGGCAGCCTGTCCAAGACGAAAGACGTCGCATGGGTTCCGGTGAACCTGACGCCGTCGGTCACGACCATCATTCGCAGGGCAGAACAACTGGCGGCGCGATTGAGCGCCAGCCACGCACGCAAGCGGCTCGCGTCCCTGATCCGAAAGAGCAATCCGGGCAAGGCACGCAGCATGATCGCCGCGCGCGCGGCGGGAAAGAGCGGGAAGGCCCGCGCCATCCGTTTTGCAGCGCGCGAACGATCTTCAGGCTGATGCGCAAATCCGGAAGCCGCTCGATGGAGCGGCTTCCGATGGTCCGTGGACTAGTCGATCTCCTCGATGATGCGGCGTTCGCGGGGCTCGATGACATAGGTCCGCGTATCGCGGTGAATGTAGCGGTACTCGCGCAGGTCGGGCGCGTCCCGGTAGACGGTGCTCGGGAATTCCTCCACCTCGACACTCTCGGGAACGCGGTCGCCGACATGGATCTCGGACCGCGCAGTGCTGCCGGTGGTCTGTCGTTCGCTCCGTCCCTCCGTGCGGGTCTTCGCATGCTTGCGAATCACTTCGCGATCGCGATCCGAAAACTTGCTGGCGCTGCGCTCGCGCGTCGTCGTTGTCGCTGTGGATTGTCCCGAGTACGGCAGCACGGTGACGATTTTGTATGTCGCCGGATCGACCACGACGATCTCATCCTTCACCAGCGCAAAGCTGTAGCCGCGATATTGCGGCACGATCTCGACCACGTCGGGTGGCAGCGTCGACAGCTGGACATCGCGCGGCACGACCGTGCCGACGTTGAGGGAGAAATTGACGCTGGTCAGCGGCCGCACGTTGAGGTGGGAGATGGACGAGCTGATCTTGGTCTCCTGCTGCTTGTTGAGGTTGACGTCAGTGCGGGCGGCGGCCTGTGAATTGGCGCCGGTGCGCTGGTCTTGCGCCTGATTGCTGCTCGGCGTGTTTGGCGATTGCTGGGCCTGGTTGGTGCCAGATGAACCAGGCGCCTGCTGCGCCTGATTGGTATTGTTCGACGGAGGGTTGGAGCGATCCTGCGCCTGGTTCGAGTTCGCCGCCGGCGGATTTGCGCTCTGCTGCGAGGCGGGCTGGTTGCCGGCTGTGTTCGAATTTGACGTACCGCTGGGCGGCCGGGAGGACGTGTCCGCGCTGTTGGTAGCGTTGGTCCCGGAGCCGGAATTGGCCGACCCGGAAGGCGGAGTCGTCGCCTGGGTATTCTGTGTCGACGCTGCCGGCGTTGATGATTGCTGCGGCTGCGATGGCGACTGCTGCGTTTGTGCCGCGCCAGACGGCGACGTGTTGGACGGAGCTGTGGAATTGGACTGGGATTGCGGCGTCTGCTCGGACTTGGTGTTGGTGCTGGGCGATTGCGCAAAGGCGGCGTTCGCCAGCACCAGCCCTAAGGCGGTCGTTGCCAACAGGCGGATCATGGTTCACTCCCTTGTTCGGTTAAAGCGTTGGCTATTAACCTGCGCTAAAACCGTCTGTTCCACTTTTTCCCGAGCGAATGCGCCTGCACGGAACCTGCGATGCCATCGAAAAGCGCCGGGATCATTGCCTATCGGAAACATGGGGAAATCGAGGTCCTGCTCGTTCATCCCGGAGGGCCGTTCTGGCGCAACAAGGACCTCGGCGCCTGGTCGATCCCGAAGGGCGAGTACGCGGACGGAGAAGACGCAGACATCGCCGCGCGGCGGGAGTTTGCCGAGGAGCTTGGATTTGAGCTGTCGACGCCGCTGACTTCGCTTGGTCAGGTCAAGCAGCGCGGGGGCAAGGTCGTCACCGCCTTCGCGGCCGAGTTCGACCTCGACGTGCGCAGCATTCGCAGCAACACTTTCGAGATGGAATGGCCGCCGCGCAGCGGCAAACGCCAGACCTTCCCGGAGGTCGATCGTGCGGAATGGTTCACCCTCGAAGCAGCGCACGAGAAGATCAACGCAGGACAGCGCCCGCTGCTCGACCGGCTGGCTCAGGTGGTCGGCATCACGCCAAGCAGACGCCCTACTCCGCCTTGATGTTCGCGGCCGCCACGACTTCGGCCAGCTCCCTGATCTCCTTCGCGATCTTGGCGGTGTACTCAGCCGGACTGAGCACGCTAACGACGCCCTGCGTCTCCAGCCGCTCCCGTAACACGGGATCGTTGGCGGCGCCGACGATCTCCCGGTGCAGCATCTCGAGCGTCGGCGCGGGCGTTGCCTTCGGCATGAAGAAGCCGACCCAGAACGAGATGTCGAAACCGGGATAGCCGGCTTCCGCGACGGTCGGCACATCCGGCAGCGCCGGCAGCCGCTCGGCCGAGGACACCGCGAGCGCGCGCAGCTTGCCGGCCTTCACCAGCGGCACGGCGGACAAGGGATCGAACACCGCCAGCACCTCCTGCGCGAGGATGCCGACCTCGGACGCAGCACCACCGCGATAAGGCACGTGGATCATCTTGACGCCGGCCTTCTGGCTGAGCAGCTCCATGGCGAGATGGGCGAGGTTGCCGTTGCCGCCCGACCCGTAGGCAAGCGCGCCGGGCGCAGCCTTTGCCGCGGCAATGAGATCGGCGACGGTGTTGATGTTGGCCGTCTTGGGATTCTCCGGGTTGACCACGAGCACGAGCGGCGCCGACACGACGGTGGTCAGCGGCGCGAAGTCTTTTTCCGGGTCGTAGCGGATGTCCTTGAAGAGCGTCTTGTTGAGCGTGATGGTGGAGGAGTTGCAGGCCAGCATGGTGTAGCCGTCGCCTTCCGCACGCGCGACGCCTTCGGCGGCGATCATGCCGTTGGCGCCGGCGCGGTTCTCGACCACGAAGGCTTGTCCGAGCTTGTTGCTCAGCCGATCGGCGACGATGCGTGCGACGACGTCGACCGGGCCGCCCGCGCTGAAGCCGACCATGATCTTGACCGGCCGCACCGGATATTTTTGCGCGAAGGCCTCCGTCGTCACGCACAATCCGGCGAGGATCGCCAGCAGGCGAAGCGTTCGTTGCATTCGTTTTCTCCCCAGACGCATCGCCGCTTTGTCATAACGCGGCGGATTCGCAGATCATGATGAGCGGGCGCGCCGGATTTCGCAATCGCGTTTGCGCGCCGGCATTCCGTCGCGCGGCAGGTCAGGGCCGCTCCGAAACAAAAATGCGAAAACAACCCCATGCACAGTAGCCGGCGCTTGCGAGATCAAGCACTTGCACGAACGCGGATTGGCACGAACGAGGATTGCGCGCTTCGTAATGCCGTTTGACTCGTCGGGCAAAACACTGGCAGAATGCCATCATCGCAACAGTCGCCAGCGTCCACGCCACCCGACCACGGGGGGCTCGCGGTGATTGCGCGTAAGCCCTTCATCGACATCTCAAAAATCCCACAGGCGCGCGAGCCGAGCGATTGATTTCGCGCGCAATGAGCCCGCGCGAGCAAAGGACACAGCACATGACAACATCGGCCAAACGCCACAACACGCTGCCGGTTGCGGCAAACGATCGCAGCGGCCCCGCCGCGAGCCCGCGGATCAAGCTCTACAAGCGGGGGATTGCGATCCTCCATGCCGACCCCCAAGCCGGCGAACGGTTGCTGGCTGAGGCGCTCGGCGCCGCTGACCGCGACGCGCTGCATGGTCTTCTCAAGCAATTGGTGAAGGCCAGCATGACCGGACGGAAGCCCGATGAAGCCAATCTCGCCTTCATGATCTCGCTGGTGAAGAGCATCGCGCCGAAGGATTCGATCGAGGCCATGCTCGCGGTGCAGATGGTGTCCGTTCAAGCGGCGGCGATGCGCGCTGCCTGCCGCCTCGCCCTCACCGATGACATTCCGCAGCAGGAGAGCCTCACACGCGCGCTGACCCGGCTGGCCCGCTCCTTCGCAAGCCAGATCGAGGCTCTCAGCCGCCACCGCAACAACGGGGAGCGTGCGATCACGGTCCGGAATTTGTCGGTGCAGGATGGCGGCAGGGCAATCGTGGGCAACGTGACCCAGCACGCGAGCTTGATCGTGTCGGAGCCGGGCGCCAAAGCAACGACGGATGCAGAGATGGCTCAGGCCAAGGCCGGCGAAGGGCACCCCCGACACATCGACGCAGAACAGGCTGCCATCGCATGAGCGGCGACCACATTCGCAACACGCGTGCGATGTGGACGAGCCCGCGCTGTGGCGCCGAAACGCGAAACGGCTCCGCCTGCCGCGCGCCGGCGCTGCACGGCAAGACGCGCTGCCGCATGCACGGCGGCGCACGGAGATCGGGCGCGCCGAAAGGAAATCAGAATGCGCGAACGCATGGCGCTTTCACGCGTGATGCGGTCGCTGAACGAACGCAGGACCAGGCCGTGCTGGATGATGCGTTGAAGCTCCTTGCGGAGCTGTCGCGAGTTGCCGAATAGACGTTGCGGCGACCAGCGTAGATCGCAATTGTTGTTGACGATACTGTTGCTGAGACCCGCAACAGATGCTCTGCAGACTTGCATCGCGGGTCATTTCCATAAGTCTGTGATGGCTTTGGTCGGCTGCGCCGTCTTGGTCGGACAAGCTCGGCGCCAGCCTGGAGGTCGGCCAAGGGGCAAGCTAGGCAAAGAAGCAGCTGCACTGACCTTTAGTTGAAGCGTTGTCGTGTTTGAACCTTCGCTCGAATTGCCGGACTCACGTCAGTGGGCGATGGGAATGAACTGCCCCATCACAGCATCGAGCGATTGTAGCTATCGTCACTCGTCAGCGGCAGTTGCAACGGACTCGGTTTCCGGGTTGCCAGCCTAAGCCGCACCAAGCCAGCGGATCGGCCGGCGAATATCGCGGAGGCAAACAGATGTTTCCAGCGAAACTTGCGGCATCGTTGCTGGGTTCAGCGTTGCTACTGACGCCGGTCCTTGCACGCGACGATGGCCGATACGACCACTCTCCGCTGAAGTCGTGGTTTGAAAGCTTGCAGAGCGAATTTGGAAAGTGCTGTACCGATGCCGACGGATACATCGTGTCCGATGCCGATTGGGAGTCCAGTCGGGGCCGTTACCGCGTCCTCATCGACGGCGAATGGGTGCTCGTACCTGACGCTGCGGTTGTCACAGAACCAAACCTCTTCGGCCGTACAATGGTCTGGAGGCATTACATAGACGGCCATCCGCGCGTCCGATGCTTCATGCCTGGCATCATGACTTGACTTCACTTTCAATGTGCTCGGCTTCGGATCATTCGCGTCGATTTGCCGCGTATTCTCGATGTCCGCTATGGCCCTAGCTGGCGGCGTGCCGGACACTTCGCCTTCAGGCCACAAGCAGACATCGGCACCTGATCGATCGCCTCGCTAGCAGCAGGAACGACCCGAGCGCGTCGTTGACGATGTAAAGTGCATCCGCGCGACCGGCGACGGTGAAGCCCCGCTCGCCCGCGGGTGCGGCAACTCCTGCTAACCACTCAACGGACATTCACTGGTGCCGGCGCCCGCTCGGCGTCGGCGGTCGCGGTGCCCATGTATTTCGATTGGAAATGAGCAACCCGCTCGCGCCACATGCCGACGAACGCCTCCGACGTCAGCTTCTCCACGGATTTCCACGCCTCTTTGACGGCCGGAAGCGTATTGCCCCAGATCGCGCGCCTGCACCATTTTTCGCCCTTCTCCCTGCCTTCGCCGGTGGCGCACATCGATTTCCAGGCGATGCGATTGGGTTGGCTGAGGTGCTCCGCGGCGCCTTCCCAGCCCTGCTGATGGATCAGGTAAAGATCGTTCAAGTCCGGCTTCCTGCGCGTCACCCACTGGAATAGAATGCCTTCCGTGATGACCTTGTAGGCTGCCGCAACGGCATTATCGCGGGGATTAAGAATGTCTCCGGAGCCGAATTTTCTGAACTCGTATTTGCTCAGCTGGAACAGCCCGATATACGACCCGGTGCGCTGCTTGGGATCGAAACCGGACTCGACCTTGGCCACGGCCTTCATGAAATTGAAATCCAGACCGAAAGCGTCGGACGCGCGCTTGATCTCTTCCACCGGCGTTCCGACCGGGATGTCCTTGAACGAACGCAAGACGATCGCCGCCGGCTTCTCGGCAGGCGGCAGTTCGGACCAGACATAACAAATGAGATACCGGAAATCCTGCGGCCCCGTGCTGGAGGCACCGCCGGATGCACCGCACGTGGTCGGCGCCGGCTGGGCGACATCGTGGTGGCCCAAGTCCACCGAGCCCTGCACAGGCGGTAAGTCCTGCACAGGCGGTAAGTCCTGCACAGGCGGTAAATCGGCCGACAGCGTTTGCGACGGATCGGGCAACGCGGCTAGGACGATCGATTCCGATTTGTCCGAGGCCGCCGTCGTGTCGGTGGCCGTCACCGCCGCGGGCTCAGCGGCCGTCGCCACCTCGGCGCTAGCGACAGCGGCGTTCGCGGGTCCGGTGTTGCCCATTGCGATTGCTTGCGGTTCATCCGGGAGCCTCGCGGTGGCGGCGAGAGATGCTGCGCGGTCCTGGACTGTCACTGCGCGGGCGTTCTCGGAGCCGGCCGGACCCAAGCCAGCCAGCCAGCCAACGATCCACCCCGCGAGAACGACCGTTCCGCAAAACGTCGGCACCACTATCGCAAATCGCCGCGGGTTCATGATGCCGTCGCCCCCATAGGCTCCACCGGAGCCGTGTAGAAAAGCCAAGCATGCGAAGAGGCTCATTCTTGGAATCAATGTGGGCCGCGCAATGGCGCGAACGGCCGCTCGTCAATTTTTCCGAAGCGTGTTGCCCGATTGCAACGCGTCGATCACAAGCAATCGCGCCCGTCTCAGCGGCAACTCTCACGGTAATTGTGAGTACGGTCCAATTTTCGACCCACTGCGACCAGATTTGGAGGAGAGGCTTGGTGCGCTGTCAGGATGACGCATCAGGCTTCGGCTTCGCGCATCGTCTCGAAACGATGGAATCGCGCCTATGGGGCCGGGCGATGCTCGTTAAGGAATTACCAGCAATGCAGCGCGCGATAACAACCGCTGTACTCGCCATTTTCATGCTCCCTGCGGGGATCGCACACGCTCAATTTCTGCTTGGACCCCAACACACGCTCTGGCGAAGCCAATACGCTCCGTACAAAGACAAGCACCACCACCGGCAGACAAACTCTCAAACGGCGAAGAACGTTCGGCCCGAGCCCCTTCCGAAGGGCCCGCTCCAGATCATCATCTCGATAGCAGACCAACGGGTCTCGCTTTTTGACAATGGGGCCCTGATTGCACGCTCTTCGGTGTCCACGGGAATGGAGGGGCATCCGACGCCCCTCGGCGTGTTCAGCGTCATCAGCAAAGAACGATGGCACCGTTCAAATATTTATAGCGCCGCCCCCATGCCCTACATGCAACGCATCACCTGGTCAGGGATCGCGTTGCACGCCGGTGTCGTGCCTGGGCATCCAGCTTCACACGGCTGCATCCGTTTGAAGAATGATTTTGCCGTTCGACTCTGGCATCTCACGAAGCGCGGCACCCGCGTGATCATTGCGCATGGTGATGTCCAGCCGGTCGAGATAGCCAATCCGCATCTATTTCAGCCGAAAGCCGCGTCCGGTTCGTCCGAATTCCAGAGTGCCACCGTCGCAACCAAGAGCATCGATGCAGCCGCGGCAACGCAGCGATCACTGGTGTCAAACGCCGAGACTGCAGAAGCCGCCAGTCTCCAGGAGCCCGGCTCGGCTCCCGCTGCAAGCGTGCCTAAAAAGATCATCCCGATCTCCATCTTCGTCAGTCGCAAGTTGAGCAAGCTGTTCGTGCGTCAGGGCTTCACGCCGCTGTTTGATGTCCCGGTCAAGATCGAAAATCCGGAGGAGCCGCTGGGAACGCACGTGTTTACCGCGATGGAATTCCAGAACGAGGGAACGGCTATTCGCTGGAGCGTCGTGTCGATTCCAGAGGAATTGCCCCGTATGTCCGAAGCTGCCACGAAACGGCGAGAAGCGCCCGCGAAGCAAACCGCGCCGGGACCGTTACCCGACAACGCCAACGCTGCGCTCAACCGTATCGAAATGCCCCAGGATACGGTTGAGAAGATCTCTGAACTCCTGACGCCGGCTTCTTCGTTGATTGTTTCCGACAACGGAATTAGCCAGGAGACGGGAAAAGACACGGATTTCATCGTGGTAACGCATTGACGCGGCGGCGCAACCCACTAACACACGATGCCGCTGCGCAACCGGGTGGAATTGTCCGACCGCAATTCTGGTGCAACTTGATTTCCGCACCTGAGCCAAAGCGGCGCGAGGTCCGCTAAGGGTCAAATGCGAAGAACTCAACCTGAGCAAATCTGGTCCGCCATGCCTCGGTGAGCGGACGTCGCGGAGGGCTGCCGCCACTTCCCCGATGGGCCAACAAGAGATATCCGAACACCCCGATCTTGGTCCCGTGAGGGCTACATTCCCCTGGTTATCCCGTCGACCTTTGTCCGATTTCAATTTAAGATAGCATCCAAAGGCAGTGATCTGGAGGGCTGGATGCGGACCAAAATAATGGTACTTGCGGTGCTGGCCGCAAGCCTAAGCGATTGCATTTCGTTCCCTGCTCTGGCTGATGACCAGAACATTCAGGACGTACCATGGCCCACGAAATCCTGGCAGACTTCGAGCCCGGAACAACAGGGGATAGATTCGGCCAGCCTAGCTCGGCTGATTGAGCTTGTCGGCTCCTACAAACAAGACAGCCTTACGATCATTCGTCACGGAAGGATCGTGGCAGACGCCTACTATGCTCCCTATCTTCCAGACATCAGTCATGATCTGAGGTCGGTCACAAAGAGCGTAGTGAGCACTTTAACCGCCATTCTGCTGAAAAATGGCAGTCTTGATAGCGTCGATCATCCAGTGGTCGATTTATTTTCAGATAGGCAAATTCAGGATGTAGACGCCAAGAAGAAGGAGATCACCGTCCAAAATCTTCTCGACATGAATTCGGGCATCGATTGGGTCGAGAAACTTTACACCCCTGAAGAGACGATCATGAAGATGTACCAGAGCGCCAACCGTACGACCTTCGTGCTGAACCAAGCCATGTCGGACGCGCCTGGCTCTCGTTTTTACTACAATAGCGGAAATCCCTATCTGCTTTCGGCGCTCATCACCAAAATAACCGGACAAAGCGCTTTTGAATATGCAAAGAAGGAATTGTTCGGGCCGCTTGGGATCAAGAGCGCCAAATGGGGAAACGTGGACGCGCAAGGCGTAACGGACGGCGAAGCTGGGCTGTCCCTATCACCTCATGACATGGCCAGGATCGGCTATCTCTACCTTCACGACGGACAATGGGAGGGACGGCAAATCATCCCGTCGTCATGGGTGGAAAGGGCCAAATCCGGACCGGTCGTGGCGACGTTTGGATTCCACTATGGAAATCTTTGGTGGTCGTATCCCGAAAAGGGCGCCTATATGGCGCGCGGCCGTCATTCGCAGCTCATCCTGGTCATTCCGAAATTCGATATTGTGGTCGCGATGACCGGCTTTCTGAATGACAACGAATACTATTCAGCTTCGGGATTGGTCGACGACATTTCCAGCGCGGTCAAATCCGACCGGCCACTGCCCGAAAATCCCTTCGCACAGGCTTTATTGGTGAAGGCCATACAACGAGCTGCGGAGCAAAAGCCTTACGTCATCGCCCAGGTGCCTGAGTTAGCCAAGGCTATTTCCGGCAAGCCCTACAGTTTCCTCGACAACAAGCTGCGGGTGAAGAGCTTCACGCTTAACTTTTACGAATCCGACTCCTCTTGGGTGATTACGACCTATGGTGACAAGGGCCCCAACCGGTTTACGGGGTTGGTAGGGCTGGATGGCTCTTATCGCAGGAGTCCTCCGGCTCCCTATGGCATCAATGCGGCGAGAGGACGCTGGACCAGCGAACATACGTTTGTGATGGAGCGTCGGATTTTGGGCCACAGCGAGACCCAGACCTGGGCGCTGACTTTCGACGGCGACAAAGTAACTGTGAACTTCGAAAACACCGACGGATTAAAGGCAGAGTTACGGGGCGAGCAAAGCGAATGAGGTGTAGCCGACCCGAATGCTCGCTTCGGGTCAAAATGCGAATAACTTGATGTGACAAATCTAGTCCGCCATGCCTCGGTGAGCGGACCTCGTGGAGCGATGCTGCCACTTCGCCGAAGGGGCCACAAGCTGACATCGAGCGCATGGCGTTTTACTTTCCGCCCCAGCAAACGCAGACGAATGCGGAAACGGCTCCGGGCAAGCATCCGAGAAAAATGGGAGGGCTACGAAAGCCGAAGGAAAGCGGCACAAAGTAAAGGAGGCTGACCGAGAGCAAACCTCCCAAGAATAAGCAAGCGACACTCCTCAACCAGAGCGGAAGTGATCGATTGATCATCTCTCGATCCAGGCAAAAGACGAGAACGGCAAGAGGAAGTCCAAACAGGTAGATAAATGGCAAGCCTACGATCGTGCCAAGAAATAGTAAGCCGGGCTGTCCGAGCACCGCGCACAGCACGACCCAGCCAATGAGGGGCGCCGCCAGCGCGAAGATATACTGTCTGCGGACTTGAGCAGCGTCCATCAGCCAGCACGAGGCGGTTCGTGGATATTCTCTCGGCGACGCTGGCGACGAATGGCGCGGATACACTCGAAGCCGACGTAACCGAGCATCAAGAGAACAATCAGAGCGGGGACGAACTTGCTGGGGTGAAGCGCAAGCTCGTGAATGAACACATGGAAAGTGAACCAGAGCGCAAACGACGTGTCGTCAACTATCATCATGTCGTGTTCGTCCGGAATCAGAGCCGACGCGTCTTATGGTTGCATGAGAGCGACGCGTCAATCAGCCGCTCCGCCAGATACTCAATTTTCGATGAACACGGCCGTCAGCTATGGGTCACAAGCTGAACTGGTGCATTGAAAGCCAGGGGCCCGCTTCATGTCGAAAAGCGGACGTCGGGTGTTTGAGTCTGCGGGTATGATTAGGGACAGGATTTGAGCCTACGACCTCATGATCATTAGCCTAACGAGAGCGCGGCCAACCTAGTCGCGGTCGACCGCTGCGTGCCCAGCTAACACCGCCACGCAAGCCGACCAGCGCCACATCCGGCGCCGGCCGTCTCCCGCCTGCTACTGCGACCGGTCCGAGGTCCAGCCCTTGTAGTCTTTGACATTGTCGCGCGTCACGAGTTTGGACGGCAGCAACTCGACGGTGGACGCCGGCTTCTGGCCGTTGAGGATGTTGACGCCGACCTGCACGGCGCGGCGGGCCATGAAGAACGGGTCCTGCGAGGCGGAGGCCTGGATCTGCTGCGCCTGCGGGTCCTTCAGGGCGGCTTCGATATCGGGTGCGCCGTCGACCGCGGTGATGATAATGCCGGTGCGCTGCTGCTGGCGCGCCGCAAGGTCGGTGCCGATCGCCTGCGGATCATTGATGGCGAAGATGGCGTCGATCTTGGCGAAGCGGGTCAGATAGCCCTGCGCCACCGTGAGGCCGCCTTCGCGCGAGCCCTTGCCGTCCTGGTCGTTGGACAGGACCTTGATGCCGGGATTCTTGCCGAGCACGTTCTTGCAGCCGACGACGCGGTCGATCACCGCGGAGACCTGCGGGCCGTTCTCGATGATGACGTCGCCTTTGCCGCCCAGCTTGTCGACGATGTACTGGCAGGAGATCTCGCCGGCCTGGACGTTGTTGGTGGTCACCGTGGCGTCGGCGCCTTCGGCCGCGGTATCGACGGCGACGACGACGATGCCGGCGGCCTGCGCCTTCTTGATCGCAGGGCCGACCGCCTTGGGATCGCCGGGATTGAGCAGGATCAGGTCGACGCCGGCGGCAATGAAATTGTCGATCTGGGTGACCTGCTTGCCGAGATCATATTCGAAGCCGACGGTGGTGATCTTCACATTGGGGTTGGTTTTCTTGGCCTCGAACTCGGCGCCCTTCGACAACGCGACGAAGAACGGATTGCCGAGCGAGCCCAGCGAAACGCCGATCGACTTGAGCTCCTTGGCACCGGACGGCGCAGAGCTCAGGACGAGCGCCATCGCGGCGCCGGCAAACGAGATCGACTTCAACATTGGCTTCCTCCCTGGTCTGTTTGAAGCTCCGGCGCGGCGACCAGTTGCCGTGACGGAATGAACATGACGGCGCAGCGCCCGCTGCATTTTTTCCGCGCTCCTTGTTTGAGCATGATCTTTCGAAAAACCGCTTCGCACTTTTTCGGATCTTGCTCTCAAGTCCGGGCCGAGCCCTGCAGCCGATAGCGGTCCAGCGCCACCGCGCCGATGATCACCAGGCCCTTGATCACATATTGCCAGACGTCGGAGACGCCGATCAGGATCAGGCCGTTCGACAACACTGCAATGATCAGCGCGCCGACCAGCGTTCCCCAGATCGAGCCGATGCCGCCGACAAAGGAGGTGCCCCCCAGAATCACGGCGGTGATGGCGTCGAGCTCGTAAGACTGGCCAAGCTGCAGGCCATTGGCCGCGTAGAGGCGCGCCGCCTGCATTGCGCCGCCGAGGCCCGCGAGCAGGCCGGACACGCCATAGACGAAGATCAGCACGGCCCAGACCTTGATGCCGGCGAGCCGCGCCGCGCTCTCGTTGCCGCCGACCGCGTAGATGTGCACCCCGAGCACGGTGCGCTTGAGCACCAGCCACGACACCAGGATGACCAGCAACGCGATCACCCAGAGCCAGGGAATCGACAATACGCCGGGGATGAGGGTCAAGGCGCCGTTGCCGATGAAGGCATAGGGGATCGACGGATTGAACACCGTGGTGTCGGCGCCGAGCAGCCGCGCCGCGCCGCGCACGGCGGTCAACGACCCCAGCGTGACGATGAAGGGCGGCAGGCGCAACAGCGCGATCAAGCCGCCATTGAGAATGCCGAAGACGGCGCCGGTGAGCACCGCGGCCGGCAACCACAGCCCCCCGAGATCGGGGAGTTTGGAGATGATCAGCCCGGCCATCGCCGACGCCGCCAGGATGGAGCCGACCGACAGGTCGATGCCGCCGGTGAGGATGACGAAGGTCATGCCCGCGGCCAGCACGGTATTGACCGCGGACTGCTGCACCACGATGCCGATGTTCTGGCCTGTGAAGAATCGGCCGTCCGACAGCACGTGAAAGCCGATGCACAGCAACAGCAGCACCGGCAGCATGCCGACCGCGCGAATGATCATCCGCGTCCGCTGCCGCTTGGTCTCCTGCGCGGCGGCAAGACCGGGCGCCACGGGGGCCGCTTTCGCGGAAGCGCCGTTCTCAGGCATCGAGCTGCTCCGTTCCGGTGGCGAGGGCCATGATCTCCTCCTGACTGAGCGGCGATGTCGCCTCGCGCCGGATCTGCCCGGCGATATGTCCTGCGCGCATCACGATGACGCGGTCGCAGATGCCGATGATCTCGGGCAGGTCGGACGAAATGACGAGAACCGCGGTGCCCGACTTCGCGAGATTGTCGATGATCGAATAGATCTCGGACTTGGCGCCGACATCGACACCGCGCGTCGGCTCGTCGAGGATCAGGATTTTCGGGCCGATCGCGAGCAGCCGCGACAGCAGCACTTTCTGCTGGTTGCCGCCGGAGAGCCCGCCGGCGGGAACACCGATATTCGCAGCGCGGATGCCGAGCCCCGCGAACGCGCGCTTGGCGCGGTCGCGGGCCTTGTCGCGATCGAGGATGCCGCCGAATTTCGCATCCCGGCCGAGCACCGCGAGATTGATGTTGTCGAGGCAGGACATGTCGAGGAACAGGCCGAGGGCCTTCCTGTCCTCGGTGAGATAGGCAATGCCAGCATCCAGCGCCTCGCCCGGCGTGCGGATCGAGACCGCGCGCCCCTCGATCTCGACATGGCCCGACACCATCGGCGCGGCGCCGATGATGAGATGCGCAAGCTCGGTGCGGCCGGCGCCGACCAGGCCGGCAAGGCCGACGACCTCGCCCGCATGCACCGTCAGCGAACATCCCTTGACGCGCCTGCCGTCGGCGATGTCGACGGCCGCGAGCACGGGAGCTCCCGATCGCGCCTCGTTCATGGGATCATGCTCCTTCTTGTAGAAGGAGGAGACGTCGCGTCCCACCATCATCCGGACGATGGTGTCGGCGCGAATGTCGCCCTTGTCCAGCGAACCGACCAGCGTGCCGTCGCGCAGCACCGTGACTCGGTCACCGAGCGCATAGACCTCGTCCATGCGATGCGAGATGTAGATGATGGCGAGACCTTCGGCGCGCAGCTGGCGGATCAGCGCGAACAGCCTTTCGCTCTCACCGGCCGACAGCGCGGTGGTCGGCTCGTCCATGATCAGGATCCTGGAGCGGGCGTGCAGAGCGCGCGCGATCTCGACCAATTGGCGCTGGCCCATCGAAAGATTGGCGACCTGCGTCTGCGGCGTGAAGTCCGCGCCGAGCCGCGCCAGGATCGGACCCACGCCGGCCTGCATCGCCTCGCGCGCCAGCAAGCCGCCGCGCGAGACCTCGCGACCGAGATAGATATTCTCCGCAACGCTCAGGTTGGGGGCGAGCGAGAGTTCCTGATAGATGATCGCGATGCCGGCCGCGCGGCCGCCGAGCGGACCGCTGATCTGCACGGGCTGGCCGTCGATGCGGATTTCGCTGCCCGGGTCCGGCCGGTAGGCGCCCGACAGGATCTTCATCAGGGTGGATTTGCCGGCGCCGTTCTCGCCCATCAAAGCGTGGATCTCGCCCGCGTAGACGGTGAGGTCGACGTCGCGCAGCGCCTTGATGCTGAAAAACGATTTAGAGACCCGGCGCATCTCGAGGATGGGCTCGCTCATCACACCTCCCCGATGCGCCGCCGGCGGCATCGCAATCTCACCCGCGTCTCGTTGGTCCCTGGCGCGGGTGCAAGCATTAAACAAAAGGTTGTGGCGCAGGGCAATACCTCCCGCACGCCGACGCACGGTCCCGCGCTGCTTTTATCTTTTGCAGACGGAACCGATCCCGCGCGTGATGCCTTTTCTTCGCCACATCATCGCGTATCGCGATCAGCGCCGCGGCCGGTACAGGCGGCGCCATTGCGGCAGCCGCTCGGCATAGGCCTGCGCAAGCGCGGGCTCAGGCTCGAACGTCTCGACGCGCCGTGGCGCGGTGCAGACGGCGTCGATCGCCTCACCGGTGACGGCGAGGCGGCCGAGCCGCGCCGCACCGAACGCCGCGCCGGTCTCGCCGTCCGCAAAGCGATGCACCGGCATGTTCAGGACATTGGCCAGCACCGACAACCAGAACCGGGACCGCGAACCGCCGCCGATGACATCGGCCTCCGCGATCGCCAGTCCGGTCTGGGCAAGCACGTCCCGGCAATCCGCCAGCGCGAAGGCGACGCCTTCCAGCACGGCTTGCACGATCGCATCACGATCGGTGGCGTGACTGAGCCCATCGAGCATGCCGCGCACATCGGGGTCATCGTGCGGCGTGCGTTCGCCGGAGAGGTACGGCAGGAAGCTGACCGGCGACGGCGCCTTCGGGCGCAACCCAAGCGGCGCCAGCAGGTCGGCCTCGGAGCTCCCCAACAGCCGCGCGATCCAGGCTAGGCACGATGCCGCCGAGAGGATCGCGCCGGCCTGAATCCACCTGCCGGGGACGGCGTGACAGAAAATGTGCACGACCCGCTCCGGATTGGCCGCGATCGTCTCGGTCGGCACCAGCAATGCGCCGGAGGTTCCGAGCGAAATGAAGGCTGCGCCGGGATTGACGGCGCCGATGCCGACGGCTCCCGCCGGATTGTCCCCGGCCCCGCCCGCGATCATCGGCCGCCCGGTCATGCCCCAGCGTTGCGCCAACTCGCTGCGCAGCCGCGCCGCCGGCGCGCAGCCCTCGACCAGGCGCGGCATCTGCCGGCGCGACAGCGCGGTCGCGGCGAGCCCCTGATCCGACCAATCGCGACTGACAACATCGAGCCACAGCGAACCCGAGGCGTCCGAGACATCCTCGATCGCCTCGCCCGTCAGCACCAGGCGCAGATAGGCCTTTGGTTGCAGCACGAGTTTTGTCGCCGCGAAGATCTCCGGCTCGTGCCTGGCGACCCACAGCAGTTTGGGCGCGGTGAATCCCGGCATCGCCTTGTTGCCTGTCGTCGTCCGCAAGGCGGGCCAGCGCCGCTCCAGCTCGGCGCATTCCGCAAAGGACCGTCCGTCATTCCAGAGAATGCAGGGCCGCAACGGCGTGTGATGGGCGTCGAGCAGCGTCGCGCCGTGCATCTGGCCGGACAGGCCGATGCCCTCGACCTCGGCCAGCTCGCGCGCGTGGTCCGCCTTCAGCGCGTCCAGCGTCGCGAACGTCGCTTCGATCCACTGTGCCGGGTCCTGCTCGCAATGGCCGGGACGCGGCGAGGAGACCGTCAGTGACCGGCTGCGGCTCGCCACCACGCGCTGCGTGTCGTCGACCAGAACGGTTTTAACGGCAGAGGTGCCGAGGTCGATGCCGAGATACATGATGCCACTTGCCTCAGGCGTCCAGAATCTTGCGCGCCCATGACATTGCGGGCATGGCGTTCCCGATGTTGGCATGCACACGCCAATCATGTAACCCCACCCGAAACCTTCTCGGGACGCAACGCCCATGACCACCGCCACCACCAACGACGCGGGAGCCACCCGCGCGCTGATCCTTGCGCTGCTCGCGCTGGCCTGCGGGCACATGCTCTCGACCTTGCTGCGCACCATTCCCGCCGTCAGCCTCGACCTGATGGCGGCGGATTTCGGCATCGAGCCCCAAGCGCTGGCGAGCCTCACCTCGGTCTATCCGTTCGCGTTTGCGGCCGCGCAGATCCCGGTCGGTGCGGCGATGGACCGCTTTGGCGTGCGGCCGGTGTCGCTGAGTCTGCTCGCGGGAACCGTGGTCGGCGCCATCGCGTCGGGGTTCGCGACGGGCCCCGAAAGCTTCGCGGTCGGACAGGTGCTGCTGGGCGTCGCCACCTCCGGCATGCTGATGTGCCCGATGACGTTGGCGGCCAAGCAATTGTCGGCGGCGCGCTTCGGGCTGTGGTCGGGCGCGATCCTCTCGATCGGCAATATCGGCATGCTGTTGTCGTCGAGCCCGCTCGCCTTCGTGGTCGACACTTACGGCTGGCGCGCCGGGTTCTGGATCGCAGGCCTCGGCGGCGTCGCCGTAGCGCTCGCAGTGTTCCTGCTGGTGCCGAGCCAACCGGCCGAGCACAAGGACGAATCCTCGCCGCTGTCGCAGATGATCGAAGTGCTCAGGCTGGGACTTTCGCGGCCCTTGCGCGGCCTGATCGCCCTGGCGATGGTGTCGCTCGCGACCTCGCTGGTGCTGCGCGGCCTGTGGGGCGGACCGTGGCTGATGCAGGTCAAGGGATTGTCGCGGGTCGAGGCCGGCAATCAGCTCGGCGCGTTCACGCTGGCGATGATCGCAGGTCCGCTTCTCGTCGGCATGATCGACCGCAGGATCGGACGCCGCCGCGCGCTGGTGGCGGGAACGCACCTGGTCGGCGCAGTGCTGCTGGCGCTGATGGCGTTAGGGGCGCCGCACTATGCCGTCTCGATGCTGCTCGGCCTTCCCGTGATGCCGCCGCAATACGACCTGGTGCTGTTCGTGCTCATTGGCTTGGCGACCTCGGCGCAGCCGCTGCTGTTCGGCATGTCGCGGCAGCTGGTCGACGCGCAAGTGGCAGGCAAGGCGCTCGCGGCGATCAACCTCGCCTTCTTCCTCGGCGCGGCGCTGATGCAGTCGGTCACCGGCGCCGTGGCGGCGTTCGCGGGGCTGCCGGCGGTGCTGCTTTTCATGGCTGCCATGCTTGGCATCGGCGCGCTGATCTTTTTGGTCTATACCTCGCCAAGACCGACGATAGAGTAGAGCCCTGCATCAAGGGGACATCTCATGCCTGTCGACACCAAAGCCGCCACCGACCGCCTCATGCGCTTTCTCGCCGTCGAGGGCGTCACCGGACAGGAGGCCGCGATCGGGCGTGAGCTCACGGCTGCGCTGAAGGAGAGCGGCGTGCCGGCGCAGGCGATCCGGCTCGACGACGCCAATACGCGCATTCCGGTGCCGACCGAGACCGGCAACCTCATCGTCGACCTGCCCGGCCGCGGCGCGCTGCACAACCAGCCGCGCATCATGTTCATGACCCACATGGACACCGTGCCGCTCTGCGCCGGCGCCAGGCCGAAGAAGTCGGGACGCAAGATCGTCAACGATGCCAAGACTGCACTCGGCGGCGACAATCGCTGCGGCTGCGGCGTGCTGGTGACGCTGGCCGCCGAGCTCGAGAAGCAGCAGCTCGATCATCCGCCGATCACGCTGCTGTTCTGCGTGCGCGAGGAGAGCGGGCTCTATGGCGCGCGCCACGTCAAGCTCGACGAGCTCGGCTCGCCGGTGATGGCCTTCAACTATGACGGCGGCTCGGCTTCCAACGTCGTCATCGGTGCGGTCGGCGCGGATCGCTGGACCGTGGAGATCTTTGGCCGCGCCTCGCATGCCGGCGTCGCGCCGGAGCGCGGCATCTCCTCGACCATGATCCTCGCGCTTGCGCTGGCCGACGTGAAGGCCGGCGGCTGGTTCGGTAAGGTGGTCAAGCGCAAGCAACAAGGCACCAGCAATGTCGGCCCCGTCACCGGCGGCGAGGGGCGGCCTGCGGGCGACGCCACCAATGTCGTCACCGACTACGTGCATGTGCGCGGCGAAAGCCGCAGCCATGACGGAAAGTTCTTCAAGGAGATCACGAAAGCTTACAAGGCCGCGTTCGAGGAGGCGGCCAAGAAAGTCACCAACGCGCAAGGCAAGTCCGGCAAGGTCAAGTTCAAGGCCGAGACCGACTATTTCCCGTTCCGCATGAAGGACAACCTTCCCGTCGTCAAACGCGCGGTGGAGGCCGTGTCCGCGGTCGGCGGTACCCCGAACGTGCGCACCGCCAATGGCGGGCTCGATGCCAACTGGATGGTCCGCCACGGCGTTCCGACCGTCACCTTCGGCGCCGGCCAGAACGAGGCGCACACGATCGACGAGTGGATCAATCTGGACGAATACGACCGCGCCTGCGCGCTGGCCGTGCAGCTCGCGACGATGCGGTGAGGCGCCTTGCGTGACCTCGGAAAGATCATTTGTCGCCAATGACGGCACCGTCATCGGATATCGGCAACTGGGCTCAGGTCCTGGCCTCGTGCTGCTCCATGGCGCGCTGCAAAGCGCAGCGAGCTTTACCGACCTTGGAGCGGCACTCACGGACCGCTTCACCGTTCTGATCCCGGACCGGCGCGGTCGAGGTCTGAGCGGGCCGTTCCGGTCCGACCACTGCATGGCGACCGAGATTGATGATCTCGGTCGGCTTCTCGCCGAGACGGGCGCACACAATGTGTTTGCATTGAGCTCCGGAGCGCTGGTTGCCATGCACACCGCGCTCGTCAATCCGGCGATCTCGCGCCTCGCGCTTTACGAACCACCGCTCGAGTTCGGCCCCGTCCAACCGAGATTTTGGACATCGGAATACGAGGCGGCCCTGACGAAAGGCAATTTGGCAGCGGCCCTTGTTGCCGCGCTCAAAGGGACTGGTGACGACGAGGTTTTGACGAAACTCCCTGCGTTTATCCTGAGACCGCTCTTCGCCGTGATGATGCGGCTGCGTCCGGACAAAGGCGTGGGCGATGGGCCCCCTCTGGCTACTCTCATCCCGACAGTTCATTACGACATTGAGCTTATTGCAGAGACGGCCGGCGATCTTGACCGCTTCAAAGGCTTGAGCACGGAAACGCTGCTGCTTGGCGGCGATCGGAGCCAAGGCTATCTCGCCGCTGCGCTCGATGCGCTCGTCACGATCCTGCAGAACGCAACACGTGTCGAATTCAAGGGTGCCGGCCATATTGCCGCAGACAACGAAGGCGATCCAATCCGCGTCGCCACGGAGTTGCGTCGTTTCTTCGCTTGATGTTGCAGGATGGGTCGAGCAAAGACGTAGCAGCATTGCCGCAAACGCGGTTGCCCACCCGTGCCCGGCCGCCTAGCCTGCAAGAAAACGCAGGGAGGCCGCATGCCGCGCATTTCGACTATCGAGACCGGATTCTACCGGATCCCCCTCCCTGTCATGCTCTCCGACTCGACCCACGGCGACATCGCGGCGTTCGAGCTGATCACCTGCCGCATCCGCGATGCCGATGGCGCCGAGGGCGTCGGCTACACCTACACGGTCGGGCGCAATGGCGGCGCCGTCGCCGACATCCTCAAGCGCGAAATCCCGCCGCTGGTCGAGGGCCGCGAGGCCGATGACACCGAGGCGATCTGTCATCAGGTCTGGTGGGGCCTGCATTATGGCGGGCGCGGCGGGCCGGCGGTGCTGGCGCTTTCGGCACTCGACATCGCGCTGTGGGATCTGAAGGCGCGGCGCGCGAAATTGCCGCTGTATCGATTGCTCGGCGGGTTCGATGCGCGCGTGCCCTGCTATGCCGGCGGCATCGACCTCGATCTCTCGGTCGAGGCGCTGCTGGAGCAGACCGACGGCAATCTCGCCAAAGGCTTTCGCGCCATCAAGATGAAGGTCGGCCGGCCCGATCTCAAAACCGACGTAGCGAAGGTCTCCGCGATGCGACAGCATCTCGGCGACGGCTTTCCGCTGATGGTGGACGCCAACATGAAATGGACGGTCGAGGAAGCGATCCGCGCCGCCCGCGCGTTCCAACCCTACGACCTCACCTGGCTCGAGGAGCCGATCATTCCCGACGACATCGCGGGCCATGTCCGCATCATGCAGGCCGGCGGCGTGCCGATCGCGGCGGGCGAGAATTTGCGTTCGCTGTGGGAGTTCAAGAACTACATCGTCGCCGGCGCGGTGTCCTATCCCGAGCCTGACGTCACCAATTGCGGCGGCGTCTCCGCCTTCATGAAGATCGCTCGGCTGGCGGAGGCGTTCAACCTGCCCGTCACCAGCCATGGCGCGCACGACATCACCGTGCACCTGCTCGCGGCCTGCCCGAACCGGTCGTATCTGGAGGCGCACGGTTTTGGGCTCGACAAATATATCGAGCATCCGCTGGTGCTGCAGGACGGGCTGGCGCTCGCGCCGGACCGTATCGGCCACGGCATCAGTTTCGACTGGAACGGGCTGGCGAAGCTGTCGGCGTAGCACGGAGCCGCAGCGGCAGGTGTGCCCCCTCTCCCGCACGCGGGAGAGGTGAAGTGGAGCGCGCGGCGCGGTCGGTTTGCACCAGCAAGCATCAACGCGTTGCTGCACCCGAGGCATTCGCTGGCGCTTGATGCAAGCTGCGGTTATTCGGCTATGGTGTCGATGCCGACACACAATCCGAGAGATTCCCGCCTTGACCCCCGAGCTGCACCAGAAACTGACCGCGTGGCGCCGGCATTTGCATGCGCATCCCGAACTGTCCCTCCAGGAGAAAGCCACCGCCGCCTTTGTGCAGGACAAGCTCACCGAGCTCGGCATTTCCTTCGAGGCCAACATCGGCGGTCACGGCATCGTCGCGACCCTGACGCGCGGCCACGCCCAGGGCCGCGTCGGCCTGCGCGCCGACATGGATGCGCTGCCGATCACCGAAGATACGGGGCTAGCTTACGCTTCGCAAAATCCCGGTGTGATGCATGCCTGCGGCCATGACGGGCATACCGCTTCGCTGCTCGGCGCCGCCGCGCTGCTCGCCGCCGACACCAGCTGGAGCGGCACGGTCGATTTCATTTTCCAGCCGGCCGAGGAAGGTTATGGCGGCTCGCGCGCGATGGTCGCGGCCGGGCTGTTCGAGCGCTTTCCGATGGATCGGGTGTTCGGCTTTCACAACTGGCCGGGCCTTGCCGCCGGCACCATCGCGGTTCACGACGGCGTCGTGATGGCCTCCGGCGGGCGCATCACCATCACCATCGATGGCCATGCCGGTCACGCCGGCATGCCGCATCTGACGCGCGATCCGGTGATGGCGGCCGGCCATATGATCGTGGCGCTGCAATCGATCGTGTCGCGCAGCGTCGATCCGCTCGACACCGCCGTGCTCTCGCTCTGCACGCTCGAAGGCGGCACGGCACGCAACCAAATCGCCGGACGCGTTTCGATCGGCGGCACGCTGCGTTATCATCGCGATGCGGTGAAGGACACCGTCGTGGCGCGGATCGAACAGATCTGCGCCGGGATTGCCACGAGCTTCGGCGTCAAGGTGACGCCGGAGATCGTCATTGGCGTCGGCGTCGTCATCAACACGCCGGCCGAGGCGGATCTCGCGTGCCTCGCCGCAGACAAGGTGCGGGCCGAGCTGCGGCGCGACCTCGCGCCCAGCATGGCCGGTGAGGATTTCGCCCATTTTCTCTCGCGGCGCCCCGGCGCCTTCGTCTGGATCGGCAACGGCGAATTGCGGGACGGCGCCGAGCTGCACGGCCCGCGCTATGATTTCAACGACGCGATTCTGCCGGTGGCATCGAGCTGGATGGCGGAAGTTGCCAAGGCCGCGTTAGCCTCAAACAAGGCGGCGCTGGCCTCGAACTGGAGTGTGTATCCATGAATGACACTGCACTTGATGCCCGCCATGCTTCCGACGGGTCAAAGGCGGCGGTCTGCGCCGGGCAATGACTTCTGCCCTACCCCGACTCCTCACCTGCCGCTGCAATGCGCCAACCGACGGCGATGGGCGACTTCAGACTTCAGCGCTGCCTCCGGCCGCGCCAGCAGCCTCATTCTAGATCGTGAAGGTCCTTGCCGAGCGGCGCCGTCATCCGAAACTCCGAAAAAGCCACTTCCAACCCGGCCCGCTCCGGCGTGCAAGCCATCGGTCCGACAAGATAGGATGCGTTCTTGGCAAACGGCGCAAGCCTCATGAGAGGCCAAACCTTGCCATCGTTCGAAGCTTGCACACGAACAACGCCATGAGCAACGGTTACCCGCAATCGGAAGTCACGAGCGTCGTGCTCATAGGGTGCCGTTGCCCAGTCCGACCGCCCATCCGTCAATACGCTCGAAAGCATGGCCCGTCCGTCGGCAAATTCGATTCCGGCCTTAAGCCAGCGATTAGCGTCTACGCGCACCATGATGCCGGCCTGATCGTAGAGCGCTTGGAAATTACCGCGCACTCGCAACTCGGCCGTGAAGGCATCCCCGGCCTTAAACCCGAGAAAATGTCCGTTGTCGCGGATAAAGCCGTAGTGAGTCTCGCGCCAGAAGTCGGTGGCATTGTCAGTGACCACTTCAAGGCTGTTGCCCTTCTCGGTCCATTGTTTCGGCTCATTCAGCCAAATGCCGTCAGATCTGCCAAGTATCATTTTAACCTCGATGCAAACCATGTGATGGTCTCGACGAGCTTCGGGGATCGGCCCGACAGCGGCATCGAAGAACTGAACCTGAGCAAATCCAAATCCGTCATGCCTCGCTGAACGGGCCTCAACGAGGTGCGCCACTTACTTCGTCGACGGACCAATTTCGAAAGTCGGCGATCAGCCGCCGCGGCGGATCATCTTGAGGCCCGACCGTCTTGCCGTGCTTCAAGCGATAACGAACTCACCAGGTCTTGCGCATTAATCGGGCTAAGCCTGGCTGCGCGTAGCAAGCCCACCGCCCTGCGAACACGCGCTCCGTCAAGAGATCTCGCGCGGCAGCTTCCAGCCGGGCTTCGGCTCGAACGTCTCCTCGACCTGCGCGACGTGATAGCCGGCGGGCAGAAGGCGGCCGCCCTCCTCGTCCGCGACCGGCACGTCGGTCACCAGCCCCTCGATCAAGGCGGCTTCCCACACCTCCTTCTCGGTAGGAAAGGGATCGCCGATCTGCTTGTTGCCTTCAAACAGCGCGTACATCGGTTCCGGTCCTGCGTTGATCAAGCTCACGAGCAACGTATCGGCCGCACGGACGTTCCCATCCGGCAAATCCCAACGGATGGACACCTTAAATATGGCGCGCGTTCTGATCGGAACTTCCGGCTGGCATTACGCCTCCTGGCGAGGCCCGTTCTTTCCCGAGGGCGTGACGCTGAAGCAGCAGCTGCGCTACTACGCCGGGCAGTTCGACACCACCGAGCTGAACGGAGTGTTCTACCGCACCCCGACGCCGGAGGCCGTCGAGGGTTGGCGGGCGCAGACCGGCCGCGATTTCGTCTTCGCGTGGAAAGCGTCGAAATTCATCACGCATTGGAAGCGGCTGTCGGACCGCTCGGTGAACAGCCTCGAGCTGCTCGAGGATCGCATCTCACGGCTCGGCGGCAAGGCCGGCCCGATCCTGTTCCAGCTGCCGCCACAATTCGAAGCAGATGCGGACCGTCTCGCCGGCTTCTTCAAGCTTTTGTCGCGGAAGCGGCGTTACAGTTTCGAATTCCGTCATCCGAGCTGGTATCAGCCGCGCATCTTGCGGATGCTGGCCGACGAAAACATCTCGCTGTGCCTGTCCGATCATCACGACGCGCCGGCGCCATGGAAGCGCACGGCGGATTTCGTCTATGTCCGCGGACACGGACCAAGCGGGCGCTATCACGGGCACTATACGAAGCCCACGCTGGCGCAATGGGCGCGGCGCATCAAGTCCTGGAAGCGGCAGGGCTGCGACGTCTACGTCTATTTCGACAACGACCAGAAGAGCGCGGCCCCGGCCGATGCACAGGCTTTGAAGCAATTGCTGTGACGCCCATAAGCGCAGGCAATTGCCTATGGCGTGCACGATGCGGCAAGCTCGCCTGCGGCCATCCTTCGAGACGCCCGCCTGCGGCGGGCCCTCAGGATGAGGTCGTGTTTTGCGGCAAAGATACCGTGCCCTTCCTCGCTAGACGATGCCGCCTTGCCGGAGCGCCGCGATCGCGGCCTTGTCGTAGCCGAGCTCGGTCAGGATAAGATCGGTATGCTCGCCGAGCGTGGGCGGGCGCGTCGCGATTTCGCCGGGCGTTTCCGACAGGCGGACGGCGGCGCGTGCCACCGGTGCGGGCTTCGGCAGGCCGGGATAGTCGACGTCCTGCATGAAGCCGCCGGCGCGGACGTGCGGATGATCGAGCGCCTGCTGCGGGCTCAGCACGGGGCCGGTCGGAATCATGGCCTTGCCCAGGGTGTCGACGGCCTCCTGCGTGGTGCGCTCGGCGCACCAGCGCGCCATCCGCTCGCTGATGACGGGGCCGTTGTTGCCGCGGCTGATGTCGTCGGCAAAGCGCGGATCGTTGAGCCAGACCTCCTCCTCACCCATTAGCTTGGCCCAGCGCTTGAACAGCGGATGCCCCGTGACCTGGCACAGCACCCAGCCGTCCCTGGTGCGGTAGATGTCGGCGGGCGCCGCGGTCTGGCCGAGATTGCCTGTCGGCACCCGATTGACGTTGATGACGGCCTGCTCGATCAGCGTGGCATTGGTGAAGGACAAGGCGGTTGCGAGCAATGCGCCCTCGACGATCTGCCCGCGCCCGGATTTGCCGCGCTCGATCAGCGCGGCGAGCGTACCGAACGCGCAATGCAGCGCCGTCCCGAAATCAACCCAGTTGACCGCGGCCCGGTAGGGCGGATCGCCGGCGCCGGTCATGTACACCGAGCCCGACATCACCTGGCCGACACCGTCGAAGCCGACGCGGTCGGACCATGGCCCCGGCCCGCCGAACGCGGTGGCGGTCGTCAGGATGATGTCCGGCTTGATCGCCTTGAGCGAATCATAGTCGAGCTTCATCGCGCGCAAGGTCTGCGGCGGCAGATTGGCGACGACCACGTCCGCGGTCGCAATCAGGCGGCGCATCACCTCCTGCCCTTCCGGCTTCATCGGATCGAGCGTGAGGCACTTCTTGTTGCGGTTGACCTGAAGAAACAGCGCGCCCTCGCCATTTTCACCGACCGGCGCCACGAAGCGATCCTCGCTGCCGTCGCGCTTCTCCACGCGAATGACCTCGGCGCCGAATTCGGCCAGCAAGGTCGCGCAATAGGGCCCCGCGATATAGCGCCCGAAATCGAGAACGCGGACGCCGTCCAGAACCCCTCCCATCGATCTCTTTCCTTTGTGTTGTTCGTCAGCTTACAGGGATTGGCATTTGCGGCAAGGTGGCAACGGACGCCATGCCCCCCACCCTCGAGATGTGATCGGCTAATCATTTCGACTGGCGGAAATTGTGCTCTAATATGGACCTGTCCCTTCCCCAGTAGAGCCCCGTCCATGCCGCAACAATTCGATCGATCCAAAGAAGACCTCGGCAACGCGATCCATTTCGAGCACGTCAACATCCAGGTCCCGGACCAGCGCCTTGCCACGCTGTTCTATGTCGCAGGCCTTGGGCTCACCCGCGATCCCTTTCTGATGGTGTCCGACACCAACATGTGGATCAACGCCGGACGAAGCCAGTTTCATTTGCCGAGCGGCCTGCCGCAGGTGCTGCGCGGTCATGTCGGGCTGGTGATCGCGGGCCGCGAGGCGCTGCTGGCGCGATTGGCGTCGGTCGCCAAGAAGCTCGAGGGCACCGCGTTCGCCTTCGCCGAGCACAACGACCATGTCGAGGCGATTTGTCCGTGGGGCAACCGGCTGCGCTGCTACGAGCCCGACGCCGCGCGCTTCGGCCGGGTCGCACTCGGCATTCCCTATGTCGAGTTCGACGTACCGGTGGGATCGGCACGCGGCATCTGTGCCTTTTACCCCGAGATCATGGGCATGCCATCCGAGTTGCGGAACGGCGACGGCACGGTTGCCGCCGTGAAGACGGGCCGCGACCAGCATCTGTTGTTTCGCGAGACCGATCGGCCGCAAGGCGACTATGACGGTCACCATGTGCAGATGTACATCACCGACTTTTCCGGCCCGTATCGCAAGCTGCTGGCGCGCGATTTGATCTCGCGCGAGGACAATCAGTACCAGTACCGCTTCTGCGACATCGTCGATCTCGACAGCGGCAAACCGCTATTCACGGTCGAGCACGAGGTGCGCAGCGCCACCCACCCGATGTTCATGCGGCCGATGGTCAATCGCAATCCGGCGCTGAACAATCGGAACTATGCATCCGGCCACGATCAATCGCTTTGGGCGATGGGACCGGATCAGTACGAGGGATAGGTAATAACCAAATCCCGGCCTGGCCGCAGCAACGTCGCAATGACCGAAGTCGCGGCCGGGCGGCTCCGCTGAGCGGAGCCGCCACATGTTGCGTGCGCGCCGGTGGGACGGGCATGCCCCACCTTTCGCATCAGACGGGTGAGCGTCCCATCAGAAGTGGACCTCGGTGCGCATACCAAGCACCACGGCGTTGTCGGTCTTCACGCCCACCGCGTTATAGCCGCGCCCACCTGGATTGATGACATACTGCGCGTCGAACTTGAGGTTCAGCCAGCCGGTCGCCTGCCATCCGTACCAGACTTCGAGCGGCACTTCGTTGCCGCCGGCGTTGGGACTGAGGGCAGCCGTGTTCACGTGGGTCGTGCCGACCGCGAAGCCGACTTCGTCCTGGGGACGCCAGGAGAACGTTCCGGTATGCCTGAAGCCGAGGGCGATCTGGTAATCCTGATACGACGTCCGGTGATCGGCAACGGTGGTATTGAGGAAGGTATACCAACCCTGCGCGCCCGGACCCTCGACGGTCAACCGCTGCAGGATCGACTCGTAAACGCCGAAGCGGCCGCGTTGATCGCTGATATTTTGATCCGGGACGCCACCGACGCCCGGGATGGTGCTGATGACACCGGGAAGACCGCCATCAATAGAGGAGGCGCTGTCGTACCAGCCGCCAAGTCTCCAGGTCCCGGTCAAGGGGCCCTTCGGCGCCCAGACCAACTCCACCGGCACCATCACGCCACTGGCGCGATTCGAGGCGGGAATGCCGGGCAGGAAGTAGACGCCCGGGTCCGACGTCGTCAGGTAACCCGGATTGGCATCGTAGACACCGACCGACACCGTGAATTCCGGCGCGATCTTGTAATGCACGACACCGGCCCACTGGCTCACCGGCCAATTGTAGATGTAGCCACCCTGGATGTTGCCGGGCTGACCGCCGCAGAAGGTCAGGTTGATGAACTCGCAGAGACCGAAGAAGAAATCGGAGCCGACCGGAAGACGGCCGCCCTTGAGTTCAAGACGATCATCGAAAAGCTTCTGCGAGTAGTAGAGCTGCGTCAGGCGCAGAATATTGCCGCGGCCGAACACTTCGTTGGTCAGCTGCAGGGCGGGAATGTCCGCTTCGGTATTCAGGTTCTTGCCGAAGCGGTCGACCAGCGTGAGACCGACGGTGCCGCCGGGGATGCCGGCGAGTTTTCCCATGTCCAGCTTGGCGCCAAACCACAACTGACCGGCATTGGCTGCGGTGTTCCTGCTTCCACCCGAGAGGTTGCCGACGGATTCGTTGCCGAGCGTCAGGCCCAGCTCGATGCCCTGTTCCTTCAGCTTGGTCCTGCCGAGATCGCCGAACAGATACGGCCGCGTCCAGAAATCGTCAGCCGTACCATACGGAACAGGTGCAGCTTTCGTCGAAAAATCGGCCGCATATACGCCACCGCAAAACAGCGATGAGAAAGCAATCCCCACACCGCACGCCCCTGCGGTGTTTATAAACCTGCGTAACATTTTACTCGTCCTCCCGCCGTCTCAGGCTTTGCTTGTTTCGCCTCACGTCCCTGCCCAAAGCCCTCGAGCCTGGAACGCACTCCCTCCCCAGCGGCCGCCGACCAGGCAGCCTTGTGTCAACTGGAGCCTGGATCCGTCATGCCCGATCACCCGTTCTCGCCGGCAATGCATCCGTGGCGCGCGGTGACGCGCCCTGGACTTGCTCCGCCAATGTCGATTTCGGCGCGGCGCGGGCGACGCCGGCCAGTGCCTGCTTGCGCCGCCGTCGCGCCTGCAATTGCTGATCCGCCAACACGCCGATCAGAATGACCGTGCCCATCACCGCGAAATTCAGCGAGTTGGGAATGCCCAGGATGTTCACCAGGTTCTGCAACACCTGCAGCAGCGCCGTGCCCAGCACGATACCGAGAATAGACCCCTCGCCGCCGCGCAAGCTGCACCCGCCCAGGACGGCGGCCGCGATCGCGTAGAGCTCGTAGAAATTGCCGAAGGAGCTCGGCGAGACCGAGTTCGTGTAGAACACGAACAAGACCGTCGAAACTCCGGCGAGTCCGCCGCTGATGATATAGGCGGTTGCGATCACGAAGTTTGTGTTGATGCCCGAGAAGCGCGCGGCTTCCTCGTTTTTTCCGACGGCATAAAGCCAGCGCCCGTAGACCGAGCGGTGCAGCAGCACGCCGAGGATCAGCGCAAGGATGATCAGGAGGATGAAGGTGTTCGGGATTCCCGCCACATTGCCCGAAGCGATGTTGCTCAGTGTCGCCGCCTCGTCGCCGTAACCGAAGCCGCGGGTCGAATCACTCGTGTAGTAGCGGGCGGCGCCGCGATAGATCAGCAAGCCACACAGCGTCACGATGAAGGGCTGCATCTTCAGCCGGGTGATCAGGAGCCCCTGGATGCCGCCGAGCACCAGCCCGCCCAGCAGCACGGCCGCCAGCGCCAGGGGCCACGGCACCTCATAGGTCGTCAGAAGGTCGACGAACACGACGCCGAGCAGCGCAAACATCGAGCCGAGCGACAGGTCGATGCCGCCGGTGATGATCACGAGCCCCTCGCCGAGCGCGAACACACCGAACAGGCCGATCAGATTGGCCATGTTCAAGAGGTTCACCAGCGACAGGAAGGCGGGATTGATCGCGCCCGTGACGGCGGCGATCACCACCAGCAGCAATCCCAGACCGAGCTCTTTCCTGATCATGGCGCGGCCGCTTCCGCGGTTTCCAGCGCCTGGCCCATGGCCAGTCGCAATACGTTGTATTCGCTGAACTGCTCCCGCTCGAGCACGCCGCTGACGCTGCCTTCATGCATCACCGCCACCCGGTCGGAGACGCCGATGACTTCCTCCATGTCCGAGGAGATCATCACGATCGCGACGCCCTGGTCGGCAAGCTCGCGCATCAACGCGTAGATCTCGCCCTTGGCGCCGACGTCGATGCCGCGGGTCGGCTCGTCGAAGAACATCACGCGCGGCTGCATGGACAGCCATTTGCCGAGCACGACCTTCTGCTGGTTGCCGCCGGAGAGCGTCACCACCTCCATGTCGATGCTTGGCGCCTTGATGGAGAGACGCCTGACCTGCTCTTTCGCAACCTTGCGCTCGGCTGCGCCGCTGACCAGCCACATCCGCGCATGATCCAACAGGCTCGCCAGCGTCATGTTCTCGCGGATCGGCAGTTCCAGCACGAGCCCGGATTTCTTGCGGTCCTCCGGCACCAGATAGATGCCTTGGCTGATCGCGTCGCGCGGCGATGCGACAGCGACCGGTGCGTTGTCGATCCTGATCTCGCCGCCCAGCAGCGGGTCAATGCCAAACGCTGCGCGGGCAAGAGAGGTGCGGCCGGCGCCCACGAGCCCCGCCAGGCCCAGGATCTCGCCATGCCGCACGGAAAGATCAACCTGCCGGTCGGGAAAGGCTGATGTCACGACGCCGACGATATCGCAGCCGCCCGGCTGCGGCGCCTGTTTCGGCGGGGTATGCAGCGCTTTCAGGTCGCGGCCGATCATCAGCCGGATCATTGCGGCGTGGCTCAGCTGGTCCCGCGCCAACTCGCCAACAGTGCGCCCGTCGCGCAGCACCACGACGCGGTCGGCGCAGGTCATGATCTCGCCGAGCCGGTGAGAGATGTAGATCACCGAAATGCCGTGCGCCTTCAGATCGGCAATCACTTCCAGCAGCCGTTCCGTCTCCGAAATCGTCAGGCTGGAGGTCGGCTCGTCCATGATGATCACGCGGGCGTCGATCGAGAGCGCCTTGGCGATCTCCACCATTTGACGCTCGGCGATGGAGAGATCTTCGACCAGCGTATCCGGCGCGAAATCGGCGCCGAGCCGCTCCAGCAACGGCGTCACGCGGGCATGCATCTCGGCATTGTCCACCAGCTTCAGCGGTCCGCCCATCAGCTTCTCGCGCCCGATAAACACGTTGGCGGCGACGTCGAGATTTTCGAACAGGTTCAATTCCTGGTGCACGAAGGCGATGCCGGCCTGTGTCGCCTCGGTCACCGTCACACGTGCGTGGTCGGTGCCGCCGATGCGGATCACGCCCTCGCTCGGCGCAATCACGCCGCCGAGCACGCGCATCAGCGTCGACTTGCCGGCGCCGTTCTCGCCGATCAGGCCCACGACCTCGCCGCGATCCACGCGCAAACTGACGTCATCGAGCGCCATGACCCCGGGATAGGATTTGCTGATCCCGGCGAGCTCGAACAGGATTTCCGCCATTCATTTCCTCCCGCACGACGCCCGGCGGCCGTGCCGCCGGGCGCCTGACGCTCACTTCTTGAGGAGGTTCTTCATGTCTGCGGTGAACGCCGCGACGTTGGACTTGCTGATCACCTTGGTCGGCACGATCAGCTTGCCGCCCGCCGGGATCCAGGACTTGTCGCCGTTCAGCGTCTTGATGATGTTGGTGGCGGAGAGATAGCCGAACTCGTAGGGCTGCTGCACCACCGTCGACTCGATCGTGCCGTCAGAAACGCCCCGCAACGTGCGCTGGTCCTCGTCGAAGCCGACGATCTTCACCTTGCCGGCCTTGCCCGCCGCCTTGACCGCGTCATAGATCAGCGGTGTCTCGTAGCTCCAAAGCCCTGACAACAGTGCGATGTCGGGATATTTGACCAGCACGTTCTCCATGTTCGCCTTGGCCTTGGCGAAGTCCACCTGGTCGGTGAACACGTCGACCAGCTCGACCTTGGTGCCGGCGATCGCGTCCTTGATACCCTGCACCCGCTCGCGGGCATTGTCCGCGTCCATCGTGCCGACGAACAGCGCGATCTTGCCGCCGTTCGGCAGCGCCTTCTTGATCTCTTCGCCGGCCTGCCGCCCGGCCGCGACGTTGTCGGTACCGATATAAGCGAGCCGATTGCTCTGCGGCGCGTCGCTATCCGTCGTGATCAACACGGTCTTGGCCGCAACCTTGTTGAGCTCTTCGGTTGCATGCGGCGCATCGTCGACCGAGATCGAGATGCCAGCGACGCCGCGCACCAGCAGGTCGTCCAGCTCGCGCCGCTGACCCGCCGCGGTCGCCTCGTTGGTGACGATCAACTGGATGTCGTATTCCGGGTGCTCCTTCTGAGCCTTTTCGAGCCCGCGGCCGGCGATGGTCCAGAAATCGGCCGCGGCATTGGTCACCAGCGCGATGGTCTTTTTCTGCTGGGCCTGCGCCGCCCCCGTAGCGACCGCGAGCGCAGCTGCGGTCGCAAACAGCGACACCATGAGTTTCTTCATCGATCCGTTCATGTACACCTCCCTTGGTCACCCCCGTTCGGGGGTTTCACAGCGCTTATGCGCCATCTTTTATTTACGTCGCGAACAAATGCCGCAGGGCAAAACAGCCGGATCAGGATGTACTTGCCCCTTCTTCAAGTCTAAATAGTACAGATGGTACGATAATAGTAAATATGGCTGCTGAAAACCGAATCCGATTGTGCTTTTCCGGTCACACCGGTATCTCGCCCCCCTCCATTAAATTTACCTGATGAATTAAAGAGGCAGCATGGTTGACCAAATTGAGCCGTCCAGACGCGTGTCGAACACGGCCCGCGAATCCAACCGCGGCCGTCTCGTCGACGTCTTGCGACGCCAGGGGCCGCTGCCACGCGTGGCGCTCGCCCGGAGCACTGGCCTGAGCTTCCCGGCCGTTTCCGGCCTGACGTCGCGGCTGATCGCGGAAGAGCTGCTGTGCGAGACCGAGACGGCGGCAACGCCGTGGTCCGAGGATGGCGAGGAAGAGGATGCGGACGGGCCGAATGGCCGTCGCCGCGGCCGGCCGGCCGTGCTGCTGACCCTGAACCCGGAGTTCGGGCGCATCGTCGCGATCTCGGTCCGCATGAACCTGATCGAGACGCTGATCGCGGATTTCCGCGGCTCCGGCGTGGCGCAGTCGCGACTTGCACTGTCTACGCGCGCGCTCGATGCAGGCGCGCTGCGCGATCTCGTGATCGCGCAAATCAATGCGCTGCTCGATGCGACGGCGACGCCGCGCCATCGGCTGTTGGGAATCGGGATTGCGCTGCAAGGCATCGTGAACGTCGACACCGGCACGACATTGTGGAGTCCCGCGCTGTCGATCACCGAAGTCGATCTGGCGACGCCGATACGTCAGGCGTTCGGCGTCGATGTCGTCATGGCGAACGACGCTGTCGCGGTCGCGCTCGCCCTCACGGCTGCCGAACCGGCATTGGCGCAAGGCCTCTCGGCCACGATCATGGTCGGTCACGGCATCGGGATGGGCGTCGTTGCCGATGGTGAAGCACGCTGGGGCGCCGGCAGCGAGATCGGCCATGTCAAGCTGGCGCCGGACGGCCCGCAATGCCGCTGCGGCCAGCGCGGCTGTATCGAGGCTTATCTTGCCGATTATGCGCTCTATCGCGACGCCCGCACCTTTCTCGATCTGCCGCCGGCGGACTCGCAGCAGCCGTCCGAAGGACAGATGGCTCTCTTGCGCGAGCGCGCACTGGGCGGTGATCCACGTCTCGAGCACCTATTCCTGCAGGCGGGTCGCGCGCTCGCCGAGGCCGTCGCAGCAACGATATCGGTGCTGCGGCCGCACCATGTCATCCTGGCGGGTCCAGGCTTGATGGCCTTCGACATGATGCGCCACGCCTATGAGGAGCGGCTCGAGCAGTCGGTGTTGCCATGGCTGCTCAGGTCCACGGCGATCCATCTGCGTCCAAGCGAGTCGGCGGTCATTGTCGAGGGCATGGTGCGGCGGACGCTACGGGTCGTAGACCAAAACCACATGGAAGCGACCGAGTAGCCGCGAGCTAAGCGCTGGCTGGGGCGGGAGGGTACGCAGCCAGAACCGGGACGCCGGCAAGCCATTGAAAAAACTACGTCAAACGGTGCGACAAGTGTCCCGTGTAGCAGATGAGTGTTGCATGTTGCAAGCGCCGGAAACAAGCGACGGTAGGCGCCGTCTGCTCAAGGTCGACTGCGCTATCGCACGCTATGTTACACCTTGGGCATCCTCCGTTAGCGATCGGATTTCAAGACGCAAGCGCGCGGAGGAATGCGGAAATGGGACCGGCGTCGGTTGGCACGTCGAGTGACGGTCGGCATCGGCCGGAGGAAGCGCCCTTGATCCGGATTGGGGCCGCTATCGTGCACCATGCTTCGGCCTCGCATCCTGCGGCTACGCCCCGGCTACCATCCCCGAAAATCGTACAGACACCCCGCGGATACGACGGCAAGCATGCCGGGGACGTCGCCGGACGCGCACGCGACACGGGGCATGCTGGAGGCGCGAACGTCGGCTGTCACTTTGCAATGCGGCGGCCTTGCCCTCCCCCACGTTGCGACGATTAGGCAAGGCCGGGTCCGGAGCGGCCAGCATCGACCGGCCTCTGGGCGACGATCGCGGCCGCGAAATGGCGCCGGGCTCCAGCGGGCGATCGAGCCGAGCACGCCGGCCATCGCGTCGGTGGTTTCGGCAGCCGGGCGGCTTGGGCCCCTCGGCAGGGTGGGTCGGCTGGCCTTGGCGTCGGCCGCTTGCTGCGACTTCATCAGGCCGCTGACGACCATAGTGAAAGCCCCGAACGGCTGGCAGGGCCACTCAGCGACAAGCAGCGCCCACTCCAAACCTGGCGGCGCCCTGGAGTTCGGCCGGGTCCCGTCAGAACGGCGGTCCGCCATCCACCTAGTGAACCGACTAGGTCGATCGAATTCGACCTCAAAAAGCGATTTTCAAGAAAGGAAGCCTTCCGGCTTGCAAGCGCGTCGGCGAAGCTGGGCACAGATAAGGACATCCCACTATGCCTGGATACCAGTTCAATCATGCCGGTGCCTATTCCCGGCGCGGTGCCCACAAGAAGAATAGCTCCGTGCGCAAAACGTCTATGGACGGCATTCTCAACGAGATGATCCGTGCGCCGGGCGCGTGCAGCCACGTTTCCGTTCCCGAGCCCCCCAACGTGGTATTCGGCCTTCATCCCGTCGCGGCTTTCTCACTGGCCAACGAGCGCGCAGGACAAGCCATCGACAAGGCCGGACGAAAGCTGAGCATCACCGCGCTCGTGGTCCTGGTTGGGGTCGCCACCTGGCCGGTGCTCACCTCCGAAGTGCGCACTGACACCCAAGCGATGGAGCACTACCTCTACTGGCGGAAAATGACCATCCAGTGGCTCGAGCGCCAGTGGGGCGAGCAGCTCAAAACTGTCGTCGAACATTTGGACGAGGATCGTCCCCACCTGCACTATGCCGTCGTGCCCGATCTCGATCCGGATGGCCGGCTCCGCATCGAAAGCGTTCATGCCGGCTATCGCGCGGCGAACAAGTGCAAGGCCGAAGGCGGCAGCCCGCGCGACCAGAAGGCGGCCTACAAGGCAGAGATGCGGTGCTTCCAGGATGACTACTACGAGCATGTCGGCGTCCGCTGCGGTCTGACCCGTCTCGGACCGCGCCTCCAGCGCCTGTCCCGGCAAGAGTGGAAGCAGCGGCAGCGGCAGACCGAGGCGATCGCGTTGGCATACCGTGGCCTTGAGGAACAAAAGTCCGATCTAAAGGCTCGCGCAAAGGCATATGTTTCCGAAAAAGCGGCGGAGGCAAACGCCGCAGCTCAATTGAAGATCGATGCGATCGCTTCGCAAGCTGATCAGCACGCCCACGGAATCAAGCAGAAGGCCAAGTCCTTCGTCATCAAGCTGAACGAGCGCATTCGGGAACTAAACCAGCAAGTCTCGACGACCCAGGCGGCTTTCCTCGCGCAGCAGGAGGAATTGGATACTTACCGCCGACTGCTCGAGGAGAACGGTCTCCTGCCGGACATGGAATTCCCATCCTGAAATTCATCGCCCCCCTCGGCGACAATTTGAATCAACAAAATCAGCTGCGGTAACCATGCTGTTTTTTGTTGCACGCGGGAGCACCCGGCGCCGGCTTTCGAAGGGCGTCCGCAGCGCCCGGCAACCCGCGTCGAACAAGAGCCGGTCGCTATGCTCTACGAACAGGTCCAGAGGGGCGCGATCGCAGTCGGGAAGGTCGAGCATCTGCGGGTTCACGCCCTTGACGACGTCGACGTGGCCAGCTTCTTCGGCCATCTTTCCCGTCTCGGGCGATCGCCGCCAAGGTCCTGTGCGGCGCGAAGGATGCCAACACCTGGGATCTGCCCGACTACCCGCAGCCCATCGTCATCATCGCAGGCTAGGGAGCAGGTTATGACTCAGTCAACGAAGGTGCCGGAGCACAAGCTCCGGCAGCAGAACTGCCCGACGAACTCGGGCGCGACCGGCAACACCATGGTCGGAGCGTTTACCCAAAGCTGAGTGGTCGCTGTCGACCTCTTGGCCGTTCTCGATCGAGGATGGGACGCCGCGGTGCCGAACTGGACGCGGCGTTGCGCGGCGACGCCGCGTCCGCCATGGGCGTCGCGCTCGCCGCCATGCCTATGGAGGGTGCGGAGCTGCTCGCCTAGTGGCGCTTGTTGCCGCCCGTCCTCCTGCGCGGCAGCGAGCATTTGCTGCGCAGCACGTTGAACGAAATCGCTGTCCTTCGTGGCGGGTCGACATCGCCATGTCGACGCTGCTCAGCACGGCGCTCGAACCCAACGCCTCCTCGGCGCTGGTCATGCG
This sequence comes from Bradyrhizobium sp. Kon58, assembly GCF_055807455.1. Classification (NCBI taxonomy): domain Bacteria; kingdom Pseudomonadati; phylum Pseudomonadota; class Alphaproteobacteria; order Hyphomicrobiales; family Nitrobacteraceae; genus Bradyrhizobium; species Bradyrhizobium sp. Kon58. Next base: position 332,311 of record NZ_JBVVOT010000006.1, read on the forward strand.
CAGATCATCGGGCTGACCGCTCTTGACCACGGTTCGGAACCGTTGGCCGTAGCCGTCGGGTCGGCCAGCTTCTTCCGTGAAGATCGAGGAGGGAAAATCCATAGAGGTGCCGGTCTGGGGAATGGTGTACTTGGTCCATCGCACCGGCTGCGCCGAGACCGTCGCTGTCGAGACGACAACTGCCAAGGCAAGAGCGCTCATCGATTTCATCGCACTTCCCTCCGACTATCACGGAGCGAAAAGCCGGAACGTCATTTACGTTCCAGACGCCTGATGCGGTTTATTGAAAGCGCCAGCTACTCGCCTTCCTCGTGGGGACCATTGGGATCTAGCCTGGTCAGCCTGGTCTCCCCGCCGGGCGAGAACCTGCCACCTCGGAGCGACGTGATAGCGTCTCCGGTGCTTCGGCCTCGTGGTATCAGGCGGCGCGCAACGGGGACGTTGGACGACGGAGCCGGCCAGCCTCCTCCGCTTGGCACCTCGGACACCTGAACTGGATTTCGCGTTGCGCGGAAGCGGACTTTTGGATGGTCGCCGCCATAGGCCATGCGCCGCATTGGGGACAT